>WFQE01000325.1 GCA_015487165.1 Paracoccaceae bacterium | reverse complement strand
GCAGCGTCAGATGTGTATAAGAGACAGTCTGCGGCCGAATGATTTGAATGAGAGGACAGACGAGATGATCAGAAATACCATACTCGCAGCACTCGTTGCATTCGGCATGGGCGCAACCGGGGTTGCGGCCAGCGAGGGCGGGCACGTTGTCGACTATTCCTTCTCCTTCGAGGGGCCGTTTGGCACCTATGACAAGGCCCAGCTGCAACGCGGTCTTCAGGTGTTCACCGAGGTCTGTGCAGCCTGTCACGGCATCCGGCAGGTCTATTTCCGCAACCTTGGCGATCCCGGCGGCCTGGAGCTGACCCCCGAGCAGGTCAAGGCCTATGCCAAGGAAATCGAGGTCTATGACAAGGAACTCGACGACACCCGCCCGGCCAAGCCTGCCGATCACTTCCCGGCAAACACCGATGCCGGCGCCCCCGACCTCAGCCTGATGGCCAAGGCACGCGCCGGCTTCCACGGCCCGATGGGTCTGGGGATCAACCAGCTTGTCAAGGGCATGGGCGGTGCTGAATACATCGCCTCGATCCTGACCGAGTTCACTGGAAAGACCAAGGAAGAAGCCGGTTCGACCTTTTACGAAAACAAGGCTTTCCCGTCCGGCTGGATGAAAATGCCGCCGCCGCTGGAGGATGGCCTGGTCGAATTCGCCGATGGCAGCCCGAATGACGTCGAAAGCATGGCGCAGGACGTTGCCGCCTTCCTGATGTGGACGGCTGAACCCAAGATGACCATTCGCAAGAAAACCGGCTTTGTGGTCATCTCGTTCCTGGTGCTGCTGACATCGCTTCTTTACCTGACCAACAAGAAGCTGTGGGCAGGGCCCAAGCGCAAGGGCTGAGACGCCTGACATGATTGCAAAGGGGCGTGCCGGATCGGCGCGCCCCTTTTTCGTGGAAAGGGATCACCCCAGGTAGGCGCGCAGTGCCGCGGGCGGATCTGCCAACAACCTTGCCGTCGGCATCGGTGGGGTCACCTTTCCGTCGCTGACCAGCGCAGTCTGATCGGCGATGCGTTCGGCATCGCGCGGGTCGTGGGTTACCATCAGCAATGTCGCGCCGGTGCGCTCAAGCAGCCCCGCGACAAGATCCAGCATCTCGGCCCGCAGAGCGGGGCCAAGGGCGGCAAAGGGTTCGTCCAGCAGCAGCAGGGGCTTGTCACGCAGCAGCGCGCGCGCCAGTGCCACACGCTGGCGCTGTCCGCCAGACAGCTGCGCGGGCATGCGCGCGCCCATGCCCTCAAGCCCGACCTCTTGCAGGCTGCGTTCAACGGCCTCGTGCTGTTCGCGCGTCAACCGCAGATCGGGGCGGATACCCAGCCCGACATTGCGCGCAACACTCAGATGGGGAAAAAGGTTGTTTTCCTGAAACAACAGGCTGACCGGCCGCCTGCCCGGCGCAACGCCGCGCATGTCGCGCCCCTCGATCAAAAGGCGGCCCTCGTCAGGTTCGAAAAAACCCGCAATCAATGACAGAAGCGTGGATTTTCCGCCACCTGACGGCCCGATCAGGGCAAGACGCGTGCCACGTTTCACCGACCAATCCGCAGACAGGCTGAAATCGCCCTGGCGAACGGTCATCTTGTCCAGCTGCAGGATCATCGGGCGGCCCTTCCCCATCGGTCGAATACAGCAAACAGCGCAAGCGAAGCAGCCACAAGCAACAAGGCCGCACCGCTGGCGGCGGTCATCTGGTAAGACCCCATCAGGCGGTAAAGGTAAAGGGGCAGCGTCGCGGCGTCGGGATCGGCAAACAACGCGACCACGCCCAGATCACCCATCGACAATGCAGCCGCCAGCCCTGTGGCAAAGCCCGCCGCCGGCCGGATGAAAGGCCAGTGCAACAGGCGAAAGCGCATCCCCCCCCCCAGCCCCAGACTGTCGGCAAGACGGCCATGCGTGGCCTCGGCCTGGCGCAGGGCTGGCAGGGTCGCGCGCAGGGCAAAAGGCAGGCTCATCGCTGCATTCACCAGCGCCGTCACCGGCAGCGCCATGCTGGCAGGGTCCACCAAGGGATAGAGGATGATGAACAACCCGGTGCCAATCACCATGGGCGAGGCCGCGATGCTGAGGAAGCCGATACTCTCGAACCCGCCCGCAATGGCGCCCTGCCTGCGCGAGACGGCCGCCAGGCCAAGGGCAAGGGCCAGCAGCAAGGTCAGAACGGCCGAGGCCAGCGCGACCAGAACCGACCGCCCCAGCGCAAGCCATACCCGCCCATCCAGCAAAGCGATCCCCCTCAGGCCGTCGATCAGCACCATCGCGAGCGGCAACAACAGGAACAGCGCGACCAGCAGCAGGCCAAGGCTGTCGGCGACCCGCGACGGAAAACCGGCGCAATCCCATCTGTGAACCTCGGGGGCAAGCTGCGGGTCTTGCGCCCGGGTTTGGGCCATACGCCAGGCAAGAACCGCCGCAAGGGCACCGATGGCAAACTGCATCAAGGCCAGAGCCGCGGCACGCCCCATGTCGAAATCGAACCGAAACGCCTGATAGATCGCCAGCTCGATCGTGGTCGCGCGCGGCCCCCCGCCCAGTGTCAGCGCGACGGCGAAACTTGTGACGCATAGCAGAAAGATGGTTGCGAATGCGCCGGGCAGCACTGCGCGCAGGATCGGGCGCTCGATCACCCGGTTGATGTCGCGGGTTGTCATGCCCAACTGCGCCGCCAGACGGAAATGTTCGGCAGGCACGCGCTGCCAGCCCTGCAACAACAGCCGCGTTGCCAGCGGCAGGTTAAAGAAAACATGCGCCAGCACCACGCCGCGAAAGCCGTATATCGACAGTGGCGCATACCCGAAATGAACCAGCACCGCGCTGACCAGCCCGCCGCGCCCGTAAACCGCCAGCAGCCCCAGAACGGCCACGATGACCGGCAGGATGAAAGGGGCGCCCAGAAGCGTGACCAACAGACCGCGCCCGGCAAAGCTCCGCCGCGCCAAGGCACGGGCAACCGGCACGGCCAAGGCGCAGCTGAGCGCGGCCGAAACCAGCGCCTGCGACAGGGTGAATTTCAGCGCGGCCCAGTCGCCCGCCCCCAAACGCATGGGAGATACGGCAGCGCCAGCAACTACTGCAACGGTTCCAAGGGAAAGCGCGGCCACAAGGGCAGCCGCGCCCAGACCGGCCACAAGGGCCGGGGTGATTACTTGCTCAGCGCGCTCTGCCATTCGGCCAGCGCCGCATCGCGCGCGACCAGCGCCTGTTCAGGCGACAGGATCAACGCCTTGTCGGCAGGGATCGGCGCGGCAAAGCCCTTGGGCAGGCCTTCCTTCAGCCGCACCGCCGGATACATCCAGTTGGTGGTGGGGATCAGCGACTGGAACTTTTCCGACATCATGAATTTCAGGAATTTGTCGGCCAGATCAGGGTGCGGCGCCGTGGCCATCTTGCCGGCGACCTCGATCTGCATGTAGTGGCCCTCGTCAAAGATGGCGGCGGCCTTGCTGTTGTCGTTTTCGGCAATCAGGTGATAGGCAGGCGATGTGGTGTAGGACAATACCATGTCGGCCTCGCCCTTGAGGAACATGCCATAGGCCTCGGACCAACCCTTGGTCACGGTCAGGATATGGGGCGCGAGCCCCTTCCAGATCTCGGGTGCCTTGTCGCCATAGGCCGCCTTGACCCACAGCAGCAGCCCCAGACCGGGGGTCGAGCTGCGCGGATCCTCGATCACGATCTTCAGGCTGTCAGGGGCCGCAGCCAGTTCGCGAAAGCTGTGGGGCACTGTCCCCAGCTTGGTCTTGTCATAGACAAAGGCGAAATAGCCCCAGTCGAACGGCAGGAACAGCGGATCGTTCCACCCCCCCGGCACGGCCAGGTTTTCCGGCGTGATCCCGTGGGGCGCAAACAGCCCGCTTGCGGCGGCACGCGCGGTCAGGTTGGTGTCAAGCCCCAGCACGACATCGGCCCTGGAACGCTTGCCTTCCAGCTGCACGCGTGCCAGCAGCGCCGCGCCATCGCCGGCGGTGGTGAATTTCAGGTCGCAATCGCAGATCGCCTCGAACGCCTTTTCGACCTTGGGCCCCGGCCCCCAGTCGGACGCGAAACTGTCATAGGTATAGACGTTGAGTACGGGTTTTTCCGCGGCCATCGACGCCCCCGCAAGGGTAAGCGCCAGTCCCGCAGCCATCAGTGAGATTCGGAACATTTCCATCCTCCAATTAGCTACAGGCGCAGGTTGGGTAGAGGACGAAATGTCTTACCTTCCCTCCGCCGGTATTGTCCGGTTCAGGTTCAACGGGTCATGCGTGATGCAAGTCTCAGCCCAAGACGGGCTCCCCGAGGTGGGGCCAGCATAGGCGCCGGGGAAAGCAGGCGCAAGGGGGCCCCTGGCCGGCACAGAATTCCTGTTTTCGGGAAATGACTTTGTCTTCCTTCCATGTTAACTTGCGCACGGACAGACGGAAACCAGTCAAACCAGTAACTAGTGGTGAACAAAAAATGAAACCTTCGAGAATCCCTGCAGCGCTGGCGCTTGGCATCGCTCTTGCGTTGTCAGGCCCGGCCCTGGCCCAGACTTTTCCTTCGCTGACACAGACTTATGACACCCATCCGGTGATCGCGACGGTCGTTGACAGCTATCCCGTGTACTCGGCTGAATCGGGCGGCAAAAAGCGCGTCTGCAAGAATGTCCGCGTACCGATCTACCGCAAACCGCCACCAGATCAGCAGGCAGGCAACGTGATCGCCGGCGCGATCATTGGCGGCACGCTTGGCCAGATTGTCACCGGCAACAAGAATGGTGCCACCGCCGGTGCCGTCATCGGCGGCATTGCCGGGGCGAACAAGAACCAGGAACGCATTGTCGGCTACAAGACTGAAAGACGCTGCCACACGACCAAGAAGAAGGGGAAAAAGCATCTGCTTTACTACGAATCCCAGGTCAGGATCGACGGGCAGATCTACCGTATCCGCACCGGCAACAGCTTTGACCCCGGTGATCGCGTCAGGCTGTACATGCCCAACTGATCTGCGTTGCCGCTGTTCCCCCATTCGGGGCAGTCGCATGTTTTTGTGTAACGATATCGGGGCCGGAAACCGCCATTCCGGCCCCTTTCCCTGTGTGAAAGCGCCTTGGCAGGGTGTTTCCAGTCGGGCATAAAGCCCCAAAAGGAGGGGCCGCCCCATGTCGACCAACAGCTTCGGACGCCTGTTCACCGTGACCACCTGGGGCGAAAGCCACGGCCCCGCATTGGGGGCGGTTGTGGATGGCTGCCCGCCGGGCGTGCCGCTTGAGGCCGCGATGCTGCAACACTGGCTGGACCGGCGCAAACCCGGGCAAAGCAAGTTCACTACCCAACGGCAGGAACCTGATCAGGTCGAAATCCTTTCGGGCGTGTTCGAGGGGCTGACCACCGGCATGCCGATTCAGCTGATGATCCGCAACACGGACCAGCGCAGCAAGGATTATTCGGAAATCGCCGAAAAATTCCGCCCCGGCCATGCCGACATCACCTATTGGCAGAAATACGGCATCCGCGACTATCGTGGCGGCGGGCGATCCTCGGCGCGCGAAACGGCGGCACGCGTGGCTGCGGGCGGGGTTGCGCGTGAGGCGCTCAAGGCGCTGGTGCCCGGTCTGAAGATCACCGGCTATATGGTGCAGATGGGCCCCCACAAGGCCGAGCGCAGCCGCTTTGACATGGACGAGATCACCCGCAACCCGTTCTGGACACCGGACGCCGAAATTGCCGCGACATGGGAAGAATATCTTTCGCAGCTGCGCAAATCGGGCAATTCGGTCGGCGCCGTGGTCGAGGTGGTGGCCAGCGGCGTGCCCGCTGGCCTTGGCGCGCCGGTCTATGGCAAGCTGGATACCGACATCGCCACCGCGATGATGTCGATCAACGCGGTCAAGGGGGTCGAGATCGGCGCCGGTTTTGGTGCGGCCGAGTTGACCGGCGAGGCCAATGCGGATGAAATCTTCATGGGGCCAGACGGGCCTGAATTTTCGTCAAACCACGCCGGCGGCATCCTTGGCGGCATTTCCACCGGGCAAGAGATCGTCTGCCGTTTCGCGGTCAAGCCAACCTCGTCAATCCTGAAACCCCGCCGCACCATCACCAAGGCGGGCGAAGAAACCGAGATCGTCACCAAGGGCCGCCACGACCCCTGCGTCGGCATCCGCGCCGTGCCCGTGGGCGAGGCCATGATGGCCTGTGTTCTGCTGGACCACATCCTGCTGCACCGCGGGCAGGTCGGGGAAAACCAGGGCAGGATCGGCTGAGGCCATCGGGCCAGGCCCCTTGCGGCGTGCTGACCGGATCAATGCCTTTGCCATTGCGCAAGGGGCACGAATCCGCTTGATGTTGCGGCAACAGCCATCAAGGAACACCCATGAAAACAGTGATCACCATCTGCGACACCTGCAAGCACGACGACTGGGCCGCGCGCGGGATGGAAAAGACCGACGGCGAACGCCTTGCCGCCCTGATCGAGGCTGCCGCAGCGGACGAACCGCTGCTTGAAACCCGCCGCCATTCCTGCCTCATGGGGTGCGAACGCGCCTGCAACATTGCCATCCAGGCCGAGGGCAAGCTGACCTATGTGCTTGGGCGTTTCGAGGTTGACGAGGCCAGTGCCTTGGCGATCGTCGAATACGCCCGCAAACATGCCGAAAGCGACAGCGGACAGGTGCCCTTTCGCAGCTGGCCGCAAGGCGTCAAGGGCCATTTCGTGGCCCGTCTGCCGCAACTGGGGGGAACGGATTGACCGGAAAGACGCCAGCCCTGCCCCCCCGCGACCATGGCGGGGGAATTGACGCGGCCATCCGCAGATATGGCGGGCGGCGCGGTGACTGGCTTGACCTTTCCACCGGCATCAACCCCCGCCCCTGGCCGGTTTCAGGGCTGGGCCCGCAAGATTGGACGGCGTTGCCTGACGAGGGGGCGACACAGGCGTTGCATACCGCTGCGCGGGCCTTCTGGAATGTGCCCGAGGGGGCCGAGATCCTTGCCGCCCCCGGCGCATCAAGCCTGATCGCGCGGATCCCGTGGCTGACCGCGCCCGGCAGCGTGCAGATCGCGCTGCGCAGCTATAACGAACACGCCGCCGCCTTTCGCGCCGCCGGGTGGGACGTGGGCGAAAGCCGCGACAAGGCCCGTGTGGTCGTGCATCCGAACAACCCGGACGGGCGGCTGTGGGACGGTGGCGATATGGGCAACGAAAGCCTGCTGGTCATCGACGAAAGCTTTTGCGACGTGACGCCCGCCCAAAGCCTCGTGCATCTGGCGACGCGCCCCGGTGTGGTGGTGCTGAAAAGTTTCGGCAAGTTCTGGGGGCTCGCCGGCTTGCGGCTGGGCTTTGCCGTCGCGCGACCGGAAACCCTTGGGCCGCTGGCCGAGATGCTGGGGCCCTGGCCGGTTTCGGGGCCGGCGCTGGCCATCGGGACGCGCGCGCTTTCCGACGACAGCTGGGCGCTGAACACGCGCAGCTGGCTGGCTGGAATGGCCGACCGGCTTGACCGCCTGATGACCGGCTTTGGCGCGCGCAGCATCGGCGGCACCACGCTGTTCCGGCTGTATGAGGTGGACAATGCCGTCCGCTGGCAGGATCGGCTGGCGCAGGGGCGGGTTCTGGGGCGCATCTTTCCCTATTCCGAAACCTGGCTGCGGCTGGGCATCCCCGCAGACGAAAACGCCCTGCGTAGGCTGGAGGCGGCTCTGGCCGCGGCGACATGAGCCCCCTTTCCGCTATCCTGCTGGCACTGGTGATCGACGCCCTGCTGGGCGACCCTGGCTGGCTGTGGGACAGGTTTCCGCACCCTGCGGCGCTGATGGGGCGTCTTGTGGCCTGGCTGGAAGGGCGCCTCAATCACGGGCGTGACCGCCGCGCAAAGGGGGTGCTTGCACTGCTGGTGCTGATTCTGCTGACGGGGCTGACTGCCCATGCAATCACCCTGCTGCCTGCGGGCGACCTGCTGGCCACGCTGGCCATGGGCGTGCTGCTGGCCCAGAAAAGCCTGGCACAGCATGTGGGCGCCGTTGCCAGGGCGCTGACATCGGGCGGCCTGCCCGCGGGAAGGCGCGCGGTGGCGCGCATTGTGGGGCGCGACGTCGAAACGCTGGATGAGGCAGGCGTTGCCCGCGCAGCCATCGAAAGTGCAGCCGAAAATTTCAGCGATGGCGTGGTTGCGCCGCTGTTCTGGGGGCTGCTTTTCGGCCTGCCCGGCATGGCGATCTACAAGGCGGTGAACACGGCCGACAGCATGATCGGCTATCGCAACGCGCGCTATCGCGATTTCGGCTGGGCGGCGGCGCGGCTGGACGATGTGCTGAACTGGGTGCCCGCGCGGCTGAGCGGGGCGCTGATCTGTCTGGCACATCTTTCGGCGCGCGCCTGGCGGGTGATGCTGCGGGACGCCGGACTGCACCGCTCGCCCAATGCCGGCTGGCCCGAGGCGGCGCTGGCGGGCGTGCTGGGAATCGCGCTTTCGGGGCCGCGGATCTATGACGGGCGGCGGGTGGACGAGCCCTTTGTCAATGCCCAAGGAAGACGCGATGCGGGCGCGAATGACATTCGCCGCGCAGTGGGGGCAATATGGCACAGCTGGGGTGTGATGGTGATGCTGCTTGGCGCGCTCTGGCTGGTGGTGGGGTAAGGTCGGGGGCGCTGCCCCCATCGCTGACGCGACTCCCCCGGAGTATTTGGGCAAAGAAGAAGCCGTGGTCAGGAGGCCGGTTTGCGGGATGCCTGTTCAAGCGCCTCGCGCAGGATGTCGGGGTCGCCGATATGGTTCGCCAGAAGCAGGATCAGCCGCGCGTTGAGGGCGTCGGATTCTGCCTTGGACAGGCCCTGATGGGCGGCAAGGAGTGCCTCGTAGAAATCATCGGGGTCGGGAATATTGGCGGTCAGGGTCAATTGGGGCATTTGTCGGCTCTCTGTCATTGGCGCCCAAGTGCGCGTTCATGGGCGGCGGTGATCGCATCGCGGTCATATTCCAGCCAGCGGGCGGCGACATGCTGATCGGGGCGGATCAGGTAGAGCGCGCCCCCTGCCCCGCCAAGCCAGCGCTCTGCCAGGGCGTCGGATTCATCGGCTGCCACCTGCACGACCTCGATGCCGGCCAGTTCGTCGGGGACATTGATGCCGATTGCCAGCAGCCTGAAGCCATCGCCCAGCCGGTCGAGCAGCCAGCCCTTGCGCAGCGGCGCATCCACGGCCGGGGCGCCGGGGCGGGTTTCCTGCGGAAGGCCGGGCGCATCCGGGCCGTTCAGCGGCGAGCCATCGTGAATCGTCGGCACGGACAGGCGGCCGGAATTGACCAGCGGGCGGGCAAATTCGTGATGTTCGGCCAGATCCAGCACCGCGTCGCGAAAGATATGGCTGATTTCCGATTTCGGGGTGATGAATTCGGTCGAGCGGGTGGAATTGAGGATGTTTTCATCCGCCGCCTGCTCGCGCTCGTCGCAATAGCTGTCGAGCAACGCCTCGGGGGCGTCGCCATTGATCACCGCACGCAGCTTCCAGGCCAGATTGTCGGCATCCTGAATGCCCGAATTGGCCCCGCGCGCGCCAAAGGGCGAAACCTGGTGTGCGCTGTCGCCGGCAAACAGCACGTGCCCCTTGCGAAAACGTTCCATCCGGGCGCATTGGAAGGTGTAGATCGAGGTCCATTCAAGTTCGAATTTCGCGTCCCTGCCCAGCATCGCATGCAGGCGGCGGCGGATGTTCTCGGGCTTCAGTTCCTCTTCGCGGTCGATATCCCAGCCCAGCTGCATGTCGATACGCCAGACATTGTCAGGCTGCTTGTGCAACAGCGCCGACTGCCCCTTGTTGAAGGGGGGATCAAACCAGAACCAGCGCTCGGTCGGAAATTCGGCCTCCATCACCACATCGGCGATCAGGAAGTTGTCCTCGAACACCTGCCCCGAAAAACCCAGCCCCAGCATCTTGCGGATCGGCGAATTTGCCCCGTCGCAGGCAACCAGCCAGTCGGCATCAATGTTGTACGATCCCTCGGGCGTGTCGATTTCCAGCGTGACGTGATCATCATGCAGCCCCACGGCCGAAACCTTGTTGCGGCCCCTGATTTCGATGGGTGCGCCTTGCGTTTGCATGTAGCGGATGTGATCGACAAGGAATTTCTCGAAATGATATTGCTGCAGGTTGATGAAGGCCGGCCGGCGATGGCCCTGACCCGCAAGCAGGTTGAAGGAATAGATCTCGCGGTCGTGAAAGAATACCTTGCCAAGGTTCCATGTCACGCCCTTGTCAACCATCTGCTGGCCGCAACCAAGGCGGTCGAGGATCTCCAGCGGTCGCTTGGCAAAACAGATCGCGCGGCTGCCAAAGCTGACCTTGTCGTTTTCATCCACCACCACGACTGGCACGCCCTGATGGGCCAGATCAATGGCGGTGACCAACCCTACGGGGCCCGCACCCACAACCACCACCTTGTGACGCACCGGCGCGGGGGCATCCTGGTCGGCCGAGCGTTGATAGGGGTATATGGGGGTTTCGAAAATTCGGGTCATGGTCTTGCCTTTCGAAAAGTCGGTATGGTCAGTCGGCCAAGTCTATCCTTTTGCATATGCCAACGCCCCCACCCCTGCGGCTGCAACCAGCAGGGCGGTTCCCAGTTTCAACAACCACTCGGACACGCGCCCCGCAAAGGTGGTTCTGCTCCACTCTCCGGCCTTGTTCATGGCGCGGTTCGAATGGGCAAGCCGGCGTGAGGTGTTGAAAGACCATGCGTCCCAGAAGTTATCATCCTGAAACGACGCCAGCAGAAACATCAGCGCCAGTATAGCAAATCCGGCCAACAGAAACACCGCGCCAAGGGCGGCCATGATCTTTGCAGCCAGCCACAAGGTCATCCCTGCAACGCCTCCCACATTTCAAGGTCGCGGCTCGCCGTCCAGATGCGCGGGGTGTCGATGCCGCGGGCCTCGTCATAGGCGCGCGCGATGTTGAAGGGCAGGCAGTGTTCATAAATGGCATAATCGGCGAATTTGGGGTCGCAGATCTCGCGTGCTGCATCCCAGGCCTGTTTCAGGCTGCCGCCGCGGGCGGCGACGCGGGCGACCGGGTTGTAGGTGGATTGCAGGAAATCGCGGGTCAGCTCGATCGCCTCGTCAACGCGGTCGCGCCCGACCAGCGCGTCGCCGCGCCCTGGCGCAATGGCATCGACCTGAAACCACTTGATGGCATCCAGCGTGTCGCCCCAGTCGGAAAAATGCCCGTCGCCGCAATAGCAGGCGCTGTGGTATTCGACGATGTCGCCGGTAAACATGACATTGGCATCGGGCACATGGATCACGATGTCGCCCGCCGTATGCGCCCGGCCCAGATGCATCAGATCGACCCTGCGGTTGCCCAGATAGACGGTCACGGAATCGTTGAAGGTGGTGGTCGGCCAGGTCAGGCCGGGGATCGATTCATGGCCTTGGAACAGGCGGGGAAAGCGCTGGAATTCACTGTCCCAGTCCTCTTGCCCGCGCTCGACCACCATGGCGCGCGCCATGTCGGACATGATGATCTGCTGCGCCCCGAAGGCGCTGGCGCCCAGCACACGCACCGCGTGGTAATGGGTCAGCGCCAGGTGGGTGATCGGCTTGTCGGTGACCTTGCGGATCTCGTCGATCACCTTTTGGGCAAGCCGCGGCGTGGCCTGGGCCTCGATCACCATGACGCTGTCATCGCCGACAATCACGCCCGAATTCGGGTCGCCCTCGGCGGTAAAGGCGTAAAGGCCGGGGCCGATTTCGGCAAATGTGGTTTTCTTGTCGTCGAGGTCGCCTTGAGATGCGAATGCCTTGGCCATTTGTTTTCATCCTGTGTTGTTGCGCCTGTGGCGGCTGTGGGGACGCCTCCGGCGGGAGTATTTGGGCAAAGAAGAAGCCTAGCGGGCGTAAGGGTCGGCGCGCGCCGGCAGCACTGTGCCGCGACATGTGCCAAAGCCGATTCTGTATCCGTCGCCCTGTGCCGCGCCAGTCATGGTGATGGTGTCGCCATCTTCAAGGAACGTCCGCGTCTCGCCGCTGTCAAGGGCAAGAGGTTCCTTCCCGCCCCAGGACAGTTCGAGGAGCGAGCCACGGCTTTCCCTGGACGGCCCCGAGATGGTGCCCGAGCCCAGCAGATCGCCCACATTCATCGGGCAACCCGATGTGGTGTGATGCGCCAGCTGCTGGGCGGCCGAGTAATAGAGTTCGGCCATGTTGGTGCGGGCGATGGTGGTGGCCGGCCTGCCCTCGGGCGCCAGCTGCACGGCAAGGTCGATGTCATACAGCATCGGGCCCGGTTCCTGCAGATAGGGCAGCAGGGGCTTTTCGCGTTCAGGGGTTGACGTGCGGAAGGGTTCGAGCGCGGCGCGGGTCACGATCCAGGGGCTGATGGTGGTCGCCGTGGCCTTGGCCTGAAACGGGCCGAGGGGCTGGTATTCCCAGGCCTGGATGTCGCGCGCGGACCAGTCGTTGAGCAGCACATAGCCAAAGATCATCTCGTCGGCCTCGGCCACTGTCACAGGCCCGTCCGAAGGCTGGCCTATGACCGCGCCCATTTCCAGCTCGAAATCGAAACGCCGCGAGGGCAGAAAGGCGGGCATGTCGTGATCGGGCGATTTCAGCTGCCCCCAGGGGCGGTGGAAATCGGTGCCCGACACGACCACCGAGGACGCCCGCCCGTTATAGCCGATCGGGATATGCAGCCAGTTCGGCGGCAGGGCGTTTTCGGGGCCGCGAAACATGGTGCCCACATTGGTGGCGTGGTTGCGCCCGGCGTAGAAATCGGTGAACTCGGCAACCGCAAAGGGCATGTGCATTTTGGCGTCGGCCTGTCTCACCAGATGGGGTTTGACGTCCGTGCGCCTGTCCGCGCCCTCGGCCAGCTGGGCGGTGAGGTCGGCGCGGAAGCGGGCCCATGTGTCGGGGCCGAGTTCCATGAAATCGTTCCAGAAGGGAACATCGAAAACAGGCTCGTCACCGGGGCGCAGGATGTCGTTTTCTTCAAGCGCGGTCACGTCCAGGATCATGTCGCCGATGGCAACGCCGCAGCGGGGTTCGCCGTCGTTGATCGAGAACACCCCGCAGGGCAGGTTGTTGAGCGGGAAATCGGTATTCGGGTCGTTCGCGCTGGCAACCCAGCTTTTCCTTGGCATCATGCGCCTGCCTCTTGTTCAGTTCAGCGGAATTTCCATGCCGTCACGGCCCAGATCAACGGGGCCGTCAAAATGGGTGCGGGCGGCCTCTATCCAGTCGGCATCAGTAAAGCGCGCATCATCGGGCGGCACAAGATGGTTGAGCACCAGCCGCCTGACACCGGCCGCCGCCGCGATGCGGCCAGCGTCCTCGGCCGTGGTGTGCGACGCATGCAGGTGGTTGCGCAGCGCGTCCCCCAGCCCGGTGCGCTCGACCAGCGCATCCACCGCCTGGGGCAGCATGGCCTCGTGCACCAGGATGTCGGCGCCTTTTGCGAAATCGGCAAGGGGCGGGAAATAGCAGGTGTCGGCCGAAAATGTGATCACATGACTATCATTCCTGATTTTTACTGCAAAACAATCTGTTACCGGTGGATGCTCAACCCGCATCGCAGCAATGGAAAGGGTTGAATCGTCAAGAACATCACCTTCCGATATCGTCCTTACCTCGACCAGATCCGCCAGCCGCGCGCGGCCTTCGTCGGATTCGCGGATGTTCAGGTCAAACGACATGGATTGCAGGAAGGCCTGCCAATATGCGTCGGTCCCCCTGGGGCCGAAAACCGTGACCTTGCGGGTCAGCCCGGTCGTCCAGGCGGTCAGCAGCAGCGGGCCGAGTTCAAGCAGGTGGTCGGAATGCAGATGTGTGATCACAACCACGTCAAGCTGGCGCAGATCGAACCCGGCCTCGACCAGACGCAGCGTCACGCCAAGGCCGCAATCGACCACGATGCTGCGGCCGCCCAGTTCCACAAGGTTTGCGGTGGGCATCCGGCCTGGCACGCGCAGGGCGGGGCCTCCCTTGGTTCCCAGCAGGACAAGACGATCGCCCATCGTCTATTTTTCCCCCGGGGTGCCGTCGAATTTCTTTTCCAGCCCCGCCCAGCAATCGGTGTAGTTGTCCTGAACGGGGGCTTCAAAAGCGGCAAAGCGGGTCAGGTGCTGGGGAAAGCGGGTCTCGAACATGAAGGCCATGGTGTTTTCCAGCTTGACCGGCACCATGGGCTCGTTGCTGGCATGTTCAAAGGCCTGGGTGTCGGGGCCGTGGGGCAGCATCATGTTATGCAGGCTCATGCCGCCGGGGACAAAGCCCTCGGGCTTGGCGTCATACTGGCCGGTGATGTTGCCCATGAATTCGGTCATGATGTTGCGATGATACCAGGGCGGGCGGAAGGTGTGTTCGGCCGGCAGCCAGCGGTCCTTGAAGATGACAAAATCGATATTGGCGGTGCCGGGCTGGCCCGAAGGCGCCGTCAGCACGGTAAAGATCGACGGATCCGGATGGTCGAACAAGATCGCGCCCACCGGCGAATAGGCGCGCAGGTCGTATTTGCAGGGGGCATAATTGCCATGCCATGCGACCACATCCAGCGGACTGTGATCGGTAAAGGTTTCGGAAAACTGCCCGCACCACTTGATGACCACGCGGCTTTCGGCGTCGTGATCCTCGAAGGCGGCGACCGGTGTCTTGAAATCACGCGGATTGGCCAGACAGTTCGCGCCTATGGGCCCGCGGTTCGGCAGGGTAAACTGGGCGCCATAGTTTTCACACACGAACCCGCGTGCGGGGCCGTCAGGCAGCGTCACCCGATAGACAAGCCCGCGCGGGATGATGGCGATTTCAAGCGGCGCCACGTCGATGATGCCCAGCTCTGTCCAGAAACGCAGCCTGCCATCCTGGGGCACGACCATGAGTTCGCTGTCGGCGGAAAAGAAATATTCGTCCTCCATGTCGGCGGTGACCAGATAGACATGGGCCGCCATGCCCACCTGGGTGTTCACATCCCCTGCCGTGGTCATGGTGCGCATGCCGGTGATCCAGGTCAGGGCCTCGTCGGTCATGGGGATCGGGTCCCAGCGGCGCTGCACCAGCGACTGGATTTCAGGGTCGATATCGGGGGCCGAGCGCCAGTAAGGCACATCGATCCGGCTAAACTGGCCGACATGTTTCACCGATGGGCGGATGCGATAGCACCATGTGCGCTGATTCTCGCCGCGCGGGGCGGTGAATGCGGTGCCTGACAGCTGTTCGGCATAAAGCCCGTAATTGCATTTCTGCGGGCTGTTCTGCCCCTGGGGCAGCGCGCCGGGCAGGGCCTCGGTTTCGAAATCATTGCCAAAGCCGGGCATATAGCCGGGCGTGGTTCCACAGGGCGCGTCGGCCTGCACCATCTTGCGTTGCGGCATGTATTCCCTCCCTTGATCCGCCGTGCCGCAAGTATCGTTGCAAATGCAACGATGTCAAGATATACCTCGATGGGGCCGGATGCCTGTCGGCGCCAACATGGTGGTGTAGCGGCAACGCATGGGGCGGCCAGCACGGCCCTGCGGCGGCCATTTCTTGAAACCTAGCCGGTTTCATGCCCTTATGGCGGTCATCGCAACTGCAACAAAAGGTTGTTCAGTGTCAGATTTCAGGCTCGAGGAATTCCTGCCCTACCAGCTGGCCATACTTTCGATGAAGGTCAGCGAAGGCTTTGCCCGGATCTACAAGGAAAAATTCGGCATCTCGGTTGCCGAATGGCGTGTGCTGGCCCATCTGTCGCAGGATGAAAAGGTCAGCATCCGCGAAATCCACTGCCGTGTGAGAATGGACAAGTCCAAGACCAGCCGGGCCGCCGCGCGGCTGGAAAAGGCCGGATATGTGACCAAGCGCGAGAACCGCTGCGACCGACGCCTTGTCGAGCTGGCCCTGACGGAATCCGGCCGCGCGCTGGTTGACGAAATCGCACCATTGGGCATGGAGTATCAGGCCAGGGTTCTGGAAACCCTGCCCGAGCCCGAGCGCACCGCATTCAGGCAGGCGGTCGAGGCCCTGTTGGAGCAGTTCGAATGACGGCAGTCCTGCATGATTACTGGCGCAGCTCGGCGTCATTCAGGTTGCGGATCACGCTGAATCTTTTGGGCATTGATTATCGTCAGAACCCCGTCGACCTGACCAAGGGGGAACAGCACACACAAGCGAACCTTGCCCGCAACCCGCAAGGGCTGGTGCCGACGCTGGAAATTGACGGGCAGGTGCTGACGCAATCATTGGCGATCATCGAATATCTGAATGAAACGCGCGACGCCGGGCTGTTGCCCAGGGACGCGCTTGAACGTGCCCGGGTCAGGCGCATCTCGCAGGCCATCGCCATGGAAATTCACCCCGTCTGCAACCTGTCGGTCGCGCGCTTTGCTGCTGACCATTCAAACGGCGGAATCAGCATGGAAAGCTGGATGCAGCATTTCATCCCGCGGGGGCTGAGGGGGGTCGAGGCCATGCTCGACAGCACAGAGACCGGAAAATATTGTCACGGCGGCACGATCACCATGGCCGATATCTGTCTGGCCCCGCAGATCTATAATGCGCGACGCTGGCAGGTGGATCTGGCCCCCTACCCGCGCATCAGGTCGGTGATGGAAAATCTTGATACGCACCCGGCCTTCGTTGCGGCACATCCCGATCGGCACAAGCCCTGAAAACGCGCTCAGCGCAGCTCGACCACCCGTCTTGCCGACCGGCCCCTGGCGTCAATGACCGAAATCGAAACAAAGCCCCTGCCCTTTGGTGTGATCTGCACCTGCCGTTCCTGCCCGCCGGTGATGACGGGCACGCCGTCTGCGATCCAGGTGAAGGGTGGGGTTCCGTTGCGCAGCCTGACGACCAGCGGCATGGCGTCCTCGCCCCCAAGGCCCAGATCGACCCGCGCGCCATCCGGGGGAAAGGCAAATTCCGGTGCGTCCCTGTCAGTGGCAAACAGCTGCCGCGGCCCCTTGAACCGGCGCAATGGCGGCGGCAGGCGTGAATTCGTCACCGTCAGAACCGAATCGGGCGGCGGCGGCAGACGGTCAAGCCGGGGCTTGAGGCGGCCGAATGCCTCGAACAGCAGCGGCGCGGCCATTTCAGCCCCCGACAGGCCGGGCACCGAGGCCCCGTCTGGTCGCCCCATCCACACACCGATCACATGGCGCCCGTCAAAGCCGATGGCCCAGGCATCGCGATAGCCATAGGATGTGCCCGTCTTGTAGGCCAGATCGTTTCGCGGGGCCGTCACCGGGCGGGGAACCTGCGAAAGAATGCTGGCCACCTGCCAGGCGGATTCGCGCGACATCACCGGCTTTATCAGCGGCGCGGCCCCCGCCAGCCCGACATGGGGCACGACCGCCCGCCCGCCGCGCGCGATCGCCCCGTAAAGCGTGACCAGATCCCGCAATGTCGTCCCCACACCCCCCAGCGCGATGGCAAGCCCCGGCGGTGCCTGGTTTGGCAGCCGCGCATTGACGCCGGCACGCCGCATCCGCGCCATCAGCCGCGCGGGCCCGACCGCATCAAGCAGCGCCACCGCCGGCACGTTGTAGGAAAACCGCAACGCATCGCGCAGGCTGACCACCCCGTGAAACCGCTTGTCGAAATTCTGCGGCGCATAGCTGCCAAAGGCCATGGGGCGGTCGTCGAACAGGGTTTCGGGATGGGCGATGCCGTCGTCAAAGGCCAGCCCGTAGATCAGCGGCTTGAGCGTCGATCCGGGAGAGCGCACCGCGCGTGTCATGTCGATGAACCCCAGACGGGCGGCGTCGGTATAGCCGGCCGAGCCGACCGAGGCCAGGATTTCGCCATTGCTGTGATCCATCACGATCACGGCCGCAGACAGGCCGCTTCCGGCACGGCGGACATGCTCGGCCGCAAGGCTTTCAAGGCTTTGCTGCAGATCGCGCCGGATCGTCAGGCGCAGGCGGGCGCGGGCGGGCACGGCTCTGGTCACGCGATCGGCGACATGCGGTGCGATCATGGGGAATGGGCGCCGCCGATCCGGCAGGATTTCACGCAACGCGGCGATGGCTTCATCACGCGGCAATGCCCCGGCCCGGGCCACCCGCATCAACACCCGGTTCCGTGCGGCCCGCGCTGCCTGCGGGTTGCGGTCGGGCCGACGCGCCTCGGGCGCCTGGGGCAAGGCCACCAGCAGGGCGGCCTGCGCGGCGGTCAGGCGGCGGGGCTCTTTCCCGAACCAGGCCAGTGACGCGGCGCGCACGCCCTCTATATTGCCACCAAAGGGGGCCAGCTGCAGGTAAAGCGCAAGGATCTGTTTCTTGCTCAGCCGCCGTTCCAGCGCCAGCGCCACGCGGATCTGGCGCAGCTTGCCCCTCAGCCGGCCGGTGCCGCTGTCTTCCAGCAGGCGCGCCACCTGCATTGTCAGGGTCGAGGCGCCGGAAACCACCCGGCGGTTCCAGACCGCCTGCCACACCGCCCTGAGCATGGCACGGGGATCGATGCCGCGATGTCGGTAAAACCGGCGATCCTCATAGGCCAGCAGCATCGCAATATAGCGCGGATCAACCTGCCCGGCGCTGACTGGCAGGCGCCAGATCCCGTCACCGACCATATAGGCCCGCAGCAAATGGCCCTCGCGATCCTCGACCACCCGCGACATGGGCGGGGAAAGGGGCGGCAGCACGGTTGCCGACACCCAGCGGTCAAGCCCACGCAAACCCATAGCAACACCGGCCAGCAGCACCCCGCTGCACAGCAGGGCAATCAGCAGGATCCGTCTGTTGCGCGCCAGGGCCACGGGGCACCTTACCTTTCAGAAATCACGACCTGCCCGGCATCGGTTCTGGCACGATATTCGGGGCGATACATATCCTCGACGCTTGCCGCCGGGTGGTGGAACTGCCCTGGCGAGATCGCCCGCACGACATAGGCCAGGCGGAACGATTTTTCCTTTGTCCAGTCAATCGCTGCAAGGAACCGGTCGGCGCGGAATTCCACATGCCGCGCATTGACCGCCTTGCCCAGCCAGTCAAGCGCGCCGATATCCCCCGCGCGCAGCAGATGCGGGTTGTCGATCTCGAACCCTGCGGGCAGCGGGTCGTTCACCATCAGCCGGGCCTCGATGCGCTGCAACGGCGTGACGGTCAGCACCACCACCATGCGCTGGTTGAGGCGCAACGTGGAAATATCGAGCGGCTTGCCCTCCATGTCGTAATAGCTGCGCTCGATCTTGTAGCCCTTGCCCCCGGCCGGAACCGGTGTCTTGGGAACACCATAGATCGTCAGCACCGTTTCGGTGGGCTTGCCCGAATTGTTGGTGACACGCACCACCCTGTCGCCCGCGGTCTGGGCCTCGAGCATCTGCACGACCGGCCCATCTGCGGGGCGTCCATTGACAAGGAACGCATCGGCGGGCGTTTCCTGGATCAGGGCGTTTGCAGCCAGCAGCGACCACATGTTTTCCTGTGTCGAACGCGACCGGCCGGTCAGCGCATCGGGGGCCAGGCGCGCCGCAAGAGCCTGCTGGTCGATCGCCTCGGAACCAACCTCGACCGCCAGCGTCAGAACCGCCGCCGTGTCGCGCAAATCGGTGCCGTAATCGACCCTCCACAGCGCCTTTTCCGCTGTGTTTCGCCGCTTTTCAAGGAAACGCCCCGCCTTGCGGAACATCGCATCCGCGCGCTTCTGGTCACCGTAATAGGCCAGCGCCGCGCCCAGCTGCGCCAGCGCCAGCGGCGTGCCGAACTGGTCGGCGCGGGTGTCGGCGTAATAGCGCAGATCCCCGATATTGGCGGCGCCCTCGCGGGCAAGAACCATCAGCGCATAGGCGACCCCCTCGCCGCCCTCTTTGAAGTCGCCCGCATAGTTGACGCGGTTCTGCAGGTTCTGCATGGCCAGCTTGAAGGCCAGATCCGGCACTTCATATCCTTTGGCGCGGGCGCGGCTGAGGAAATCGCTGACATAGGCATCCAGCCACAGATCACCCGAATCCGGCGACCACAGCCCGAACGAGCCGCGCGAGGACTGGTTCAAAAGCACCTCGGTAATGGCCTGCCTGACACGGGTCTCGACATTGCGGTGCCCGCCAAGACCCATCGCATCGGCGACCTCATCGAAATACAAGAGCGGCAGCGCCTTCGAGGTAATCTGTTCCGTGCAGCCGTAAGGATAGCGGTCAAGCGCGGCCAGAAGGCCCGGCGTGTCAAAGCGTGCGATCGGCCCCACGGCCAGCGTCGCGCGGCCGCTTCCGGGCTGCATCCCATCGAACACGTCTGCTGAAAGCGTCAAGGTCTTGCCATCGCCCAGCATGACCTGGCTGGAAAAGGCGATTTCGGGGTCATTGATCCTGACCGGCAAAACAAGGGTCTTGCTCAGATTTCTGCCATCGGGGGTGACAAGATTGACGGTAATTTCGGGGTTCCCCATCGCCGGGGCGACCATCGGCACGGACAGCCTCACCCGCTGGCCCTTTGCCAGCCGCACCGATGCAGGCAGTGCCGTCTTGTCCAGATACAACCCGCCTGATGCCGACACATCCAGCGCGACCTCGCCTTCAGGGCCGGTGGCATGGGCGATTTCCAGCAGAAGGCGGCTTTCGTCGCCGGGGGCAAGAAAGCGTGGCAGGCTGGCTGTCAGCACAATGGGATCGCGCACCAGCACATCGGTGCTTGCCTGACCAACACCCGTTTTCGACCAGACCACGGCCATCAGCCGGACGGTGCCGTTGAATTCGGGCATCTCGAAGCTGGTTTCAACCGTTCCGTCCGGCCCCACGGTCAGCGGGCCGCTGAAATAGGCGACCAGTTCTTCGGTCGGGGGCGGGCTTTGCAGGCGCTCGGCCATGGCGCCATCGCCGCCCGAACGCAGCTGCCCCGGATTGCCCTG
>WFQE01000324.1 GCA_015487165.1 Paracoccaceae bacterium | reverse complement strand
GTCGAACACGCGGAATACGTCAACGCCGGTTTCCGCCGCCTGGCGCACGAAAAAGCGCACCACATTGTCGGGGTAGTTGGTATATCCGACGCCGTTGCTGGCGCGCAGCAGCATTTGCGGCATGATGTTGGGCATGGCGCGGCTGAGGTCGCGCAGGCGTTGCCAGGGGCATTCCTGCAAAAAACGATAGGCCACATCGAACGTCGCGCCCCCCCAGCATTCGACGCTGAAAAGCTGGGGCAGGTTGTGGGCGTAAGCCTCGGCCACGTTGATCATGTCAAGCGAACGCATCCGGGTTGCCAGCAGGCTTTGGTGGCCGTCGCGCATTGTGGTGTCGGTGATCAACACGCGTGTCTGAGCCCTCATCCAGTCGGCCACCGCCTGCGGGCCCTTTTCGCGCAAAAGCGTGCGGGTGCCCGGCGCGGGCTCGGGCGCGCGGTTTTCGGGCGCGCGGGGGGGGCGGGCCTGTGCGGGCGGCTTGGGGCGGCCTTCGGTTTCGGGATGCCCGTTCACGGTGATGTCGGCGATATAGGTCAGGATCTTGGTCGCCCGGTCACGCCGCGGGGTAAAGTTGAACAGGTCGGGCGTCTCGTCGATGAATTTGGTGGTGTATTCGTTGTTCAGGAATGTCGGGTGTTTCAGCAGGTTTTCGACGAATGCGATATTGGTGCTGACGCCACGGATGCGGAATTCGCGCAGCGCCCGGTCCATGCGGGCGATGGCGGCCTTTGGGGTGGGGGCCCAGGCGGTGACCTTTTCCAGCAGGCTGTCGTAATAGCGGGTGATGACCGCGCCGGAATAGGCGGTGCCACCATCAAGACGGATGCCCATGCCGGTGGCGCCGCGATAGGCGGTGATGCGGCCGTAATCGGGGATAAAGTTGTTTTGCGGATCCTCGGTGGTGATGCGGCATTGCAGGGCGTGGCCTGACAGCTCGACCCCCTGTTGCGACGCAATTCCTGTGGCCTCGGCCAGCGGAGCGCCTTCGGCGATGCGGATCTGGGCCTGCACGATGTCGATGCCGGTGACCTCTTCGGTGACGGTATGTTCGACCTGGATGCGGGGGTTCACCTCGATGAAATAGAATTCGTCATTGTCCAGATCCATCAGGAATTCGACGGTGCCGGCGTTTTCATAGCCGACCTGCTGGCAGATGCGCTTGCCCAGGTCGCACAACTCTTCGCGCCGCGCCTGATCCAGATAGGGGGCGGGGGCGCGTTCCAGAACCTTTTGGTTGCGGCGCTGGACAGAACAGTCGCGTTCCCACAGGTGATAGATTTCGCCCTGTCGGTCGCCCAGGATCTGCACCTCGACATGGCGGGCGCGTTGCACCAGGCGTTCCAGATAGCCCGCGCCATTGCCAAAGGCGGCTTCGGCCTCGCGCCGGCCTTCCAGCACTTTTTCTTCCAGCTCGTGCGGGCCCATGATCGGGCGCATGCCGCGCCCGCCGCCCCCCCAGCTGGCCTTGAGCATCAGCGGATAGCCGACCTCGTCGGCCATGCGGCGGACCTGTTCCATGTTGTCGGGCAGGATGTCGGTTGCCGGCACCACCGGAACACCCGCCTCGATCGCCACCTGCCGCGCACTGGCCTTGTCGCCAAGGGCGCGCATGGTTTCGGCACGCGGGCCGATGAAGGCGATGCCGGCGGCCGTGCAGGCATCGACGAAATCGGGGTTTTCCGACAGCAGGCCATAGCCGGGGTGAATCGCATCGGCGCCGCACTGTCTGGCAACCCGGATGATTTCCTCGATCGAAAGATAGGCCGCCACCGGGCCCATGCCTTCGCCGATGCGATAGGCCTCGTCCGCCTTGAAACGGTGCAGGCTCAGCTTGTCTTCCTCGGCATAGATGGCGACGGTGCGTTTGCCCAGCTCGTTGGCGGCACGCATCACGCGGATGGCGATTTCGCCGCGGTTGGCGACAAGGATCTTGTTGAAACGCGTCATGGAAATGAACCCCCGCAGATCATTCGGCCGGCTCGCCGGCAGTTGGCGCCATAAGGGGCAAGGGGGGCAGGGCTGTCAATACGGGGGACTGCGGTAAAGCGCAGCCATCCGACGGTTTGCTGCCTGGCGCGGCTTTCCGCGTGTCGGGCGATCAGCCCGTATTGGCCAATGGGATCGGATCAGCTATCGGGCTTTCGCTGCTCTTTTCGGTGGCGTCATGTATGGCGGTTTCGATTTCCGAATCCGGTATCTCGGCCTCGCCCTGCCCGGCAATGCATGTCTGGTTCCGGCCCCGCGCCTTGGCGTCATACAGGGCATTGTCTGCCGATTTCATCAGCTCCTGCGGGGTCAGACCGTGTTCCGGATAGGTGGCAACGCCAAGTGAAATCGTGATGCGGGGCAGGTTCCGTTCGCCATAGCGCACCGCCACCGATTGAATGGCACGGCGCAGCTCCTCGGCCTTGCGGGTGGCATTGTCGAGGTCGGTATCCGGAAGCAGGGCCATGAATTCCTCGCCCCCAAGGCGGCAGGGCAGCGCATCGCCCGAGCAGAGCCGTTTCAGGGTGGTGCCCACGGCCCGCAAGACCATGTCGCCCGCGTCATGGCCGTGATTGTCGTTGAATTTCTTGAAGTGGTCCACGTCGATGGAAACCAGCGACAATGCGCGGCTGCCATCACGAGAGCCCTGGATATGGCGGCGCAGCGATTCCGTGAAATGGCGGCGATTGTACAAGCCGGTCAACGGGTCGATGATCGATTGCTGTTGCAGCTGGTCGCGCAGTTTCACATTGGCGATGGCCAGGCTGATCTGTTCGGCGCACATCTGGGCAAGTTTGCGCAGTTTCATGAAACCGTCGCTCCCGGCCTTGCGGCAGGACATCAGCGTCATCAGACCCACGGTCTCGCCATGGGCAAGTATGGGGAAACAGAAATAGGGACGATCGTCGCGGGTCTTGACATGGGCGCAGGCGAAATCGATTTCGCTGGAGCCATAGGCATAGGTGCGCCCCCGGCGCAGGCCCCAGCAGGATTCGGGGCGGATATGTTCGTGCAGTTCGCCGCCGTTCCAGCTGCACGCGCCGTCCAGCACGTCGCGTGAATTGGAATAGACATAGATACTGCCGGCACATCCGGGCAGCAGGCGTGACATGAAGGTGCTGACCATTGCGAACAGTTCCTCAAGCGAGCGGCTTGATTGCAGCCATTCGTTCAGCTCGGACAAAAGGCGCACCTCGCGGGCCAGGCGGGCCTGTTCCTCCAGCAAGGCCTTTTCCTTCAGCGCGCGTTCCTGTTCACGCCGCATCTGCCTGTGCGCCGAAAGGGTGATGGCAAGGATTCCGGCGCTGGCGAGAATTACGCCGAGGGCCGCAAAGACCGTGATGGCCATGCGAATCCGGCGTATGAAAGTTGTGCGCAGTTCGGTGATGTCGCGGTAGAATTCAACCGCGCCAAGGAATGTTCCCGCCTGCATGACCGGAACATAGATTTCGGCAATCAGCCGCTTGTCCGCCACCGGCCGAGCAGGGCCGGGATTGTCCTCGTCCCGGATATCTGCGACCCATTTCTGGTGATAGAAGGTTCTGCCCCGTGCGATGGTGTCGAAGAAACGGGGTTGTGTCGTCTTGGTGCCGATTTCGCGCGGATGGGATGAATAGAAGATCGTTCCGTCGGGTTCGAACATCTTGAAACGGAAAACATCTGTCGATTCGATGAAAAGCGCCAGCCGGTTGCGTTCATCGGCGTTCAGGCGGGTGGTTTGAAAGACGGAAATCCCGTCGGGCAGGATGCGGATGAGCCGCTGGCTCCACTGCCTTGCGCGCTGGGCCATGTCATCCTGCAGCAGGCGATCCGAGATCGGGCCGGGCATGACAAGTATCGCGCCGATGCTGAACCCGATCACCAATGTGATCAGAATAAGGGGGCGGAGGAAAGTCTTGAGCTGGTTCACGGGGCGTTGGCCTTGAATTGAAACGGCGTGTCCCGGCCAAATTGACGGGAAAGTATTAAGGGCAGGTGAAAGCCGCGTGGACACTGCGAACATATGGCGAACGGATCTTCCCCTTTCCGGGCCCATCCGCTAGGGTCGCGCCATGACTCGCGATAACCTTTCCCCCCCGCCGCCTTCGGGCCTTTCCGCGCGCGCCATGGCTGCGCGGCCGACGCCCTATCTGGACGCGCTCAACCCGGCACAGCGGGCGGCGGTTGAAACCCTTGACGGCCCGGTGTTGATGCTGGCGGGCGCCGGCACCGGCAAGACGCGGGCGCTGACCGCGCGGCTGGTGCATCTGTTGAACATGGGCCGCGCGCGACCGAACGAAATTCTTGCGGTGACCTTCACCAACAAGGCCGCGCGCGAAATGAAAACCCGGGTGGCCGAGATGCTGGGTGAAACCGTCGAGGGGCTGCCCTGGATGGGCACCTTTCATTCGCTATGTGTCAAGATCCTGCGTCGGCATGCGGAACTGGCTGGCCTGAAAAGCAATTTCACCATTCTGGACACCGACGACCAGATCCGCCTGCTGAAACAGCTGATCCAGGCCGCCGGAATCGACGACAAGCGCTGGCCCGCGCGCATGATGGCCGGCATCATCGACAACTGGAAGAACCGCGCGCTGACGCCCGAGAACGTGCCGGCCGCCGATGCCGCGCTGTTCAACCATCGTGGCACCGAGATCTATGAGCAATACCAACAGCGCCTGCGGGTGCTGAATGCCGTCGATTTCGGCGATCTGCTGCTGCATGTGGTGACGATCTTTCAGCGCCATGATGACGTGCTGGCACAATACCGGCGCTGGTTCCGCTATATTCTGGTGGATGAATATCAGGATACCAACGTGGCGCAATATCTGTGGCTGCGCCTGCTGGCCTTGGAACATCGCAATATCTGCTGTGTGGGCGATGACGACCAGTCGATCTATGGCTGGCGCGGGGCCGAGGTGGGCAATATCCTGCGGTTCGAACAGGATTTCCCCGGTGCGACCGTGATCCGGCTGGAACAGAACTATCGCTCGACCCCGCATATCCTGGGGGCCGCCAGCGCGCTGATCGCCGCCAATGAAAGCCGCCTGGGCAAGACTCTGTGGACCGACCGTCAGGATGGCGACAAGGTGCGGCTGATCGGCCATTGGGACGGCGAGGACGAGGCCCG
>WFQE01000323.1 GCA_015487165.1 Paracoccaceae bacterium | reverse complement strand
GACAGAGCGAATTCAAGTGAAGAAAATTTTTCAGTAAAGTTGTTGACAGATTTCAAAACTGTGAAAAGATTTGTACACAAATTTCATGGGGGGCTTTCGCAGAATCACATGACCGCGCCTGTTCGCAAACTGGCCGAAAGGGCCGTCGAGCTGCATAACCCGCATGGTTCGGGGCAGGTTGTGCTGGTCTGCGAACATGCATCCAATGTCATCCCTGCCGAATTTCAGGGCCTTGGCCTGCCGCAAGATCTGCAAACGGCCCATATCGCCTGGGATCCGGGGGCCCTGCCGGTCGCCAGACATCTGGCCGATCTTCTGGATGCGCCGCTGGTCAGCGGGGGGCTTTCGCGGCTGCTGTATGATTGCAACCGCCCGCCCGAGGCGCCCGACGCGGTGCCCGCCCGCAGCGAGATTTACGACATCCCCGGCAATCGCGACCTTGACGAGGCCGCGCGCGAGATGCGGGTGCAGGGCATTTATCTGCCGTTTCGCACCCGTCTTGCCGAAACCGTTGCGGATGCGGGGCAGCCGGTGCTGGTGACCATCCACAGCTTTACACCGGTCTACAAGGGCGTGCCGCGAGAGGTCGAAATCGGTATTCTGCATGACGATGACAGCCGCCTGGCCGATGCCATGCTGGAGCTGGCGCCGCGTCATACGGCACTGAAAGTCGCGCGCAACGATCCTTATGGGCCGGCCCAGGGGGTGACGCATACGCTCAGAACCCACGCGCTTGCGCATGGGTTGATGAATGTGATGATCGAGATCCGCAACGACCTGATCACCTCGGCCACAAGCCAGAGGGAAATGGCCGAGACGCTGCATGCCTGGCTGGATGCGGCGATCAAGGTGGCGGCTGGCGAAAACACAGAAAGGGGGGCTGCATGTTCGCAATAGTGCGCAGCTATGTCCGCTTGGTGGACCGGGTGAACTACCGCATCGGGCGGGTCATGATGTACAGCATCTTTTTCATGGTGGGGGTGCTGGCCTGGTCGTCGATTTCCAAGACATTGTTCCTGCCCTCTAAATGGACGCTTGAGGTCGCGCAGTTTTCGCTGGTTGCGTATTACCTGCTGGGCGGGCCGTATTCGATGCAGCTCAAGGGGCATGTGCGGATGGACCTGTTCTATGGCAGCTGGTCGCCGCGCACCCGCGCGATGGTCGATTCCGTCACCGTGACCTTCCTGCTGTTCTATCTTGGCGTGCTTCTCTACGGCGCGCTGAACAGCACGGCCTATTCACTGGGCTTTTTCGGAAACGACTTCATGGCGTTTTATCGCAAGCTGTTCGGGGCCTTCTTCAGCGATCTTTTCTCGGGCGATTTCGGGTTTGCGACGGTCCACAAGACCCTGGGCTTTCTGGAACGCAGCCCCACGGCGTGGCGGCCCTATCTGTGGCCGGTCAAGGTTATTGCCAGTGTCGGCATCTTTCTGATGCTGCTGCAGGCATTTTCGGAACTCATCAAGGACATAGCCACCCTGCGCGGGATAGACCTGCGCGCCGAGGAACCAGTGGCCCTGCTCGACGCGGAGGACGCCTGATGTCCCATGAAATGATTGCCCTGTTCATGTTCGCCAGCATGATGATGATGCTGTTCACCGGGCAGCGCGTGTTCGGTGCCATTGGCGGCGTGGCCGCGGGGGCCGCGCTGTTGCTGTGGGGTGTCGGAGGATCTGACATGCCGTTCTCGGCGGCGATGAAGCTGATGAAATGGTATCCGCTGCTGACGCTGCCGATGTTCATCTTCATGGGGTATGTGCTGTCGGAATCCAAGATCGCCGACGACCTGTACAAGATGTTCCATGTCTGGATGGGGCCGGTATCGGGCGGGCTGGCAATCGGCACCATCGGCTTGATGGTGCTGATCGCAGCCATGAACGGGCTGTCGGTCGCCGGCATGGCCATCGGCGCAACCATCGCGCTGCCAGAGTTGATGAAGCGCGGCTATGACAAGCGGATGGTCACGGGGGTGATCCAGGCGGGTTCCAGCCTTGGCATCCTTGTGCCGCCCTCGGTGGTGCTGGTGCTGTATGCCATGATTGCGCGCCAGCCGGTCGGGCGGCTGTGGCTGGCGGGGGTCATTCCGGGGCTGGTGATGGCGGCGATGTTCATGGCCTATATCTGGATCCGCTGCAAGATCACGCCCTCGATGGGCCCGACCCTCGACCCCAAGGAGCGCGCCCGCTACAACGAGGACGCGCCGCTGCATATAAACGTGACGGGCTGGGCAATCGGCGTGGCTGCGGTCGTGCTGTTCTGGTTGATGAAGACCGATGTGATCGCCCTTCCCAACACACCGGCGGCCTCGGGTGGATTTCTGGTGACGATCGGCGTCATCGCGTTCCTGCTGTGGCGCTTTGGGTCGCGGATCAGCCGCTATGTCACCATCCACATGCCGGAAAAATATCACCTTCTGCTGGCCGGTCTGCTGCCGCTGATCATCTTCTTTTCGATGATGGTTCCCTTCGTCAATGGCTGGACCTCGCTGACCGAAAGTTCGGCCGTGGGTGCGATGGTGGCCTTCATGGCCGCGGTGCTGCGGGGGCGCATGACAAGAAGGGTGTTCGAGGTGTCGATCCGCCAGACGCTTGCCATTTCCTGCATGTTCATGTGGATCATCCTTGCGGCAATGGCCTTTGGTGCCGTGTTCGACGGCCTTGGCGCGGTGCACGCTATCGACACGCTGTTTACCGAAAAGATGGGCCTCAGCCGCTGGGAAATCCTGATCCTGATGCAGCTGAGCTTTCTGATCATGGGGACATTTCTGGACGACACCGCCATGCTGGTGATCGTGGCGCCGCTGTACATACCGCTGGTGCAGCATCTGGGGTTCGACCTGATCTGGTATGGCGTGCTGTACACGATCACTACCCAGATCGCCTATATGACGCCACCATTCGGCTATAACCTGTTCCTGATGCGCGCGATGGCACCGCCCGAGATCACCTTGCGTGACATCTATGGCTCGATCCTGCCCTTCGTGCTGATCATGGTGCTGGCGCTGGTGGTGATGATGGTGTTCCCGCAGATTTCACTGTGGTTGCCGCAATACATCTACGGCGGATGAGTTTTCGAAGCAGAGATAACAAGAACTCCGCAAACGGAGCTGAAAACGGGTCGGGCCAGGTTGCGGCCCCGCCTGAAGTCAGAACCAACGGAAGAGGAGAACGACAATGACAACAAGACGCAAGTTTCTGACCACCGCCAGTGTCGGCGCAGCTGCGGCCCTGGCCGCACCCGCCGTCAAGGCTGGCGGTCCCAAGATCAAGTGGCGCCTGCAGACCTATGCCGGCCCCGCGCTGGCCGAGCAGGTCATCGTGCCCATGGTCAACAAGTTCAACGCCATTGCCGGTGACGAGATGCAGATCGAACTGTACACCGCCGACCAGCTGGTGCCCACGGGCGAGCTGTTCCGCGCCATGCAGAAGGGCACCATCGACGCGGTACAGTCGGATGACGACAGCATGGCCTCGCCCACCGAGGTCACCGTGTTCGGCGGCTATTTCCCCTTTGCGCTGCGCTACAGCCTGGACGTGCCGGTGCTGTTCAACCAGTACGGGCTCGACAAGATCTGGAAGGAAGAATACGCCAAGGTCGGGGTCAAGCATATCTCGGCCGGCTCGTGGGATCCGGCCAACTTTGCCACCAAGAAACCGATCCGGACGCTTGACGACCTCAAGGGCCTCAAGATCTTTACCTTCCCGACGGCGGGCCGGTTCCTTGAACGTTTCGGCGTGATCTCGGTGACAATCCCGTGGGAAGACGCCGAAGTGGCGCTGCAGACGGGCGAGCTTGACGGCCTGGCCTGGTCGGGCATCACCGAGGACTACACCTCGGGCTGGGCGGATGTGACCGACTACTTCCTGACCAACAACATCTCGGGGGCCTGGATCGGGCATTTCTTTGCCAATATGGACCGCTGGAACGAGCTGCCCGACAACCTCAAGACCCTGTTGCAGGTCTGCATGAACGACAGCCATTACCATCGTCAGTGGTGGTATTGGGGTGGCGAGGCCAGCCTGCGCGTCAAGGGCACCAAGCTCAAGCTGACCACGATCGACGATGCCGAATGGGGCAAGGTCGAGGCCGAGGCCCACAAGTTCTGGGAAGAGATCGCTTCGCAGTCGCCGCTGAAGGCCAAGGTGGTGAACATCATCAAGGACTACAACGCAACGATGGAAAAGGCCGGACGGCCCTATCGTTACGGCTGATAGAATGTGACGGGGCGGCAGCACTTGCATGTTGCCCCGACACGGTGCAGGACAATGGCGGCCCCGACGGATATCGGGGTCGCCGCTTGCCGGAAAAGAGGACCCCCAACAGCAGGAGCAGCCATGCCCGGAGCAATGACATTCAACGAGCTGAAACAGGCCGTCGCCGATGGCCGTATCGACACGGTTCTGGCCTGCATCATCGACATGCAGGGCCGCCTGATGGGCAAGCGATTTCTTGCGCAGCACTTTGTTGACAGCGCCTGGGAGGAAACCCATTGCTGCAACTACCTGCTGGCAACCGATCTGGAAATGGCCACGCCCGATGGCTATGCCTCGACCAGCTGGGAAGGCGGCTATGGCGACTATGTGATGAAGCCGGATCTTTCTACCATCCGCCCCATGCCCTGGCTTGAAGGCACGGCGATGGTGCTGTGCGATGTGCTCGATCACCATACGCATGAGGAAATTCCCCATTCGCCGCGCGCGGTGCTGCGCCGCCAGGTCCGCCGCGCCGAAGCAATGGGCCTGACGCCGATGACGGCGACCGAGCTGGAATTTTTCCTGTTCGAGGGCAGCTATGACGACAACCGCAAGGCCGGTTGGCCGATGACGCCGATCAGCGGCTATAACGAAGATTACCACATCCTGCAGACCACCAAGGAAGAAATGGTCATGCGCCCGCTGCGCAACCATCTGTATGCGGCCGGTATCCCCATCGAAAACTCCAAGGGCGAGGCCGAGACCGGGCAGGAAGAGCTGAACATCAGATACGCCGCCGCGATGGATTGTGCCGACCACCACACGATTGCCAAGCATGCCACCAAGGAAATCGCCTGGCAGCAGGGCGTTTCGGCCAGCTTCATGGCCAAGTGGCGCCACGACAAGGTGGGCTCGTCCAGCCATGTGCATCAATCGCTGTGGCGCGGCAGCGAAAACGCCTTTTTCGACAAGGGCGCCGAATACGGCATGTCGGGCCTGATGCGGTCCTATGTGGCGGGGCTGCTGAAATATGCCCCCGACATCACCTTTTTCCTGGCGCCCTATATCAACAGCTACAAGCGGTTCCAGAAAGGCAGCTTTGCGCCCACGAAAATCGTCTGGTCGGTCGATAACCGCACCGCCGCCTTCCGCCTGTGCGGCGAGGGAACCAAAGGCGTGCGGATCGAATGTCGCATCGGTGGCAGCGACCTGAACCCCTACCTGGCGCTGGCCGGCCAGCTGGCCGCGGGCCTTGCCGGTATCGAAGAGGGGCTTGACTTGCAGCCCCCCACCCGGGGCGACGTATATGAGGCCCGCGAGGCCCCCGAGATTCCGCACAGCCTGCGCGAGGCGGGCGAGGCGCTGAAAGGCTCGGCCATGCTGCGCGCGGCGATGGGGGATGACGTGGTTGACCACTATTTCCGCTGCGCCGAATGGGAACAGGAGGATTTTGCCCGTGTCGTCACCGATTACGAAATCAGACGCGGATTCGAGAGGGCCTGACGGGAAGGGGGGCCAGGCCTGTTGCTGATGGCGCCTCTGAAACAGACGCATACACCATGAACACAACCACCGCCCTGCATCCGGCTTGATGCTGGGCCCCAGCCAGTGAAAGGTCATCCTTGTGAGCAAGATCACCTGCATTTCCCCGATCGACGGGTCGGTCTATGTCGAACGCGACACGCTTTCGCCCGAGGCGGCGGGACAGGCCGTCGCCCGCGCCCGCGCCGCGCAAAAGGCCTGGGCCGCGCGCCCGCTGGAAGAGCGCGTTCAGCTGGTTCTGAAGGGCGTCGAAAATGTCGGCGCCATGAACGACGAAATCGTGACCGAGCTCGCCTGGCAGATGGGCCGCCCGGTGCGCTATGGCGGCGAATTCGGCGGCTTCAGCGAACGCGCAACCCACATGGCCGCAATCGCCGCCAAGGCGCTGGCCCCCATCGAGGTCGAGGAAAGCGACAGCTTCAAACGCTATATCGCGCGCGAACCGCAAGGCGTGATCCTGGTGGTGGCGCCGTGGAACTATCCCTACATGACCGCCATCAACACCGTCGCGCCGGGGCTGATTGCCGGCAATGCGGTGATCCTGAAACATGCCAGCCAGACGCCTCTGGTGGGCGAGCGCATGGTGCAGGGCTTTGTTGCCGCCGGCATCCCC
>WFQE01000322.1 GCA_015487165.1 Paracoccaceae bacterium | reverse complement strand
TGCATGACCATCTGCGCGGCGTCGAAACATTGTGCGAGGTCTGCGCTCCGGTATTCCTCGACCCTGAAGGAGGGCGCATGCGTGGTTGATCTGACACCCACATCTCCCCTTGCAGATCTGTTGCCGGTCGAGATTGGCGTCACAAGCCTTGCCGAAATCCGGCCCGCCCATGTCACGGCGATCCTGCCACGCAAGGGGGCGGATCTGGCCAGGGCCTTGCAAGCAGCACATGGGCTGAAACTGCCCGCGCCCTGTCGCAGCAGCGGGAATGACCGGCTGCGGCTGATCTGGGCGGGGGCGGGGAAATATCTGCTGGTGGGCGAGCTGTCCGCAGCCCGCAGCCTGTCGCGCCAGGCCGCGCTGGTGGATCAGACCGGCGCCTATGCCGTCATGCGCCTTCAGGGACCGCTTGCCACCGACATATTGGCGCGACTCACCCCCATCGACCTGCGCCCGACAATGTTCCGGCGCGGCCATGTGGCGCTGACCGAACTTGCCCATATCCCGGCCCTGATCCTGAAACGCGGCAATGGCGCCGACGTCATGGTGCCGCGCAGTGTGGCGGTGTCGGCTTGTTCGCGATTGCTTGATGCGATGCGGCGCGTCAACGCCCAGCATGGGCTTGTTGTCGGCTGATATCGGGGTGGGGGGTGGTACCGACGCCCCGGCTCGAACGGGGGACCTCTTGATCCACAATCAAGCGCTCTAACCTACTGAGCTACGTCGGCATGCTTACGCTCGGTCGAACTAGTGTTTTCGGCCGCCGCGGTCAACAGGAAATCAACGATCATCCCCTTGCCTGCGCCCAAGCGGCAGGGTAGCGAAGGCGCAACCCGTTCGCAAGGAGCATGACACAGATGAATATCGACAAGGAAAGCGACATCGCGGCGAATCTCCAGATCGGCCCGACCACGCTGGGCATGGTGCGAATCTATGTCGAGGCCCCGGAAATCAGCCTGCCGCTGGATTTCGAACCCGAAGAGGCCGAGGAAATCGCCGAAGAGCTGCGCGCCGCTGCTGCCCGCGCCCGCGCCATGTCGAAAACACCTAAAGCGCGCTGAAACGGCGCTCGGGGGGCGGGTCGCGCAACGCTTGCAGGCGATCTGCCGCCACGCGCGCGAATTTCTGCGTCAGGCTCTTGCGGCGGGCCGCTGCCAGCTTGCGCGCCTCGCCAAGACGCAGGATCTCGCCATCATGTTCGTCGGCCAGGATCAGCCCGTGTTCCTGCGGCAGCAGGGCGCGCGGAAAATCCGGCCCAACTGCCCAGAAGAACCTTTCGCACCAGTCCAGATAGCCGGGCCATTTCCTGTCGGTCAGAAAATCCGTGCGCGACGACTTGCACTCGACGACCCAGATCTCGCCCCGCGGGCCAAGGGCGATCACATCGACGCGCAAGCCCCGCACCGGCACGAATTCCTCGATCACGGAAAACCCGTGCTGGCGCAGATGCCGGCACACGCCCCGCGCCAGTTTTTGCCCGGCTGTCATTCCGTTTGCCATGTGGCATATGAACAATAAGTGAACATTTCGTCAAGACCCGCCCCCGCATCTTCTTCTTTGTCAAAATACTCGGGGGGGAGTCGCGCCAGCGACGGGGGCAGCGCCCCCTCATTTCACCGTGTTCGACCTTGTGCGCGGCATGCCGACTGCCTACATCTGGCATCGGCGGGTACTGCCCGATGCGTGAGAGGTTCCATTCCAGTGGCCTTACATTTTCGAAAGGGAGCTGGCTCTGCGACTGGTCGTGGCCTATCGCACCCGGCGCCCACCTGGTTGTCCAGGCTCTCGGGAATGACCCAACCTCCACGGTCGTACTTGCGGTCCCGCCACCCTCAGCCCAGCAGATGCGCCACCTGACGCAGCGCCAGCAGATAGCCCTGCGTGCCGCAGCCCGCGATCACCCCGTTTGCCCTGCGCGAAACAAATGAATGATGCCGAAAGGCCTCGCGCTTGTGGATATTGCTGATATGCACCTCGATCACCGGCCCGTCAAAGGCGTTGAGCGCGTCCAGAATCGCCAC
>WFQE01000321.1 GCA_015487165.1 Paracoccaceae bacterium | reverse complement strand
GCAAGGTGGCGCGCCATCTGCGGGGTGGGCAGCTTGCGCCAGCGATCCTCGATTTCCTTTTCCTTGGCCAGCGTGTTGGTGATGCGCGCATATAGCGGCAGTTCCTTGGTGAACACGGCGGCAAGGGCGCGTGCACCGGATTCGCGCCGGGCGCGGTCGTGGTCGGTCAGCAGGTTGAGGGTGGATTCAAGGTTCAGCGTCTCGCCTGCCACATCGAAGGTCAGCCCGGCGGTATGTTCGTCAAACAGGCGATTCCAGGCGGTCGCCCCGACAACCGACTGATCGTGCAGGAATTTTTCCAGCTCGTCCGACAGCTGATAGGGCTTCATCGCGCGCATCCGGCGCAGCACCGGCCAGTAGCGGGCCAGATCGGCATTTTCCGCGATCATGGCATCAAGGCGCGCGTCCTTGATGCGGTTGACCTCGAGCGAGAAGAACACCAGCGCCGCCGACATGTCGGTGATCTGGCCCTGCATGTCGGACAGGAACTTGGCCCGCTCGGCGTCGGTCGTGTTCTGGTAATAGCGCAGGCCCGCAAAGGACATGATCCGGCCCGAAACGTTCTGGATCTTTTCATAGCGCAGGATGGCCTGCAGCAGGGTGTCGGCATCGGCATCTGCCAGCTTGCCCTCGTAATCGGCGGCGAAAGCGGAACATTCCTTGCCCAGCCATTCCAGATCGCGCGTCAGCTCGGGCGCGTCGGGGGCCGCATAGAGGTCGGCAAGGTTCCATTCCGGCAGATCGCCCAGCGCGGCGCCATTGGCGGCCTCGCCTGCATCACGGAAGATCTCGGGGGCGAATGCGGGATGTGTGAACATGTTGATGCCTGCCTGTTGTGAGGGTTCTGTTGGCCCTCACATAAGGGCAGGCATGGGGGGGATTCAAGGCGCGGTCGGAATATCGAGATCGACGCTGACCGGGAAGTGATCGGATGCCGTCAACAGGGCCTCGCGCAGTTCGGCATCGGCAAAGCATCCCGGATCGTCGAACGGGTGCCAGATGCGCCAGCTGCGGGCATGTTTACGCAGATCCGGCGAAACCATGACATAATCGAGCAACGCGTTCAGATAGGTGCCGTGTTCGGGAATGAAGAACCGCGCGGTGGCGGGGCGTCCGCTGCTGCGTGGCGACATTGCGCGCCGGGCATTGGGATCAAACAGCATCATGGATCCATCCCCGTCGCAACCCATGACGATTTCCACCCCGGAATGGCCGAAAAGATGCTCGTATTCATCCAGACCGGGGCCGTCATTGAAATCGCCCAGCACGATCAGGCTGTCGCCGCGTTTCAGATGATATTCGACACGCGCGCGGATCCAGATGCACTGGGCCAGCTGCTTGCGGCGGTTGTCGATGGAAATGCGGATCTGCTCGGCAAGGTTTTTCGCGCCATGGGCTGCCTTGGATTTTGCATGCACCCCGATCAGGCGGATAGCTGGCCCACCAAGCGGATGAAAATCAACCTCAAGCGGCGGCTTGGAAAAGCGGATCACCTCGTTCAGGCGGTCAACATCAAGATCGATATGAAAGGTCCCATCGAAACGCGGGGCCTCGTCGCCAACTGCGGCAGCACCCGGCTTGCCGATGGGGTCATGCCGGCCGGTGCAGACCCGGGGGTCATACATCAAGGTGATTTCCTGCCGTGTTTCGGTGGGAAATCCGCCAAGCGCGCGGCTGATGCGCAGCCCGAAAGCGGCAGCAAAATTTTCCAGCGCCCTGACCGATGACTGGCTGCTGCCGGTATTGGGCGCCTCGATCACCATCAGCGCATCCGCATCCAGCGCAACCATCACCTTGGCAATGGCCTCGACCTGCTGGGCGCGGGTGACGTTCTGGCGGCCCGACCATTCGTCATCGACCAGCAACCTGTCATCCTCGTCGAAAAGGCTGGAAAACCACTCGACATTCCAGGTTGCGATTCGCATCAGCCCGGCTCGGCCGGCTGGCGCTGTTCGTGACGCGCGCTGATGTCTTCCCACGCGCGGTTAAGCGCAACCAGCCGCGCCGTGGCCAGCTTGATCGCCTCTTCGGGCACGCCGCGGGCCAGCATTCGGTCGGGATGGGTTTCGCGCACCTTTTCGCGCCAGATGCGGCGGATTTCATCAATGGGGGTGTCGGGATCGACCCCAAGAACCGCATAGGCATCCTGCGGGGCGCCGGGCGCATAGCGCGTTTGCAGCGAGCGAAAGCAGCGCTCGCCGATGCCAAATATATCGGCAACATTTTTCAGGAACTCGGCTTCCTTGGGGTGGAATTCGCCATCTGCCGTCGCAATGAAGAACAACCCCTCAAGCAGATCCTCAAGCACGGCCGGATTGTCGCGAAACATCCGCGCGATCGAGCGTGCATAGGCGTCATAGCCCGTCACATCCTGACGCGCGAGGTTGAACACTCGCGCGGCCTGGGCCTCGGCATCCTTGGGAATCACGAAAACCTGCCGAAAGGCGGTGACCTCGTCCCTTGTCACCCGCCCGTCGGCCTTGGCCATCTTGGCACCCAGCGCGATCACGGCAATGGTAAAGGCAACGCTGCGCTCGGGCGGGGTGCGCAGGCGTTCGAACACATGGGAAAGGCTTTCGCCCTTGGCAAGCGCCGAGATCGCCTCGGCAATTCTTGACCAGATCGACATTCTGCCCGCGCCTCCTGATTTCGGGTCGTTTCGAAGACGATTACAGCATTTTCTGCATCAAGACGAGATCATACCGGCAGTTGAGTGTGGATCCGGTTTGGCTCGGGCCAACCCACGGCCAGAAACCACAACCGGCTCTGGCAATCCGTCGCCCCTTACTGCGACCCGGCCAGGGCGCTGAACACTCAGTAACCCGCTGCGCCCGACGCCATTGTCAGCTTGTGCGCCATATAGGCAAACAGCAGCAGCAGGATAAAAACATTGATCAGTGCGCCGGTGAACCAGGCCAGCCGTTTGCGCGCGCGTATCTGGGCGCAATCGATCTTTTCCAAATGGCGAACGCATTGTTTCCGCGCTTCCAGTACCCTTTTTGCGTCGTACTGGTGGGCGCGCTTGGGGTTGCGCCAACGCGATTCCGCCTCGGCCAGATAGGCCGCATGGTCACGTATGCGCCGTGGAAGCTGTCGCCTGACACTGCGGATTTTTTCGTTCAGATTCCGTCCCTTGGCCGAAAATTTCTCGACCAGAAGATCCTCGATCTCTTTGGTGACGGAACCAAGTGACGTCTTGTACATACGACTCTCCCCTAGAGGGGGGAGTATAGGTTTGAAAAAATGGCCGATCAAGAAACTTGACCGGCCATCAATACCCGCTAAGCGGGTGAAAAAACACTTGTTTTTGTCAAATCAGGACAGCGAGTCAGCCGCCGCGCGGATCTTGCCGGCAGCTTCGCCGCCCACGCGTTTCAGGGTTTCGTTCTGCCCCAGATCGCCAAAGCCCATCATCTGTGCAGGGTCGATGAATTTCACTTCGCATTCGCCATCCTTCACCTGCTCGACCACCACGTTGCAGGGCAGCAGAAGGCCGATGTCAGGGCGGGCTTCAAGGGCCTGATGGGCAAGCTTGGGATTGCACGCACCCAGAATCACATAGGGGCGGAAATCGACGTCGATCTTGGTTTTCAGGGTCTTGTCCACGTCAATGCGGGTCAGGATGCCAAAGCCCTGTTCCTTGAGGGCCGCAGTGACCTTTTCGATGACTTCGTCCATTTCGCCCGCAAGGGTGACGTTGATGCTCAGTTCCATGTTCCTGGCTCCTTTATCAGAAATATCTAATATGCCTATCTGTAGGTAGCGCCCCGTGATTGCAATGGGCTTGCAGTAAATTCACGAGATCGTCAGTATCGCCACCTGCACAATGCTGTCCTCTGACAAGGAAAAGAAATGCTCAATACCGTCAGATATGGGCCCGAATCCGGGCAACCGCTGGTCATCGCCCACGGGTTGTTCGGATCGGCCCGCAACTGGGGGGCGATATCGCGCCGCCTGTCCGAAAGCCGCCCCGTCATCGCCGTTGACATGCGCAACCACGGCACCAGCCCCTGGTTTGACAGCCAGTCCTATACAGACATGGCGGCCGATCTGTCGGGTGTCATCCGGGCCGCAGGGGGGCGGGCCGATCTGCTTGGCCATTCCATGGGCGGCAAGGCGGCGATGGTGCTGGCCCTGACGCGGCCCGAGGCGGTCGATCACCTGATCGTGGCCGATATCGCCCCGGTTGCCTATGGGCATACGCTGTCACATCTCATCAAGGCCATGCGCGCGGTCGATCTGTCGGCGGTCTCGACGCGGCGCGATGCCGATGAACAGCTGCGCGCGTGGGTTGCCGATGACGCCACGCGCGCCTTTCTGTTGCAAAGCCTGGATCTGAAATCCTCGCCCCCGCGCTGGCGGCTGAATCTTGACGTGCTGGATGCCGAGATGGGCCGCATCACCGGCTTTCCCGAAATCGGCGGGCGCTTTGACGGGCCGACCCTGTTCGTGACGGGGCAAAATTCCGATTACGTCCGGCCGGAGTATCACCCGCGCATCCTTGAACTTTTTCCCAACGCGCAATTCGTGGAAATTCCCGATGCCGGCCACTGGCTGCATGCCGAACAGCCGCGCGCCTTTGTCTCGGCGGTGCAGGCGTTTCTGGGCGGCTGATCGCCCCTTGCATCGGTCGGGATTTGCCCACAAACTGCGTTTTCCCGCATGGCCCGCAAGGAGGGTTTCGATGGATCTTTTCAAGGCAGCACAAGAGGTGCGCGAAAACGCCCATGCGCCCTATTCCAACTTCAAGGTGGGGGCGGCCATTCGCACGGCTGACGGGCAGGTCTTTACCGGCTGCAATGTCGAAAACGTCGCCTACCCCGAGGGAACCTGTGCCGAGGCCGGCGCCATTGCCGCCATGGTTGCCGCCGGCGCGCGCGAGATTGCCGAGGTCATTGTGCTTGCCGACAGCCCCGTGCCGATCACGCCCTGCGGCGGCTGCCGGCAAAAGCTGGCCGAATTCGCCCGTCCCGATGCCACCATCATCATGGCCGGGCTGCAAGGCGAGCTTGCCCGCATAACCATGGCCGAGCTGCTGCCCGGCGCCTTTTCCACCGCCCATCTGGGCACGGGTGATGGGGGCTGAGATGGACGCCCGCAGCATCATCGCCGCCAAGCGCGACCGCCGCACCCTGACGGATGACCAGATCACCTGGTTTGCCCGCGGCCTGGCCGACGGCACCGTGACCGACGCGCAGGCCGGCGCATTCGCCATGGCGGTGCTGCTGAACGGCATGAGCAGGGATGAACGCGTCGCCCTGACCTGTGCCATGCGCGACAGCGGGCAGGTGCAGCGATGGGATCTGCCCGGCCCGGTGCTGGACAAGCATTCGACCGGCGGGGTGGGCGACAATGTCTCGTTGATGCTGGCGCCGGCGCTCGCGGTTTGCGGGGCCTATGTGCCGATGATCTCGGGCCGCGGGCTGGGCCATACGGGCGGCACGCTGGACAAGCTGGACGCGATCCCCGGCTACCGAACTGAGGTCGAGGTGGACGAGATGCGCCGCATCACCGAAACCATCGGCTGCGCCATTGTCGGGGCCTCGGGCGATATCGCGCCTGCCGACAAGCGCCTTTATGCGGTGCGCGACGTCACCGCCACGGTCGAAAGCATCGACCTGATCACCGCCTCGATCCTGTCGAAAAAGCTGGCGGCGGGGCTTGAGGGGCTGGTGCTGGATGTCAAATGCGGCTCGGGCGCCTTCATGGAGGCCGCCGACGATGCCGAGGCGCTGGCGCAATCGCTGGTATCGGTTGCAACCGGCGCCGGCTGCCGCACGGCTGCCCTGATCACCGACATGTCGGAACCGCTGGCAAGTGCGGCCGGCAATGCGCTTGAGGTGCTGAACGCGGTGCAGTTTCTGCGCGGCGACGCGGTTGACAGCCGCTTGTGGGATGTGACCATCGCCCTTGGCGGGTTGCTGCTGGAACTGGGCGGGCTGTGCGAGCGCGCGGCCGAGGGCCAGGCGATGATCGCCGCCGCCTTTGAAAGCGGTGCCGCGGCCGAGCGTTTCGGCCGCATGGTGGCGGCCCTTGGCGGGCCTGCCGACCTTGTCGAGAGGGCCGAAAACATCCTGCCACGCGCCCCCGTGGTGGGCGAGGTCAGCGCCCCGACTGACGGGTTCGTGCAGGCAATCGACACAAGGGCGCTGGGCATGGCGGTGGTCGGTCTTGGCGGCGGGCGACAGAAACAGAATGATGCGCTGGACTACCGCGTTGGACTGCAACACATGGCGGGGATCGGCACGCATCTTTCGGCGGGCGATCCGGT
>WFQE01000320.1 GCA_015487165.1 Paracoccaceae bacterium | reverse complement strand
CGATTATGGTAACCTCTTTCATGGATGCCCCTTTCCTTTTTGTGTGGCTGTAACACCACAAACATGGCACATTGCGATGCCGCTGCGGAAGGGTGGCATCCACCCCATCTCAACATCGGTTATCGCGAGGTCAGAGGCGAGCTGGAAGGCCTGGGCTACGGGGTTACGGAAGGATTGTTTACAGCGGCAGAAGTCGGCGCGCCGCACAAGCGCCAGCGGCTGTTCATCCTTGCCCGGCGAAACAAACTGGCCGACACCGCGTGCGAGCGCGAACGAAAACCGGCAGACCAAACCGACGCCGTCGCAACTGGCCGGAAAACACGGGATGAACCTTGCGACCAAGGCGGCGATGTGGCCCACGCCCCAGACCGACAGTTTCCGCACGCGGGGTGGAGCGCGCAGGAACGAAAAGGGGCTGGACCGCATGGCGCGGGACTGGCCGACGCCGATGGCGAGCGACGGCTGCAAGCCGAGCGGGGGCAACCGCCGCTCCGCCGATCTGACCCATGTGGCGGGCATGTGGCCGACGCCATTGGCGCGGGATTGGAAGGGCACCAACAGTCCGGAGCATGTCCGCCAACTACCACCCGCGCGCAATCACATGGACCAGCTGGCGAATTTCGCCGTGTATTCCCGCCAGGCCCTGACGATCTCGGGGGATGGCGAGAATACTTGCGATCAACGCCGCAGCTTGAACCCTCTGTTTGTCGAGGCGCTGATGGGCTGGCCAACCGCGTGGACCGGCTTCGACTTTGCGGCAACGGCGTGGTCCCATTGGTTGCAGCGCATGCGTTCCGAATTCTTGTGGCTCGGTTCAGTGATGATGGCTGAGGGAATAATGCAGTAACAAAAATCAGGCCAGCAAACAAAATTGTTTGCTGGCCCTTAAATTGTCAGTGACTGGTATAAAACCTAGAGGTTATTTGCTTTTTCCGCCACCGGCAGGCCCATTTGAGCGCCCGCCCCCTGATTTTTGTCCTTCATTTCCGCTAGGCCAACCACCGCCGTTACCTTGTCCTTTACCCATAATACTATCCTTTCAATTTGTTGCAGTCCTAAATAGCTGGGAACTCGCAGTGTTCTATTCAAGGTTGGCGCTGGAAATTTTGTAGACTCGACCACGTCCTTCGACTTTCTCCGAGGTGATGGTCAGCCCCAGCCGCTTTTTCAACGCACCCGAAATGGCCCCGCGAATAGTGTGCAGTTGCCAATTAGTTGCCTCGGCAATCTCGGCGATCGTTGCCCCGTCGGGGGCTTCAAGCATCTCGATCAACATAGCCTGTTTGGTGCCTGAGCGTGGTTTCGGCTTGGCCTGTTCCGGCTCGGGCTGCGGTTTTTCTATCTCGACCCCGATGGCCTGATGCCCCGCATCGGTGATCACCAGCGTAATCCCGTGGCCATCGCCGGTCTTGCGCCATGTCGGTTCGCCCTTGCGAATGTCGGCCTCGACCTCGTCCAAGAGGCCACGCTTGATCAGCGGCACGATCACCTTGTTTGCCGCCCCGCCACGCAGGCGGTCGGGTACCGGCAGGGCAATACGATCGGCCTGCTGGGACGCACGCGAAAGGATCAGGGTCTGGGTTTCGGTGAGTTTGGTCATTGGGTGGTTTCCTTGGTTTGGGACAGAAACGGGGCGATGTTCAAGATCGGCCGAGGGTCGGTGCCTACCAGTTCGCAGGCCATGGCAAGCGAGGGACAAACACGAGGATCACCGGATTCGGTGAGACCGTAGACAAAGAAATCCCAACCGTAACTCTCGCGGTTTGCCCAGATCTGGGTCGCGGAACTGTTCGCATCAAAGATCAAAAACATCGTTCGTCTCCGTAATTCGGGCGGCGATTATCGCAGCCCTGCTACCGCCTGAAGCCCCGCGCCTAGCGGGGCGGGCAGGAAGGGCCGTGAATTATTTGGCGTATTCACCCTCCTGAAAGGCGCGGTCGCAAATCTCGCGCAGGTTCTTTGAAATATCGGCCAGATCGCCCACATGGCCCCAGTGGATCTCGTCAGGGCTGGCTTCGAAATGCTCATCACTGAGCCCCTGAAGGCGGGCAAGCATGGTGTCAATCTCGGCCTTGCGGGTCAGGAAGGCGGCCAGTGCTTTGTCATTGCTGCGGGTCATTATTTTGCCTCCCGTGCAGCGGCCAGCCCTGCGGCGTAGGCGGCTTCAAGCGCGGCTTTGACGCCCCAGACCGAAACCTCATGAAAGTCGAGTTGGTCCCAGTTTCTGGTTTCGAGCGTCTCGATGAAGAGGTGCTTTTGGGCAATGTCGGCCAGCAGGTCGGCGGGGGCGGTTTGGGTGGTCTTGGTTGTCATGGTCTGGCTCCTTTTCGGTGTAATCAGATTCGCTCTTTTGAGGATGATTATCCAGTAAAATAGCAGCAATATCATTGCGTTGATCGGAAGGTGGGGATTGTAAATGGCCGCTGCCACACAGCCTTTGGCAGTGATTGCAAAGCTTCTGGACCTGTCCGAGCGGCGGGTGCAACAACTGAGCCGTGAAGGCATCATCCCCAAAGCCACACGTGGACAATATGACCTGATCGGTTCGGTGCGTGGCTATGTCCACTACTTGCGTGATCAGGCGGTGAGCGCCCAGGCCGGCGCGCCCGATTATGCGGCCGAGCGGGCGCGTTATATCCGGGCCCGTGCCGATCTGGTGGAAATGGAAGCCGCGCAGCGGCGCGGAGCATTGATTGCGGTGGAGGATATCGAGGTCACCTGGATCAAGGTTCTGGCCCTGTTGCGCACCCGGATTCTGGCGGTGCCGGATCGACTGGCGCCTGAGGTTCATGCCGCAGGCAGCCTTGTCGAAACGCGAAACCTTCTCGGCGCAAGCCTGCGTGCGGCCCTTGAGGATTTAGCCAATAGTGATGTGCAGCCGGAAAGAAACACCGACCCTGACGATATCGGGGTCACCGATCCTGGGCCGGACGGTGAAGCGGGCACTGGACGTGCTGCGCCCGCCACCGGAACTGACGATCAGTGACTGGGCGGATCAAAACCGGCGGCTGAGCTCCGAGGCCAGTGCCGAGCCCGGGCAATGGCGCACCAGTCGTGCAGAATACCAGCGCGGGATCATGGAGGCGATTTCCGACGCGGGTGTGGAGAGCGTCGTGATCATGTCCTCCAGTCAGGTGGGCAAGGCGCTCGCATTGGATACACCGATCCCGACGCCGACGGGCTGGAGTACTATGGGCGAGGTCCGGGTCGGTGATGTGATCTTCGACGAAACCGGCACGCCGTGTCGGGTCACGGCTGCCACAGATGTGATGTTTGAGCGGCCTTGTTACCGGGTGCGGTTCTCGGACGGCAGTTCAATCATCGCCGACGCGGACCATCTGTGGGCCGTGGATTCTGATACAAAAGTACGCGCAAACCGCGCGACGGGAGACCTGTTTCTTGAAAACGCACCGGATGGTTTTAACAACGAAGGAGATTGCTGACACAGCACATTATTGCACCGACAGAAAGAAAAACCGCTACGCCATCCCGGTGGCAGGCGCACTGGAACTGCCGGAGGCCGACCTGCCAATCCCGCCCTATGCTCTGGGTGTTTGGCTCGGCGACGGGCACAGCTTCGGCTCGCAGATCACCGCGCACCGCGACGATCTGGAAATAGCCGATCACCTTCGGGCCTGCGGCATGGACGTGGAGGTCAAGGCGAAGGACAAGAGGTTCCCTCACATTATGACCTTGCGGCCCACATTTTTCTGGCCTGATCACATCTGTCGGAGGGGGCATGACATAAACGTGGTCGGCCGCCATGGCAGCGGAATTTGCGCTGAATGTGGACGGCAGTTTACCATGCGCTGGAAACACGGGTACCCGGTTGACCCGGTCCTGTCCGAGGCCAAGCCCTTCAGTCTGAGGTTGCGGGAACTGGGCCTGATTAAAACCCGGAAAACGCCTGATACCGGCAAGCACATCCCGCCAGGCTTCCTGCGGGCTTCAAAGGATCAACGGCTCGCGCTGCTGCAAGGGTTGATGGATTCCGATGGATACGTCGGAGGTAACGGCCGTTGCGAACTCGTGACGATCCATCCTCGGTTGGCTGAGGGGTTCGGCGAATTGCTGGCGACACTCGGCATCAAGTTCACCTCTGTCGACAAGCAGCCGGTGGCGGTTGTCGATGGTGACCGTCGTCCGGGGAAACCTGTTAAACGGTTTTCCTTCATGATCTATGACGACACGCCGGTGTTTCGGCTCGCACGCAAGCGCGTGCGACAGGTATCGCGGGAGGGGCGGCGCACAACCGAGACCGAACGCCGGCGTATCGTCGCGGTCGAGCCGGTGCCGAGCGTGCCGGTCCGATGTATTCAAGTGGACAGCCCGAACCGGCTTTACCTTGCGGGGCGGACGATGATCCCGACCCACAACACCGAGATGCTGAACAATTCGGTGGCCTATCACATCGATCAGGATCCGGCCCCGATCATGGTGGTTATGCCGACCGAGCGGGATGCGGAAACCTGGTCGAAGGACCGGTTTTCGCCGATGGCACGGGATACCCCGTGCCTTACCGGCAAGATCGCCGACCCGAAATCCCGCGATGGCAACAACAAGATTTTGCACAAGCGGTTTCCGGGCGGGCATCTGACCATTGTCGGGGCAAACGCCCCCTCGGGACTGGCCAGCCGCCCGATCCGGCTTTTGATGTGTGACGAGGTCGATCGTTATCCGTTCAGCGCCGGGGCGGAGGGCGATCCGGTCAATCTGGCAAAAAAACGGACAGTGACTTTCTGGAACCGCAAGATTGTGCTGGTCTCAACGCCCACCAACAAAGGGGCGAGCCGGATCGAGGCGGCGTATGAGGAAAGCGACCAGCGGCAATACCATGTGCCGTGTCCGGAATGTCACGAAGAGCAGGTTCTGGTCTGGGGGCAGGTCAAATGGGACAAGACGGCGGGCGGGGCGCACAGGCCGGAAACCGCAAAGTATCACTGCATCCATTGTAATGCTGTCTGGAATGACCAGACCCGCTGGGCGGCAATCGGGAAAGGCCGCTGGCGGGCAAACAAACCGTTCGCCGGAATTGCCGGTTTTCATCTCAACGAGATCTATTCGCCCTGGGTGCGGCTCGAAGCAATGGCAAAAGCGTTTCTGTCGGCGCGCGCCGGTGGTGACGATACGATGAAGACCTTCATCAATACCTCGCTCGGGGAAACCTGGGTGGAGAGCGGCGAAGCGCCGGACTGGCAACGGCTGCTGGACCGCAAGGAAGACTGGGCCGCGGGAGAGGTGCCCGCGAACGCTCTGTTCCTGACGGCCGGGGTCGATGTGCAGAAGGACCGGATCGAGGTTGATGTCTGGGCCTGGGGCCGTGGGCTGGAGAGCTGGCTGGTCGACCACATCGTCATCGAGGGCGGTCCGGGGTCGGAAGCCTGCTGGAACGGGCTGACGGAATTGCTGGGCCGTACATGGCACCATGCCAATGGCAACCAGATGACCATCGCGAGGCTTGCCATCGACACCGGTTATGAAACCCCGGCGGTGTATGGCTGGGCCCGCAAGGTCGGCTTTGGCCAGGTGGCCCCGGTCAAGGGTGTGGAAGGGTTCAATCGCGCCAGTCCTGTTTCGGGGCCGACCTTTGTCGATGCCACCATTGCCGGCAAACGCCTACGCCGTGGCGCGCGGTTGTGGACGGTGGCGGTGTCGACGTTCAAATCCGAAACTTACCGGTTCTTGCGGCTGGAACGGCCAACTCCGGAAGAACTGGCGGCGGGAACGGACTATCAACCTGGAACCCTGCACCTGCCGGGCTGGATCGACAGCGAATGGCTGAAGCAGCTGGTCGCCGAGCAACTGGTGACGGTGAAGAACAAGCGCGGCTTTGCCCGGCTGGAGTGGCAGAAACTGCGCGAACGCAACGAGGCGCTCGACTGCCGGGTTTATGCCCGTGCGGCGGCATGGATCCTCGGGGCCGACCGTTGGTCCGAAAAGCAATGGGATGAATTGGAACGGCAGGTGGCGGCACCGGATGCAGAAGTTGGCAAAGGTAATGTTTCCATAT
>WFQE01000319.1 GCA_015487165.1 Paracoccaceae bacterium | reverse complement strand
TGGCAAATGCCGGCAAATATGCATATCTGCCAAGCGCAGACCGCATGAGGCGCGGTTTACCCGAAAAAATCCTTCCTCTATGGTCCGCCCCATGAAAAGGACCATCCAGATCGGACAGCCGGAAATGACGGTGGAACTGCGCCGCTCGCCCCGGGCGCGGCGCTATTCGTTGCGGGTGTCGGCCGTGGACAGGAAGATCAGCCTGACAATGCCGGTCGGCGCGCGCGAAAAGGCCGCTCTGGATTTTCTGCACCAGAACGAACGCTGGCTGCGCGACAAGCTGACCCGACAGCCCGAGCCCGTGATCCCTGCCATCGGGGACAGCCTGCCCTTGCGGGGGCATCCGCACCTGCTGGTCGCGGGAACCGGGCGCGCACCACGAATTGTTGGTGACGAAATTCATGTTCCGCAGACCGGCAAGCCGATCGGCCCACGGCTGGCCGCCTTTCTCAAGCTGCAGGCGCGCAACGATATTGCCCCGCTTTGCGACACTCTTGCCGCGCAGATCGGCCGAAAGGTGTCGCGTATTACTTTGCGCGATACCCGATCACGCTGGGGTTCGTGCAACGAAAGTGGCAATCTGATGTTCTCGTGGCGCCTGGTCATGGCACCGCCCGAGGTACTGCGCTATGTGGTAGCGCACGAGGTTGCGCATCTGGCCGAGATGAATCACTCGCCTGCCTTCTGGCGGGTGGTCAAACAGCTTGATCCCGATTTCCAGACCTGGCGCGGGTGGCTGAGGGGAAATGGCGGGCAGCTGCATCGCTATCGCCTTTCTGTGCCATCTTGACCCGCGCGGTGGTTGTGATCACAATCGCACCATGTCAGCCGCATCAAAATCCACCGACACCGTCTCGGCCAATGAACGGGTCTATCGCAGCCTGCGCCAGCAGATCATGCATGGCGAACTGCCCCCCGGCGAGGCCCTGACCCTGCGGGGGGTTGCCGCCCAGTTCGGGGTCAGCATGACACCGGTGCGCGAATCGGTACGGCGTCTGGTGGCCGAGGGCGCGCTTACATTGTCGGCATCGGGACGGGTAACGACACCCGAACTGGGAAACGAGCGGATCGAAGAGCTGGCCGCCATCCGCGCCCTGCTGGAACCGGAACTGGCCGGCCGCGCGCTGCCACGGGCCTATCCGGCGCTGATCGACAGGCTGCGGGCGATGAATGCCAATACGGATCAGATGGTCGTCAAGATGGACGCCTCTGGCTATATCCGCTCGAACCTGGAATTCCACCGCACGCTGTACCTGCGCGCCCAGGCACCGGCCATGCTGGCCATGGTCGAAACCGTCTGGCTGCAGCTGGGCCCGACCATGCGGCAGCTTTACCGCCAGATGCGCCATTCACAAAGACCCGGCCATCACCGCGCCATCATTGCCGCGCTGAAAGCCGGCGACAAGGCGGCGCTTCAGCAGGCCATACGCAACGATGTCACGCAGGGCCTGCGGATGCTGACCGTCTGACGCGGCAAGGGCCGGTAACGACGCTCAGGCGTGGATCGCCCCGTCGCCGCAGGCCAGCGCCGCCTCGCGCATGGCCTCGGAAAAGGTGGGATGCGCGTGACAGGTGCGGGCGATATCCTCGGCCGCAGCGCCGAATTCCATCGCGACGGCGATTTCGTGGATCAGCTCGCCCGCCATCGGCCCCATCAGGTGACAGCCAAGAATGCGGTCGGTTTGCGCATCGGCCAGAATCTTGACGAACCCCTCGCCCGCGAACATGGATTTCGCGCGACCATTGCCCATGAAGTTGAACTTGCCCACCTTGTAGGCGCGGCCCTCTTGCTTGAGCTGCTCTTCGGTCTTGCCGACGCTGGCGACCTCGGGGCTGGTATAGATGACGCCGGGGATCACGTCGTAATTCACATGGCCATGCTGGCCGGCGATGGATTCGGCAACGGCGATGCCCTCGTCCTCGGCCTTGTGGGCCAGCATCGGGCCGGTGATCACGTCACCGATCGCCCAGATACCCGGAACCGAGGTTTTCCAGCCGTCGGTTTTTACCTGGCCGCGCTCGGTCATGGCAACGCCGACCTCCTCCAGTCCGAGGCCCTTGGTAAAGGGCCGGCGGCCGGTTGCGACCAGCACGATATCGGCCTCAAGGCTGGCCTCACTGTCGTCCTTGCGCAGC
>WFQE01000318.1 GCA_015487165.1 Paracoccaceae bacterium | reverse complement strand
GCGGGTCATGGGGCAGGTCTTTCACGATCTGGTGGCAATGACAACCTCGGAGGGGATGGTCCATGCCCGCACGATGCGATGCCATTCTATGTTCCATCCCGTATCTTCCAGTATCGGCCACAGATCGATGGGGCGGCATCCGCCCACAAGGCGCGGGTTTAGGCGAAAAATGGCAGACCACGCGGTGCTGGTCAGGCGGGAAAGCGGGGTGTCGCCAATGGTCAGGCTGATCAGCCCAAGCTGCCCGCCGGGTTCAAGGCATCTTGCCGCCTCGTCCAGCATGGCCTTTATCGCCTCGGGCGCCATGATATCCAGAACATAGGTTGCAATGATAAAGTCGAAGGGCGGATCTCCGGGCGAAAAATCGGGCGTGGGGGCGCAGTTCCACAAGGTTGCCCGGTTTCCGAATTCGGCAAGACGCTTGCGCGCGATGGCGATCATTCCGGGGCTGAGATCACAGCCGGAATAGCGCGCGGTTTCAGGCAGTTCCCTTGCCAGCAGGCGCGCGGCAAAGCGCCCGGTGCCGCAGCCGAACTCGAATACCGCCTTGGCGCCGCGCAGGTTCGAATGTTCGACAAGCGCATTCAGGGCCGGGTCTTCATAAAACCCTTGCCGGTCCTGGCGGGTCCCGAACCCGTCATAGAAAGAACGAACATCCGAAGGGGGCAGATAGCGGGTCATGTTCCTGCCACTCCTGCAACAGGTAAAGCTGGTGCATGATAACGGATTTTGTCAGCGCCGGGCAGATGGCACGGCGTCACGGGGATGAGACATGCGTTGCCGAAAGGCGCGCGGGGTCATGCCGGTATGGCGCTGAAACAGCCGTGTAAAGGTTGCCGGGGCCGAAACGCCCGACATTTTCGCTATCTCGCCTATGCGCAATCCGCTGTCGCACAGCAGATGCCGGGCCTCCAGAACCTGTCTTTCCTGCACCATCACGGTTGCCTTTTTGCCAAAGACCTTTTGGCAAACGCGCCCCAGATGCGTGGCGGTAACATCCAGCCTGGCCGCAATGGAGGCTACGCTGGGGCCCGAGGAAATATCGGCCTCAAGCCGATGCAGAAACCTGCGCGCCAGACGGATGCCGGCATTGGGGCGTGTTTCGCTATCCCATTCGTTGCGTGGCGCGTGGCGCGCGATCCAGACCGAAAGCAGCGCCAGATAGCCAAGGGTTGCCGTCCACGAGGCCGGATCGTCCCCGGCGCTTTCGGTGCGGATCCTTTCCAGAAGCCCCGACAGTTCACCCTGTTCGATGACCGTTTCGGATCTGAGAAGCAGAGGGTGATCAGGCATGTCCAGCAGCAGATTCGGGGACATCGTGATCACAAATCCCTGACATCCGGCGGTGGGTGAAAGGGCATGGACAGTGCCGGGTGGGGCGAAAATCAGCATGTTCGGCCCGAATCCGCGTGTCACAGCATCAATCGAGATGCGTCCCTGGCCGCGTGTGATCCAGTACAGCCGTATTTCCGGGTGTGCGCGAAGGCCTGCAATCCGCCAAGGCGCCTGCTGAAAGAGCGCATGAAGCGGATTCATGCGCAATATCGGTGATTCCGGTGAATAATCGGATAACGGCAAAACATTCACCCCTTTGTATCTCGATATCTTGCATAAATATCGAAAAAAATCAATTATAATTGTCACAGGCAGGGGTAACGTGCCGCTGGATGCGGTTCTTTTTGTCCGTATGGCGGGCTTTGGTGCGGCTACTTCTGGATTCGGGTGCACTACATGCCCGTCTGTGGGTTGATCATAAATTCCAATGAAAGCAACAATATGGCACGAATAATTAAAGTATGCCCAAACTTGGCCGATTTTTGGGCAATCCTGTAGGGTGATATTGAGGTCAAAAATGCCTCGGCCCCGAATATTGGGGAGATTCCATTATTGCCACGGATTTTTGTGATCACGCCGGGACACAGCCATCAGCTGTTGCCCGTCTGGTCACCCGACGAACGCCTTTTCCAGAACATATTCGCCCGGTTCGCTGTTCGAGCCTTCATGAAATCCGGCATCTTCCAGGATCTTCTTCATGTCCATGTTCAGGCCCATCGACCCGCAGATCATCACGCGGTCCTCAGTCGGGTCAAATGGTGGTAGACCCAGGTCGTCGAACAGTTCGCCGGAGGTGATGAGATTGGTGATCCGTCCCATCTTGGGGCTCTCTTCGCGGGTCGTGGTCGGATAGTACCACAGTTTGCCGCCAGCAATTTCGGACAGGATCTCGTCATTCAGGATTTGGTCCACAAGATCCTGGCTGTACAACAAGGCCGACGCGCTGCGCGTCGTGTGGGTCAGGATGACCTGGCCGAATTTTTCATAGACCTCGGGGTCGCGTGTGAGCGAGGCAAAGGGCGCAACCCCGGTGCCTGTTGCGATCAGGTAAAGACGCTTGCCCGGCAGCAGCGCGTCGATGACAAGCGTGCCAACAGGCTTGGGCCGGATGATGACCTGATCGCCAGGCTTGATATGTTGCAGCTTGGATGTCAGCGGGCCGTTGGGCACCTTGATCGAATAGAATTCCAGTTCGTCGGCCCAGTTGGGCGAGGCGATGGAATAGGCGCGCAGCAGCGGCTTGCCATTGTCGCCCATCAGGCCGATCATCAGAAACTCGCCCGAACGAAAGCGCAGGGAAAGGGGCCGCGTCGTGCGGAACGAGAAAAGGCGGTCGTTCCAGTGCTTGACAGCGGTCACGGTCTGGGCATCGGGCAGCCGCGCGGCTTTCTTGGCGGCGTCGCCCCGGAGAATGCTTTCGTCGTTCATGGGCATGACTTTCGAAAAAAGGCAAATGCGTTGCGGGGTATTTAAGGGGTGTAGCGCCAAAGTTCTAGGAGTCAAATTGGCGCAACCGTTCCTGATAGCCGGGTTCCGGCCTGGGGGTGCCTGTCCACGCGGGCACCTCTTTCCCCGGCGGGATTTCGATTTCGTCGAATCCCACTCGCAAAAGCGCGCTGAACTGATCGGGCAAGATCACCCCGGCCGCGCGCAGGCGCCCGGAATACCCCATCAGGCGCAGCAGCCCCGCCTGGGAAAAGGCGCGGCCATCGGTAAAGGCGGGCAGCGAGATACGGATCATGTCGATCTGGTCCAGATAGGGTTCAAGCCGGGCGACATCGTAATCGGTGCCAAGATCTACGGCCAGCACGTTCGCGCCTGCGTCCAGCCGCGCAGCGATCTGATCCGGGCTCACAAGGCCGAATTCCCAGTCATCGGTTTCCAGCCCGAGGGGCGAAAGGATCTTTCTCATGCCGCCTGTCCCCGATCGTCGGAAGTGTCGTTTTCCGCGCCCTGGTGCAGGCCGCATTCGACCTTGCCGCGTCCGCGCCAGCGGCCGGCGCGCTCGTCCTCGCCCGCGCGCACCGGCGTCGTGCAAGGTGCGCAGCCGATCGAACGATAGCCCTTGTCCACCAGCGGGTGTCGGGGCAGGGAATGCGTGTCGATATAGGCCGCCGCCTGGCCGGGCTGCCAATGGGCAAGCGGGTTTATCTTGACGCGCCCTTTGTCGTCGGTCTCGAACACGGGCATGTCGGCGCGGGTGCCGGCCTGATAGCGTTTGCGCCCGGTAATCCAGCCGTCAAAGCCGGCAAGTGCCTGCGCCAGCGGGGCAACCTTGCGCAGGGCGCAGCAGGCATCGGGGTCGAAATGGCGCAACAGGCCCTCGGGGTCATGGGTGAACAGCTCTTCGCGGGGCGCGCGGATAACGTGGATATTTTGCAGCCCCAGCAAGGCCGCGACCTGTTTCTGATAGTGCAGCGTTTCCGCAAACAGCAGCTCGGTGTCGATGAACAGGATCGGAAGGTCGGGGTTGATGCGCGAAACCATGTGCAGCAGCACGATGGAATCCGCCCCGAAGGACGACACCAAAGCCACCTTGCCGGCAATCATCGGGTCAAGTGCCGCGGCCAGCGCCGCCTGCGCGATACTGGGTTCGGGCACCGATCTGATGGCGGCATTCAGCCGGGCAAGGCGCACGGCCACGGGGGCAGGACCGGGGGCGAGGGGGTGATCATGCAGCACGGGGTTTCTCCTTTGCGGGATACAGCGCGGCCTTGAAGGGCGCGAGCCCGATCCGTTTCAGGCAGTCGGCAAAGCGCTCGTCGGGCGTCTGGCGCAGGGCCAGATAGGTGTCGATGATCTTCTCGACCGCGCCAAGGATGGCCTCGCGGCCAAAGCCGGGCCCCATGACCCGCCCGATCGCGGCATCGGGGCCGGGGCTGCCGCCAAGCGTGATCTGATAGCTTTCCTTGCCGCCCTTTTGCAGGCCCAGAATGCCGATATCGCCGATATGGTGATGCGCGCAGGCATTGATGCAGCCGGAAATCTTGATCGAAAGCGGGCCGATTTCCGCCTCGCGGGCCTTGAAGTGGCGCGCAATGTCCTGGGCCACCGGGATGGAATGCGCCGTTGCAAGGTCGCAGTAATCCAGCCCCGGGCAGGCGATGATGTCTGAAACCAGCCCGGCATTGGCGGTGGCCAGCCCGGCGCGTTGCAAGGCGTCATAAAGGGCCGGAAGCTTGGCCTTGTGAACATGGGGCAGGATCAGGTTTTGCCGCTGGCTGACCCTGATTTCGCCATGGGCGAGCTGTTCGGCAAGGTCTGCGATCAGGCGCATCTGTTCGGCCGAGGCATCGCCGGGCGCTGCCCCGTGGTGTTTCAGCGAAATGGTGACGATCCGGTAATCGGGGTTGCGGTGGGCCTGTGTGTTCGTGTCGACAAAGCTGCGGAAAGCCCCGTTTCCGGCAAGCGCCAGTTTCCAGGGCGCAAGCGGCAGATCCTCGTAGGCGGGCGCGCGGAACATGGCGGAAAGGCGCGCCAGCGT
>WFQE01000317.1 GCA_015487165.1 Paracoccaceae bacterium | reverse complement strand
GGGATCGACACCGACCAGCCTGCAGGCCCGGCGCTGCGAGATGCCATGATCCCGCATCGCCCGCAGCGCTGCATCACGCCGCACGCTCGGCGTCGTCAGTTCTTTCCCAGGAGATCCTTCAGAACCGCGTTGTCCAGCATCGCGTCGGCAAGCAGGCGCTTCAGCTTGGCGTTTTCATCCTCCAGCATCTTCAGACGCTTCACGTCCGAAAGCCCCATGCCGCCATACTTGGACTTGTATTTGTAGAAAGTCGCCGGGCTCAGCCCATGCCGGCGACAAACCTCCGCCGTTGGCATCCCGGCCTCCTGTTCCTTGATCATCGCAATGATTTGCGCCTCCGTGAAACGGCTCTTTCGCATTCGTCTGCTCCTCTCTGATCGGGCAGACTCTACTTCAAAATGCGGGCGTTGGCGGGGGGCAGGTCAGTTGATAGCCAGTTGTGTTGCATCAACTGCTACTTGTAGGTGGTTGGTTCCACCGCTTGGGATATTTTGATATTGCTCAACGACGAAATCATAAATTGCTTGTCTACGATCATGGTCACTCATTAAATTGTGCCTCCGCATTCCTTCGAGATGTGTGGTGATATTGCGCAGCCGACCCCCGGTAAGCATAGGATTTCAGATGCGATATTTCTGAATCCTGCTTCAAAGTCTTCAGGGGAGTTAGTGCCGCTAATTTGGTTGAAGATGTACAATGTTCCATCCACGCTCCTGTCAGCAATGATATGGTTGCGTAGATCATCAAATTCCACGGCGTTAATTGCAGGGCAATTCGCATGGAGGAAGGCAAGGTCGTTTTTCATAGGAGTTTCAAAATAGGAAACTAATATAAAATTTGAAACCAAAATGACGATTACGCCAACTGCTATTGTCAATATTCTTCTTTTCAACGCGCCACACCCAGAGCAAAGGTATGCTTCAGACGGAAGCACAAACGGTGGTTTTTGTCACGCTCAATCTGAGCGTGAGCGGTCAATGGCTTAGCTGTTACATAGACCTATGACAACAGGTTTGGGGTTTTGAGAGGTTTTTGAGCTTATGATCAAAAGCTGCCGTTCATGCTTGGTGCAGCATCGGTCGAAGTGGGCTCTCTCGTTGAATCCGCCGCGCTCTGCGCGAACGGCAGCTGAGCCGAAAACGCTTAGACCAGATGAGCGTTTTACGGCGGGCGTGGTGCCTGTGTTTTTCTCGACGAACTGAAGATTATTCGACGGAGGAAACGCAATGAACAAGACGCTGTATGTGGGGCTGGACGTCCACAAGGACACGATTGCCGTGGCGGTAGCAGAAGATGGGCGCGGTGGCGAAGTCAGGTTTTATGGCACCGTTATCAATTCGGCGGATGCTGTTCTGAGACTAACGAAGACGCTCACAAAGAATGGGCACACGCCTTCATTTTGTTATGAAGCAGGCCCTTGCGGTTATGGCCTTCACAGGCATCTGACCAAACTCGGATTTGAATGCGCGGTGGCTTCACCATCGATGATCCCACGCAAAGCCGGCGATCGGGTCAAGACTGATCGACGCGATGCGCAGATGCTGGCCCGGCTCTGGCGTGCCGGAGGGTTGACGCCGATCTGGACACCCGACGAAGAACAGGAGGCAATGCGGGATCTGATCCGAGCGCGCAAACAGGCTGTCGATGTGGTGAAGGCCTCGAAAATGCAGCTGCTGAGTTTCCTGCTCAGGCACGGTCTTCGCTATGAGAACGGCCAATACTGGACGAAACGCCACCGCCGATGGCTCGCAGAACTGCGCCGCTTCCGTTTCTACCATCAACAGCTCGTTTTCGAGGAACTCAAACGCACCATTGACCAGGCTGAGGAAAGGGTTGCGAGATTGGATCAGGCGATTGAGGCAGCAATTCCGGACTGGCATTTTGCACCGGTCGTCGACGCGCTGCGTGCCCTGCGCGGTGTGAACACCACGATCGCTTCAACAGTCGTGGCCGAGATTGGTGACATTACCCGCTTCGACAATCCCCGCCAGTTGATGGCCTGGCTCGGGCTGGTGCCGAGCGAGCATTCCAGCGGAAACACCACCCGACGAGGACGATTGACCAAAACCGGAAATGCCCTGGCGAGAACCATGCTGGTTGAAGCCGGGTGGTCGTATAGGCACCCACCAAAGGAAGGGCATCCATACCTGAAACGTGCCGCACATTTGCCTCAAGAGATCAAGGATATTGGCTGGAAAGCCCAGACCCGTTTGCGCAAACGCTATCGCGACCTCAGCCGGACAGGCAAACCGCAGCCGCGTGTGCTGGCGGCTATCGCACGGGAACTGGCGGGGTTCATCTGGGATATCGCCCGGAAAACGCCACTGACCGCCTGAACGACCGACCAGCCTGCCTGTGCAGCACGCTGGAGATGGTGGCCAATGATGGGGAAATCCTCGGCGCACGTTGGGACAGATATCCGTGCTTAGAGAGAGGCAATCCCGCGTCGTAATAGGAAAGGCGGTAACCAATCCGCGGATGAGAGCATGACAACACTCGGTTCGGCCCACCGTCTCCAGCGCCTGTACAGGCTACAAATTTTGACCACCCCGCACCAGTGGGGTAGTTTCATCGTGTCGGGAAAACCAATAACGCTCATAAGAGGTGTCATTCTGCACTAGGTCACCGACTCATAAGATCGCAACCATATCCTGATTGAAGCGAGTTGGACGGAGGCGAGATAGTTGTCGTCGCGTTTGTCATAGCGGGTTGCGACTGCGCGGAAGTGTTTGAGTTTGTTGAAGAAGCGTTCGACGAAGTTGCGCTCCTTGTATAGCTCGGCATCAAAGGCGTAGGCCTTCACTCGGTTCGGCATCAGCCGGATATTGGCCACCGCGCCGCGCGCCGCCAACGTTTCGTGTAATCTGTCGCTGTCGTAGGCGCGATCGGCAAGCAGCACCTGACCCCCACAGACCGTGCCAAACATATCCGCCGCCGAACGTCCGTCATGGGCCTGGCCTTCGGTCAGCTTGAGCAGGATCGGGCGGCCGATGGCATCGACCAGCGCATGTATCTTCGTGGTCAGCCCGCCGCGCGAGCGACCCATGCAACGGGATCGCCCCCCTTTTTGGGGCCGTTTGCCCCGTGTTGATGAACCCGGATCGAGGAAGAGTCGATCATCTGGATGTCGCCTTCGTAAGCTTCTGATATCGCCGCCAGAATGCGCGCCCAATGACCCGCTCGCCGCCAGCGGTTGAAGCGGTTCACGCAGGTCGTGTAAGGGCCATAGCGCGCTGGTATATCCGCCCACGGCGCCCCGGTTCGCAGCCGCCAGAAGATACCGTTCAGCACCCGCCGGTCGTCCACACGCGGCTTGC
>WFQE01000316.1 GCA_015487165.1 Paracoccaceae bacterium | reverse complement strand
GTTGCCGGTGATGTCATCGAAGGCGGCGTTGAACATGCGGATGATCTCGGCCGACTCGTTGCAGACGATGGTTTCCGCCTGGCTATCCCACAGCATGGGCACGGACACGCGGCCGGTGTAGCGCGCATCGGCCTTCGCATAGAGCTCGTGCAGAAAGCGGAAGCCATAGAGCGGCTCCGGCTCGGGCTTGAACTCCCAGCCGTGCTCGCGCATGTGTGGATGCACGACATGCACGGGGATGATCTCATCCAGCCCCTTGAGCCGGCGCATGATCAGCGTGCGGTGCGCCCAGGGGCAGGCGAGGCAGACGTAGAGGTGGTAGCGCCCGGACTCGGCCGGGAAATCCCCCTCCCCGATGCGGCCATGGAACGCGGTTTCGGCGCGGCGGAAGCGCCCGTCGCTGTCAGTCCAAGTCCCGTCATCCGCCACCCAGCGGCCATCGATCATCATGCCCATGGCATCAGCATGGGCGATAGGCGGTCAAAGCGCAATCTCCGCTTCGATGACTTGACTGAGGGCACCTGCGGAGGAGAGGCTGCGCCAATGAAAGCGAAGGACTTTGACAAGGCATTCGAGCAAGGCGAGGACATCACGCCGCATCTGGATATCTCCAGGGCGCGCCGGCCGGAGCTTGAGACCAGGCGGGTGAACGTGGACTTTCCCGAGTGGATGGTTCAGCGGCTGGATCGCGAGGCCAAACGGCTGGGAGTCACGCGCCAGTCCGTCATCAAGATGTGGCTGGCCGAGCGACTGGAAAAAGCCGCCTGACCCGGTTTGCTGAAGCGGCAGCCTGTCGCTGCTCCGCCAGCATCAGCTTTTCGGAACGCCAGCGGTTGCGCCCGGCCATTCCGCAAGCGTTTGAAGATATTCCTCATATGCACTGACATGACTTCCGCTGTGATTTTCCATGCCGGGTTTCGTCAGATAGCCCTTGGGCGGAATGTAGCTTCGGATGGTCTTTTTTGGTTCACCCTCATACCAGTTGATGTTGAATGCGGCGAGTCTAGGAAAAAAGCAGATGCTTGAATAGGCGGGGATGTTGTCATGTATCCACCATGCGAGGGCCTGCCAGTCGCCGGTTCGCTCATAGTATGGAACAAACGAAGCGACGACGATACAAGCGGTGGCGCCCATGTGACCTGTATCGTCCCGGACGTCCCAGATGTGGCTCGCATAATTGGTTTCGTTGCGTGCGCAATTGTATTGGTTCCCGTTTTCTGATCCCTTGGCGTTGACCGCGCAGCTTCGGTATGCCGAGCGGATGCAAATGCGACCCAAGGCGTCCTGGATGGGTTCGAGCACGTTCTCGCACAGCGCCTTGCCAGCTTCGATAGCCAGTTCGGGGTCGTCCGGAATGTTGGGGATTTTCTCGATTTGCGAGATTTCGGAATAGAGAAAATCCCGCATGAAGAAGGACTTGGACAGTTGGATTCTTCCAAAGTTCTCCAGTGACTTGACGCTTCTGGGCGGTTGCATGGGATGCTCCCTTAGCCGAAATGATAGCGCTTGCGGATCGGCTCGTGCACGTTCCAGGTGCAGGAAAGCCCGGCGGTGAACGTCACCAGGTCACCCGCGCCGATGGTCACGGGTTCGCCGCCCTCGGGCGTCACGGTCACGCGGCCTTCGAGGATGTAGCAGGTTTCCCGCTCCTCGTAGGTCCACGGAAAGCGCGAGACCTCGCAGCTCCAGACCGGCCAGCTCTCGACGCCGAGTTCGGTAAGCTGTTCCTTGCCCGGTTGATGGATGACTTGAATCTCTTGCATTGTCGCCCCCTCAGAATGTGTATTCGGCTTCGGCATAGACGCGGTCATTGTTCGCGAACTGGCCGAGGGAACCTGCGTGCCCGCCGAAGATGTCCGCGCCCAGCGTGGTGGTGACGTGATCGCTCCATTCGTAGGCCACCTTCGGGCGCAAGAGCCAGCCGCCCGCCTCCCAGTCGGCGATGACGAGCAGTTCGGGCTTGAGTCGCTCGTGCATGAAATCGGTGGCGATTCGCAGCGTCCAGAAACCGGAGGCGCGCGGCTCCAGCAATGCTGGCTCCCAGCCCTGGATGCGGCGGATGAATAGCTGCGGGCTGATCGTCCAGTGGCGCTTCGTCCAATCCACGCCGATGGCCGCGTTCAGCGTTGTCTTGCGCGCCACGGTGTCGGCGAAGGTGGCGCCAATGCGGTTGATGCCTTCGCGCAGGTTGACGGTCATCTCGCCGCGCAGCACGAACGGGCCGAAGGCGTTGGAGAAGGAGCCGCCCAGCGTGTGCATGCGGAAGTGCCTCAACTTCACTTGCATCACCCCGGGCAGGATGCGACGCAGCGCGTTGGGCGCGTCCTTCCAACCGTAAAAGTAATTCAAGGACAGATCCCAGCCGTCGATGTTGGCGCGCCAGGCGGCGCCCGCCTCGGTGTTCCTTGGCGCCCAGTTCGGCGCTTCGGGCGGCAGCACGGCCAGCCGCAAACCTGGCGGCGGGGATGGCGTGACGAAAGCCCAGCGGCTGCCCGCGGGCGCGGGTTTGGCGGGCTTCGCGTCCGGAATGACGAGCAGCTCCAGCTCCTGCTCGGTCTCCGTGTCGGGATACCAGTTCAATCGGGCGGCCACGAGGCCGATGCGCGAATCGAGGAAGTCATCGAGGATGAACTCGCGCATGTCCAGCGGATTGATGATGTCCAGCATCCTGAGGCCGTCGGTCTTGCCCCAGACGATTTGCTGCTGGCCCAGCCGGAGATCGAAGGCGTCGCCCTCGTAGAGCAGGTAGGCCTCCTTGAGCTGCGTGGCGGTGCGGTAATGGCGCTTGATGGCGCCGGTCAGATCCGGCGCGCGCGTGGCCTCCACGTCCATCGCCGCGTCGTACCAGAGGAGCGCGCGCGAGCGGAACTGCCAGCCGCCGCCTAGCACCGCCTCGGGCTTGAGTTCCAGGCGATTCTGAATCTTGTCCCACCGCTTCTCGCCGGCCACGAAATACGCTGATTCGTTCTTCAGCCCGCCATGCAGCGTGAATCCGGCCGCCTGCGCCGCCGGGGTCGCCAGCAGCGCCAGCAAACACGCCAGCCGCCGCACCGCTACTCCTCGCGCCGCGCCAGCAGCACCGGGAACAGATAGCAGGTGGCGAGATAACACACGCTCATCGAACCGGCCACCAGCGCGCCCAGCTTGACCTGCGGGTAGAGATGGGCGGTGAGCAGCACCAGGAAGCCACCGATGACGACCACGGCGTTGAACAGGATCGCGCGTCCGGTGTCCTCGTTCGTTTCGGACACGATGGTGGCGAAATCGCCCTGTTCCCGTTCATAGGCGCGGTAGCGGAACAGGTAGTGGATCGCGAAGTCCACGCCGATGCCCAGCGCCATCGCGCCGGTGATGGCGGTGCCGATCTCCAGCGGCAGCCCAGCCAGCCCCATCACGCCGTAGCAGACGACGACCGCCATCGAGACGGGCAACATCGCCAGCGCCGCGTCCCAGAGGTTGCGGAACAGCCACAGGCAGAGCAGGAAAATCAGCGCCAGGGCCGAGATCAGCGACTTGATCTGGCCGCTGATGACCAGGTCGGAGAAACGGTGGATCGTGTAGGCGGTGCCGGCGTAGTCTACCTTGGCGCCGGGCAGCCAGTCGGCCGTTTTTGCTTGCAGCGCGTGGATCAGGTGCGTGGCCGCGTGACTGGAGTCGGACTTGAGCTGGATGCGCAGGTGCGCCTGCCGGTAGTCCGAGGTGACGAAGGAATCGAAATCGTCCGGCGCGCCGGAGAAGGAGTAAAGCAGCAGGTATTGCGCCGCCAGTCGCGAGTCGTCCGGGGGGCGCTTCCAGACCGGCTTTCCGCCGTGCATCACCTTGTTCATCTCGGCCAGGAACTCGGCGATCGAGGCGGAATCGCCGACCAGCGGGTCGGCCTCGGCCGCCTGCTGCATCCGGGCCAGCCCTTGCAGCAGCCGGGGTTCGAGCACGCCGTCCTGCCTGCCGGTGTCCACCATCACGTCCAGCGTGTTCGTGCCGGCGAAGCGCGCATTCAGTATCTCGTCGGCCTGGCGGATCGGGTCGGAGGGGCGGAACTCGGAGACCAGCGACGAATCCACCGTCAGTTGCGAGAGACCATAGGCGGAAACGAGCATAGCCAGCCCGAAGGCGGCGAGGATGCGGCATGGATGATGAATGATGGCGTTCGTCATCCAGCGCAGATAGCCGCCGAAGGCCAACGCCTTGCCCGCGCGCTTCGGCGGCGGCAACAGGGCGTAGGCGGCCGGCACCAGAATGAAGGCGATGATGAACGCATAGCTCACGCCGATCGCCGCGAAGACCCCGAACCAGCGCATCGGCACGAGCTGGGAGGTGAGCATGGAGAGAAAGCCCGCCGCCGTGGTCAATGTCGTCATCAGCATCGGCATCCACAAGCCCCGCATCATCGCCACCAGCGCCTCCCGCCGGTCGTTCCCGCGCCCCAGCTCGATCTCGGCGTGGGTGACGAGATGGACGGCGTAGGCCACGCCCACGGCCAGGATCAGCACCGGCAACATGCTGGTGACGGTGTAGAACGGAACGCCGGCGGCGGCCATCGTGCCGATCATCCACACCTCGGCCAGCACGACGCCGAGAATCGGCAGCGCCACGCCGCGCACGTTGCGGAACGAAAGCGCCAACAGCAGCACCAGCAGGCCGAGGATCAACGGCTGCATGTGCTGCATGTCCCGCGGCATGTAGATGCCGAACACCCCCTCGATGATCGGCCGGCCGGTCACGAGCAGTCTTTCCGGGCCGCCGCGCGCGGCGATCTCGGCGAGCTTTCGCTTCAAGAGGGCGTGGATCTCGTGGTAGCGGCCGACATACGACGGATCGGGCCGCACGACGATCAACGTGCCCTTGCCGTCGCGGCTGACGATCGTGCCCATGTAGATGCCGTTGTCGGCGAGGCGCTGTTTCAGGCGCGCGATTCCGGCCGCATCCCTGGGCGGCGAGGGCATGAAGCGCTCCACCTCCATGCCCTCGTTCGTGCCGCGGATGTCCTTGATCGTGGAGAGGCTCAGCAAGTCGGAAAGCCCGATGGTGCGGAACTCCTTGCGCGTGCGCAGCCAGCGGGTCAGCTCATCGACCAGCGCCAGCGTATGCGGGTTGTAGATGCCGTTGGGGTCGCGCTCGTTGAGGATGCCGATCACCACCATGTCCGCGGCGTTGAACAGCTTCTCCAGCCGCTTCTTGTTGATGTAGGCGTCCATCCCCTTGGGCAGCATCTCCTCGATGTTCGTCTCCATCCGGGTCTTCGGCAGTTGCGCACCCAGGAGGACGGTGACCAGCGCCAGCAGGATGAGCGCCGACCACGGGTGGCGGACAATGCGGCGGAAGAGCCCCTCCATGCCGGGCCTTCCTTACCTGCGGTAGCCGCGCTTGAGCGAGCGCTGGGTGAATAGCCGATCCTTCAAGCCGGTGTTGTAGCGCTGGTCGGCGAAATCGAGCACGGTCTTGTGGTTCGTCTGCACGTTCTCCATCTCGATCGAGAGCGGCGACCAGATGCCCTGGATTTTCTTCAACTTGAGCACGCGCAGATGCTTCAGTTCCCGGCCGGCCCGATCCCAGTAATCGACGCGGATGGGAAAGGCGTTGTCCTTGCGCACATACTGCACCATGCGCGAGTAGCCCAGCTCCTGCATCACGGCATCGGAGACCGGCACGCCCTCCACCTTCCAGCAGTCGTGGCCGTTGATCGTTTCGGAGCCCAGCAGCCTCCAGCGGTAGTCCGAAAGCTCCGGCGTCTGCTTCATGTCCTCGAAGGTGAAATCGGTGCCCATGAAGTAATCGCCGCGATCGGCGGCCGAGATGCGGCGCACCTTCTGGAGCGCCGGCAGATAGAGCCACTGGTCGTCGTCCCTGCCCGGATCATCATAGTCGAAGGTCAAGAGCGCGGTGTCGCGAATGTTCGCCGGCTCGGTGAAGAAGGTGATCAGCTTCTTGTCCTTGCCGTAATCCTTGCGGAAACTGACTACGTGACGCACGCGCCGGTTGCCGTTGCGGTCGATCAGCGTCTGGGTCATCGTCTGGGTCAAATCGTCGCCGTCCTCGCGGTTGTCCACCGCCTGCATGATGGCAAGCCCGGTCGGTCCGGCCATCGCCGGCCGCGCCAGCGGCAACATCATGGCCGCCGCCATGATCCAGATTGCCAGTGTGTTCTTTGCCATTCCAATCTCCTAGAGCATTTTTTCGTTAGACCCGTTGTTATTCTGCTACAGCGGTTGCAATTATGATATCATTTGATGGAAGGACGATTCTCATATGGTTGATTTCCACGACAGTATTTGAGCCAATTCCCCTGAACAAAACAGTTGCGTTTTTACATGTCAACAAGTTCGATTCCATTGAGCAGAAATCAGAGATATTGGCTTGGCACGAAAGTATGGACTTGTAGTGTAATGGAAGTTGTACAAATGCTCTCGCATTTCTGACACCAATAAACTCCATGCTCTGATTTAGAATATTTGGAAAGAATGGAGTTGTAAGTGTGGGGGATATTATGACGATAAAAGAGAGGAGAATCTTATTTTTAACTGTACTAAAACGAGGTTTCTTCTTGTTCAGATTGTGCCAAAGAACAATGACAAATGAAATTAAGAGAGAAGAAGATAACAACGAAACTCCCTTTATTGCATCCAAATAAATCATGCATACTGTGATCAAAGCGATCAACAGCCACCCTAAAATGATGATTGGCCAGTAATTGTTCCATAACTTGGGAATAAACCATCTCTTTCGCTTATAAATGGAGGCAATGCATTTAATTCGCAATGCTTGTCGCAGTAGACATAAGTTCAACCCTCTGCAAAACCCCATTGGATTTTGTTATGCTGAAGCGGATTTGAAATGAGGGGGTTAGACGATGCGAGGGCGCAGGCATCCGCAATGGGGATTTGGAGACGAGGCGCTTTGGAGCCGCGTTCCGGACGATCATTTTCTGGTTCGTGTTGATGATGTGATTGAT
>WFQE01000315.1 GCA_015487165.1 Paracoccaceae bacterium | reverse complement strand
GACAAGGACACCGTCGATTTCATCGACAATTACGACGGCAAGGACAAGGAACCGACGGTCCTGCCGGCGCGGTTCCCCAACATGCTGGTCTACGGGGCCGGCGGCATTGCGGTGGGCATGGCAACCAACATCCCGCCGCATAATCTGGGCGAGGTGATCGACGCGACGCTGGCGCTGATCGAGAACCCGGACATGGATTCCGTTCAGCTGATGGAATACATCCCCGCCCCCGATTTTCCGACGGGCGGCATCATTCTGGGCCGCGCGGGCGCCCGCAAGGCCTATACCGAGGGCCGCGGCAGCGTCATCATCCGCGCCAAAACCCGGATCGAGGAAATCCGCAAGGACCGTTATGCCATCATCATCGAGGAAATTCCCTATCAGGTGAACAAGGCCACGATGATCGAGCGCATCGCCGAGGCCGCCCGTGAAAAGCGGATCGAGGGCATCGCCCATGTGCAGGACGAATCCGATCGCGTCGGCGTGCGGGTGGTGGTCGAGCTGAAACGTGATGCCACCCCCGAGGTGGTGCTGAACCAACTGTTCCGCTTTACCCCCATGCAGACAAGTTTCGGTTGCAACATGCTGGCACTGAATGGCGGCCGGCCCGAGCAGCTTGACCTGCGCAAGTTTCTGACCACCTTTATCGAGTTCCGCGAAGAGGTCGTTGCCCGGCGCACCGCCTATCTGCTGCGCAAGGCGCGCGAACGCAGCCATGTGCTGTGCGGTTAGGCAGTGGCGGTTTCCAATATCGACGAGGTGGTTGCAACCATCCGTTCCTCGACCGACTCGGCCGAGGCGCGCGAACGCCTGATGACCCGGCGCTGGCCGGCGCAGGACATTGCCGATTACATCCGCCTGATCGACGACCCCAGCCACAAGATGAACGAGGACGGCACCTACAACCTGTCCGAAGCGCAGGCCCGCGCCATTCTGGAGTTGCGCCTGCAACGCCTGACGGCAATGGGCGTCAAGGAAGTCACGGACGAGCTGGAAGAACTGGCCGCCAGGATCAAGGACTATCTCGATATCCTGCGCTCGCGTGAACGCATCATGGCGATCATCTCGGACGAGCTGCGCGAAGTGCGTGAACTGTTCGCGGTGCCCCGGCGCAGCGAGATCGTCGAACATTACGGCGACCTCGACGACGAAGACCTGATCGAACGCGAAGACATGGTCGTGACGGTCACCAATTCCGGCTATATCAAGCGCACCCCGCTGGCCGAATTCCGCGCGCAGAAACGCGGCGGCAAGGGCTTGCAGGGCATGTCCACCAAGGACGAGGATTTCGTCACCAACCTGTTCGTCGCCAACACCCACACGCCGCTGCTGTTCTTCACCACCGACGGCATGGTCTACAAGATCAAGACCTGGCGCCTGCCACAGGGCGGGCGCAACGCGCGCGGCAAGGCGATCGTCAACATATTGCCCATTCCCGCCGGGGTTGGCGTGGCGGCCATCATGCCGGTTGATGCCCCTGAAGAGGAATGGAAGGATCTGAACATCGTCTTTGCCACCTCGCGCGGCAATGTGCGGCGCAACGCGCTGTCGGATTTCACCAATGTCATGCGCAACGGCAAGATCGCCATGAAACTGCCCGAGGGCGAAACCATGGTGAATGCGCGCATCTGCAGCGAAACCGACGATGTGCTGCTGACCACCGCGCTTGGCAAGGTGATCCGATTCCCGGTCACGGATGTGCGCGTCTTCAAGGGGCGCGATTCCACCGGCGTGCGCGGCATCAAGCTGGCCGAGGGCGATCATGTCGTGTCAATGGCCGTGATCCGCCATGTCGATGCCACCCCGGACGAGCGCGCCGCCTATTTCCGCATGCGCCGCGCGATCACCGGCGACGAGACCGGCGAAATCGAGGGCGGCACCGACCAGTCGGCGCTGAGTCCCGAACGCTATGCCGAACTTTCCGCTCTGGAAGAATGGATTCTCACCATCACCTCGGCCGGCTATGGCAAGCGCTCTTCGGCGCTGGAATACAGGGTCGCCGGGCGCGGTGGCCAGGGTATTGCCGCGGCCAATCTGGGCCGGCGCGGCGATACCATCGTGGCCTCGTTCCCGGTCGAGGATGACGACCAGATCATGCTGGCAACCTCGACGGGCCAGTCGATCCGCTGCCCCGTCGCCGGCATATCGCGCCAGGGCCGCGCGGCCTCCGGTGTGAAGGTCTTTGATACATCAAGCGGTGAAAAGGTTGTCTCGGTGGCGCTGATTGCCGATCAGGGCGACGATTCCGAAAGTGAAGATAGCGACGAGGCCGGGGATCACGAACAGTAATCCCCGCGCCCCAACGCGGAACAAGGTTCATCCGGGGCATGTTGACCACGGATGAACCGCCCTGCCCGCCCGCGGCGGATCTGATCCCCCGACCATATTTTCGCCACAGCAATGGTCAGGGTTTTGCAAGAACCTGCCTCACTCGGGCCAAGTTTCAACGCAAATCTTTCGCCAACAATAATGATCTGCACAAACATTGGGGCATTGTGGCCGCATCGGCAGATATTCGAGGGCGAGAGGGAAACAGGAATGACCACCAGAACTCTGGAAGGGCGGGATCGCATGTGCGAAATTGCGCATGCAGTCGCGCGTGTTCTGATAGCTTCATATTTTCTGGCGCTGGCCGGAAATCTTGTCAGTGATCCCACCGGCATGGGCCAGTTCCTTGCCAATGCGGCAATGCCTGACTACATGCGATGGCCCAATACGGGATTCGAATTTCTGGCGGCGCTGGCAATCCTGGTAGGGTTTCAGACGCGCACCGCCTCGGCATTGCTGGCGCTTTACGTGTTCTGGTCAAGCTTTATCCTGAATTACCGGCCCGCCGATCCTGTCGCGATGGGCGTTTTCTGGCGCGATCTGGCCATGATCGGGGGGCTTTTGATGCTATTCAGCCATGGGCGTGGGCGCTATGCCATCGACAACCTGTTCGTGAAATCAAAACAGGACGAAAAAACCGCCGAGGCCCCGCGCCAACACCAGCCGCGAGAGATCGAAGAGGTCATTCTGACCGCAGCCCAGCAGAGGCCGGCCGAAAACTGATCCGCGCAGAAGACAGCAAACACCGAAACAGGGCCGTCATCGGCCCTTTTCATTTGCCCCCCGCTCGCCTAGATGGGGCGCATGACTGACCCCATCCATATCATCGGCGGCGGCATGGCCGGCTCCGAGGCCGCCTGGCAGATCGCCAGCGCCGGCCTTCCCGTGATCCTGCATGAGATGCGCCCGCAGGTAAAAACCTTTGCCCACAAGACCGACCGCCTTGCCGAGATGGTCTGTTCAAACTCGTTCCGCTCGGATGACGACGAAAGCAACGCCGTGGGCCTGTTGCATTGGGAAATGCGCGCGCTCAACAGTCTTGTCATGGAAAACGCCGACCGTGCCGCCCTGCCCGCCGGCAGCGCGCTGGCGGTTGACCGTGATGCCTTTGCGGCAGGGGTCAGCGCCGCCATCCACGCCCACCCCCTGATCACCGTCGAGCGCGGCGAGGTCACCGGCCTGCCGCCCGCCGACTGGGGCCAGGTGATCATTGCCACCGGCCCTCTGACGTCACAGGCGCTGGCCCATGACATCCGCCGCGCGACCGGCGAGGAATCGCTGCATTTCTTTGACGCCATCGCCCCGATCGTGCATTTCGACAGCATCGACATGTCAAAGGCATGGATGCAAAGCCGCTATGACAAGGGCGACACCGAACAACAGCGCACCGCCTATATCAACTGCCCGATGACACGGGCCGATTACGACGCTTTCATCGACGCCCTGCTGGCGGCCGAGACAACCGAATTCCACGAGGGCGAAGTCGGGGGCGAAACCCCCTATTTCGAGGGCTGCCTGCCCATCGAGGTCATGGCCGCGCGCGGGCGCGAAACATTACGGTTCGGCCCGATGAAGCCCGTGGGCCTGACCAACCCCCACGACCCGACGAACAAGCCCTATGCCGTGGTGCAACTGCGCCGCGACAACAAGCTGGGCACGCTGTTCAACATGGTCGGCTTTCAGACCAAGATGAAATATGGCGCGCAAACCGCTGTTTTCACGCGCATTCCGGGGCTTGAGAACGCGCGTTTCGCGCGTCTTGGCGGGATCCACCGCAATATCTTTATCAATTCCCCGCGCGTGCTGGACGACAACATGCGCCTGAAACCCGCCCCCCATATCCGGCTGGCCGGTCAGGTGACCGGGGTCGAGGGCTATGTGGAAAGTGCCGCCATGGGCCTGCTGGCCGGGCGCATGGCCGTGGCGCAGGCGCGCGGGCGCGAACTGCCCCCGCCGCCGCCCGTCACGGCCATGGGGGCCTTGGTCAACCACATCACCGGCGGGGCCGATGCCAAAACATTTCAGCCCATGAATGTGAATTTCGGCCTGTTCCCCCCGATGGAGGACGTGCGCGGCGGCCGGCGCAACCGCAAGGCCCGCTATCTGGCCTATACGACGCGGGCCAAACAGGCGCTTCTGGCCTGGCGCGACGGGGATGGCGGCTAGCGTGCTGGACTCGTAATCCGTGTCATTGGGAGCATCGCACGAGGCAAGGTTCGCGCCCGGCACCGAGGGGGGCGCGCCAAGATCTGCGCAGCGATTTTCGCGAGTCCAATGTCGCAACCTGCCGAAACGTTATCACCAATTCGCGCCCGCCTGGGGGGCGGGGTCGGGCGCAAACCGGATCGCAAGCGATCCGGGGGTGCGAAAATTCAATGTAGCGGACTTTCGATTCACGCGGCTAGGGTCTGGCATTACCTCGCAATGCCCCCTCTCGGCCCCTTGCACTCGGCCCGCTGCGCGGCTTAACTGGCGCGGCAATGCAAAGCATGAACACCGACACCAAGGCAGCCCGGCAGATGCTGGCCGAACATCCGGCCCGCAAGACGGCGCAGATCGTGCTGGGCCTGCCGGACAGCGACACACCATCCGACCGAATCGACCAGCTGATCGCCGCGCTCGCCAACGGCCAGCCTCTGGTCGTCGGCATCCTCGATGATACCCCCGATACCCCGTTTCTTCAGGCCCGCCTGATGGAATATATCGACAGCGGCGCGGCACGCCTGCTGGACAAGCGACAGGCCGTCACCGACAAGGGCGCGCAGGCCACGCTCTACCTGCTGGAAAAGCCCTGACATGCGTACGCGCTTTGCCCCCTCGCCCACCGGCTATCTGCATCTGGGGCACGCCTTTTCGGCGCTGACAGCGGCCGATCTGGCCCAGCGTGGGGGCGGCGAATTCCTGATCCGGATCGAGGATATCGACCGCGCCCGCTGCCGCGACGAATACGAACAGGCCATATATGACGATCTGCGCTGGCTGGGGCTGGACTGGCCCCTGCCGGTGATGCGCCAGTCCGAGCGCATGGAAATCTATGACGACGCCCTGAATCAGCTGATCGCGCGCGGCCTGTGCTTTCCCTGTGGCTGCACGCGGCGCGACATCCGCAAGGCGCTGTCGGCCCCGCAAGAGGGCGCGGGGCTGGACGGCCCCGTCTATCCGGGCACCTGTCGCGCGCGCTCGATCCGTGATTACCACAAGGGCGACGCGATCCGCCTGAACATGGCGGCGGCGATCGAGGCCGTGGGGGGCGACGATGCGCTGGCACGTCTGACATTCACCGAAATCGGCCCGTATCATACTGGCACGCACCGGCTGTATGGCGACTGGCTGCGCAAGGTTGCGGGCGACATCGTGCTGGCGCGCCGCGATATCGGCACCTCCTATCACCTGGCGGTGGTCGTAGATGATGCCGCACAGGACATCACCCTTGTCACCCGCGGCATGGATCTGTTTCCCGTCACTTTCCTGCACCGTCTGTTGCAGGCGCTGCTGGAGTTGCCGACACCGCAATACCACCACCATCGGCTGATCCGGGATGAGTCCGGCAAACGCCTTGCCAAGCGCGACGATGCGCGCGCCTTGCGCAAATACCGCGCTGAAGGCGTGACGCCCGCACAAATCAGAAAGATGGTCGGGCTATGATTGCGGGCCCATGATTTCCACCTCGCGGCCTTCCCTGACCGCGGTATAGAAACAGGACCGGCGATTCGTATGGCAGGCCGGGCCGGATTGTTCGACCAGCAGCAGCAGGCAATCGCGGTCGCAGTCAATGCGCAGATCGACGAGGCTCTGCGTATGGCCGCTGGTCAGCCCCTTTTCCCACAGCTCCTGGCGCGAGCGCGACCAATAGGTGACGCGCCCGGTTTCCAGCGTGCGCGCCAGAGATTGCGCATTCATCCAGGCCATCATCAGCACCTCGCCGGTGGCGGCATCCTGGGCAATGGCCGGGATCAGGCCATTGGCGTCAAATTTCAGGCTGGCGGGGTCGAATTCCGGCTCCATCTTTTGCGGTCCTTTTCAATTCCGGGT
>WFQE01000314.1 GCA_015487165.1 Paracoccaceae bacterium | reverse complement strand
CTCGATGTGCAGCTCGAAAAACGCGTGCATCTTGCGCGCGCCGACCTCTTCATCGCCCTTCCAGCCGATGCGTTCCAGCTCGTCGCCGAATTTCAGCCCTTCCGCATCTTCGCGGCCGTAAGCCCAGTCCTGCGTGTGCATGCCGGCAAACACACCACTGGCCAGCATGGCGGGCGCAAAGCGGGTGCCCTCCTCATTCGTCCAGTTGGTCACGACGATCGGGTGTTTCGTCTTGATGCCAAGGTCATTCATGGAACGCACCAGCTCCAGCGCACCCAGAACCCCAAGCACCCCGTCATATTTGCCGCCCGTGGGCTGGGTATCCAGATGGCTGCCGACATAGACGGGCAGCGCGTCGGGGTCGGTGCCCTCGCGGCGGAAAAACATGGTGCCCATCTGATCAACGCCCATGGTCATGCCGGCGTCTTCGCACCATTTCTGAAACAGGCGCCGCCCCTCGGCATCGGCGTCGGTCAGCGTCTGGCGGTTGTTGCCACCCGCAACACCCGGCCCGATCTTGGCCATTTCCATAAGGCTGTCCCACAGCCGGTCGGCGTTGATCTTCATGTTGTCGCTTAACGCTGCCATGCGCTTTCCCTTTCCTCTTGCATTCCTGTCGCTGATCCGCGTGCATGGCCACAGGCGCAAAGATCCCGCCACGCGGAACCCCGGCACTGCCATGCTGCCAACAGACCCCCCTCTGCCGGACCGGCCCGCAGCCGGTCACTTGCGCAACTCCCATTTCTGACCATATAGTCAGGTTTACGGTACACCAGTTGACCAATTGGTCAAGAATTTTTTTTGGACAGGTCTGCATGAATCTTCCCGCCAAGCATCCCAGCCCCAGACCTGGCCAGAAAGAACGCCGCCTCGCGCGTGAAAAGCGTATTCTGGAAGCCGCGGAAAAGGTCTTTGCCGAGGCGGGCTTTGGCGGGGCGACAATGCAGCTGATTGCCGACATGGCCGGGCTGCCCAAGGCGAACCTGCACTATTATTTCCCGACCAAAGAGGCCCTCTACCGGCAGGTCGTCGAAAACATCTTTCAGATATGGCTGCGCGCAGCCGACGTGTTTGACAGCGCCGACGGCCCGGCCGAGGCGATTGCCGCCTATATCGACGCCAAGATGGAAATCAGCCGCCGGCATCCGGCTGGCTCCAAGGTCTGGGCCAGCGAGGTGATGCATGGCGCGCCGGTGATACAGGACTATCTTGAACACACGCTGACCGAATGGACCGAAGGCCGCGCAAAGGTCATTGAGCGCTGGATCGCCGAAGGCCGCATGGACCGTGTCAATCCGCACCACCTGCTGTACATGCTGTGGGCGACCACCCAGCACTATGCCGATTTCAATCACCAGATCGAAACCCTGAACGGCGGCAAGCCCCTGTCCGACGCCCAGTGGGAAGAGGCCAAGGCATCAGTCAAGCAGATCATCCTGGCGGGAATCGGCATCGACGCCAGCAACCTGTGAAACCGCTTTCGGGAAATAATTCTGCCTTTGCCACCATCACGCCACGCCGAACGCAACCCTGCGCCCTCTGACAGACTGTTTCCTCGCCCTCAGGGGCAAAGCCCTTGCTGTTTGTCGCCCGACACCCTATGTGCAAGCCTCTGTACAAGACATCAAGACCACACGAATCGAGCAGCTTCATGAACCAAAATACCCTCGCCGCCCCAGAAGATCGGGGCCCCGATAGCGCACGCGAGTGGATACAGCTGCTGGCAAAATACCGTGACCCCAGCGCCCTGCGTTCCAGTTTCGAACTGGGCGTGACACTTGTCCCCTTCTTCCTGCTTGCCGGTCTTGCTTGGTGGTCGATGTCGCTCAGCTACTGGCTGACGCTGGCGCTTTCGGTTGCAAACGGCCTTTTCCTGGTGCGTCTTTTCGCGATCCAGCATGATTGCGGGCACCGCGCCTTTTTCCGCCGCAAGGGCGTTGGCGACTGGATCGGGCGTGGCCTGGGCATCCTGACGCTGACACCCTATGACGTCTGGCGGCGGACCCACTCGCTTCACCACGCGACCCACGGCAACCTGGGCAAGCGCGGAATTGGCGACATCCAGACCCTGACGGTCGAGGAATACCACGAACGCGGCTTTTGGGGGCGTCTTGGCTATCGCCTCTATCGCAACCCGCTGGTGCTGTTCGGCTTTGGTCCGGCCTATATCTTTTACATCCAGAATCGCCTGCCCGTCGGGCTTATGCGTGCCGGCTGGCAATACTGGACAAGCTCGATGGCCACCAATGCGCTGATCGCTGTCGTGCTGGGCGCGATGTTCTGGTTTGGCGGGCTGGCATCTATCCTGCTGATCTTTATCCCGACAACCCTGGTTGGCGCGACCATCGGCCTGTGGCTTTTCTATGTGCAGCACCAGTTCGAGCAGACCTCGTGGGAAGCTGCCGATGACTGGCAGGTGCATGATTCTGCGCTCAAGGGCAGTTCGCATTACGTCATGCCGAAAGTTCTGCAATGGTTGACCGCCAATATCGGCGTGCATCATGTGCACCACCTTTACAGCCGCATCCCCTTTTACCGCCTGACCGAAGTGCTGCGCGATCACCCGGTGTTGAACGAATCCCAGCGCATGACTATCCGAGAAAGCCTTGGCTGCGTGAAGCTTCAACTCTGGGACGAAAAGAACCGGCGGCTGCTGTCTCAGCGCGAGGCAAAGGCGATCTACCGCGCTGCGTGACGGGCAGCCGCATCCCAACAACAACGAAACGTCCGGCCCACATTGCCGGGCCGCACCTTGTATGAACCCGCATTTCGTGCTTTTCTGATATTTACCAAATGGTCAGCAAGCCGGACAAACCGGCACCAATCGGGGAAGACGTTTCATTGGCTAGGGCAGCGGCTTCAAAAACTCAGACCCGGATCCAGCGGGAAAAGACCGAGGCCATCCTGACGGCCGCGCTTGACGTTTTTTCCACCTACGGCTTTCGTGGCTCGACCATCGACCAGATCGCCAAACAGGCCGGCCTGTCGAAACCCAACCTGCTGTATTATTTCGACAGTAAGGAAGCGATCCATTCACTGCTGCTGGAACGCCTGCTTGAAACCTGGCTGGAACCGCTGAAAAAACTGGATCCCGCGGCAGATGATCCGGTTGCCGAGATCATCGCCTATGTCCACCGCAAGCTGGAAATGGCCTGCGACTATCCCCGCGAAAGCCGGCTGTTTGCCAACGAGATCCTGCAAGGTGCACCCCGCATCATGGACCAGATAACAGGACCGCTAAAGGATCTTGTCGATGAAAAGGCCGCCGTGATCGAGGGCTGGGCCGAACAGGGCAAGATCGCGCCGGTGCATCCCTATCACCTGATCTTTTCGATCTGGGCGACCACCCAGCATTATGCGGATTTCGACACACAGGTCAGCGCGATCCTTGGCGAACGCAGCGAAACCTGTTTCGAGGATGCCTGCGATCACCTCACAACCATGTTCACGAAGCTTCTTCGTCCTTGAGCAGGATTAGCAGCGCCACAACCGTTGCCGCCACCCCCAGCAAGATATTGACCCGCGGCCAGCCATCGCCCAGCGCCACCTGCCACAGGATCACCCAGACCGGTGTCAGATAGTTGTACGCCATCACCTTGGCCGAGGGCAGACGCAGCGTTGCATATTGCAGCAGGACGAATGTCGTCGCGGTCGAGATCAGCACCAGATAGGTCAGCGTGATCCACACAATGGGGCGCAGCCCGGCCCAGTCGGTTGCCGCGATATCGCGCCAGCCCACCGCCAGCAGCAGGATCGAGCCCCCCACAAGCGTGCCGAACGTAAAGGTGATCGGGCTTTCCCCGCGGTTCAGCTTGCGCACAAGCGGCGTATAGATTGCGTGTGCAATGCAGCCGACAAAAAAGATCACCTCTCCCTTGCCGACATCCAGCCGCAGCAGGGCTTGCATGTCGCCGCGAAAGATGACCCACAGCGCGCCCAAGGCAGCGATGGCCAGCGCAAAGCCCATGCGCGGCGTCGTGACCTGGCGCAGCAGGAGATAGCCGAACAGCGCCGCCAGCATTGGCATCAGCGTGAACACGGCGGCCATGGAAACCGGCGCACCATATTTCAGCCCCTCGAACATCAGCACGAAATACAGCCCGAAAAACCCGCCCAGCAGCAGATAGCGCCAGGGCGCACGAAAATCACGCCGGCGAAAGGACGGCCCGAAATGCACAAAGCCGGACATGACCACACCCGCCAGCACGAACCGCACCGCGTTAAGGGCGCGCGGCGAGATATCGTTCGCAACGATAGAGCCAAGGCTGAACGACCCGGCAACCAGGGCCGAGAACAGCAACATGGCAAGATGGCCCCGGATCTGTTCGATCGAAAGCTTCACGAATATATTTTCCCGTCGCGGCGCCGCTCCGAAGGGGCGCAATTACGCAAACTAACCACATGACGTGAACCACGCCAAGCGCCGATGCAATAGCGCCGCCCTGCCCTTCAGGCGGTCAGATTGCGGCCTTGCGGCTTTCTTCCAGATAGATTTCGCGCAGGCGTGTGGCGACCGGGCCGGGTGTGCCCGCGCCGATCGTCGCGCCGTCGATTTCGACCACCGGCATGACGAATGTCGAGGCCGAGGTGATGAATGCCTCGTCCGCCTGCTGCGCCTCTTCAATGGTAAAGGGGCGTTCCTCGACCTCCATCTGCGCCTCGCGGGCAAAGCGCAGAACGGCCGCGCGGGTGATGCCGTGCAGGATATCGGTGCTGAGGTCGCGGGTGATGATCCGCCCGCCCTTGACGATATAGGCGTTGTTGCTGGTGCCCTCGGTGACATGGCCATCCTCGACCAGCCATGCGTCATCGCAGCCGGCGGCCTTGGCCATCATCTTGCCCATGCTGGGGTAAAGCAGCTGCACCGTCTTGATGTCGCGCCGGTGCCAGCGCAGATCGTCGATCGAAATGACCTTGATCCCCCTTTTCGCCGCCGGATTGTCGGCAAGCCCCGGCTTGTTCTGGGTGAACAGCACGATGGTCGAGGGGGTTTCCTCGGGGTTGGGAAAGACAAAATCGCGGTCGGCCGGGGCGCCGCGGGTGATCTGCAAATAGACCATGCCCTCGACCACATCATTGCGGCGCAGCAATTCGCGGTGAATTTCCAGAAGCTCGTCCATCGTGACGGGCGAGGCCATGTCCAGTTCGCCCAGCGAACGTTGCAGACGTTTGGCATGGCCGTCGAAATCGACCAGCTTGCCGTCGAGAACCGAGGTTACCTCGTACACCCCGTCGGCCATCAGAAAACCCCGGTCAAAGATCGACACCTTTGCCTCGGCCTCGGGCAGGTATTCTCCGTTCAGATAGACTATGCGGCTCATCTTGCTTTCCCTTGTTTCTAACCCCACAGCGCGGCATCCGGCGGGTGAACGCCACGCTCGTCGAAATGCAGCGCGTTGTCACGGTCTTGGGCCAGCAAGAGCGGGCCGTCAAGATCCGTGAATGCCGCGCCTTGGGCCAGCAGCACTGCCGGGGCCATTGCCAGTGAACTGCCGACCATGCAGCCGACCATGACCCGATAGCCCTGGGCAAGTGCGGCCTCGCGCAGGGCAAGCGCCTCGGTCAGGCCGCCGGTCTTGTCCAGCTTGATGTTCACGATGTCGTATTTGCCTTTCAGCGCGGCCAGGCTGGCGCGGTCGTGGCAGCTTTCGTCGGCGCAGACCGGCAACACGCGATCCATGTCCAGTAGGGCATCATCCTGCCCCGCCGGCAGGGGCTGTTCGACCATCTCGACGCCGAGGTCGACCAGAACCGGGGCGAGGCGGGCGTAAAGTTCGGGCGTCCAGCCCTCGTTGGCATCTACGATGATACGGGCATCCGGCGCGCCAAGGCGCACGGCACGAATGCGGGCGATATCCTCGTCCCCGCCACCCAGCTTGGTTTTCAGCAGCGGGCGGTGGGCGTTTTCGGCGGCCTGTTCGCGCATCTTGCCGGGGCTGTCCAGCGACAGGGTATAGGCGGTGATTTCAGGGCCCGGCGCGGGCAGGCCCGCCAGTTCCCATGCGCGGCGGCCGGTCTGCTTGCATTCCAGATCCCACAGCGCGCAATCGACAGCGTTGCGGGCGGCACCGGGGGGCAGGGCCGATTGCAGTTCGGCACGCGTGATCGGCAGGGGCAGGGATTCGATCTGTTCCGTGACGGATTCAAGCGATTCGCCATAGCGCGCATAGGGCACGCATTCGCCCCAGCCGGTCACGCCGTCCTGTGTAACGCGCACGGTCAGCACCTGCGCCACGCTGCGCGAGCCGCGCGAGATGGTGAACAGGCGGGCAAAAGGAAAGGCATCCCTGGTGACGGTCAGTTTCATCCTGTCACCCTATATCCGCTGCAACGCATCCACCAGACGCCCCGCGCCCTGACGATAGGGGTCAACCGCAGGCAGGCCCATGCGGGTTTCGATATCCGCAAGGCAGGCCAATGCCTCGTCCTCGGCCATGTTGGCGGTGTTGACCGAAATCCCCACCACCTGGCAGGCGGGGTTGACGACACGGGCCAGCGTCAGAGCCAGATCGCGGAGTTCCTCAAGCGAGGGCAGCTGATAGTCGGGCAGACCGCGCATATGCGCGCGCGTCGGTTCATGGCACAGGATCAACGCATCGGGCTGGCCGCCATGGATCAAGGCCATGGTCACGCCGGAATAGGAGGCATGGAACAACGAGCCCTGCCCCTCGATCAGATCCCAGTGATCGGCGTCATTGTCGGGCGAGATCGTTTCCACGGCACCGGCCATGAAATCGGCCACCACCGCATCAAGCGGCACGCCATTGCCGGTGATCAATATTCCCGTCTGGCCGGTTGCGCGGAAATCGGCGTTCATGCCGCGCGCGCGCATTTCGCGCTCCATCGCCAGCGCGGTATACATCTTGCCGACCGAGCAATCCGTGCCCACCGCAAGACAGCGCCTGCCGGGGCGAGGCTTGCCGGTCGCAACCGGATAGTCCCTCTCTGGAACGCGCACGTCATGCAGTTCGCGGCCGTTCGCCCTGGCGGCGGCAACAAGATCGGGCTCGTCACGCAAAAGGTTGTGCAGCCCCGATGCGATATCGAGGCCCGCCTCAAGCGCCTCGACCAGCACCTCTTTCCAGGCGTCCGAGATCACCCCTCCCCGGTTGGCGACCCCGATCACCAGCGTTTTCGCACCGGCATCAACGGCCTGCCGGACAGACATTTCGTCAAGGCCCAGATCGGCCTTGCAGCCTGCCATCCGCAGCTGGCCCAACGCCAGCTCGGGGCGCCAGTCGCGGATGCCTTGGGCAACCTTTGCCGCCAGTTGATCCGGGGCATCGCCAAGAAACAACAGATAGGGTGTGCGGATCATCGTGACCTCCGTCGGGATAAGAACCAGGCGAAAAAGTCCTATCAGCGGCAGAGTGCAAGATTTTGGCAAATTGGCCTTGGGGTCGCCGGGTTCCTTGCAAGGATCTTCGTGCAATCAGAGCTATAATCGAAGATACTTGCGCCCATTCATACAAGACGGGCCAGATCCACACCAAAGGGCGGTTCAGACGGCGATATTGTCGATCAGACGAATCTTGCCCAGAACCGCGGCCGCCAGCAGCCGCGCGGGGCGGTCTGCCACCTCCAGCGGATGCAGGTCACCGGCATCGCGCAGCTCCAGATATTCGACGCTGTCAAAGCCCGCATCCAGTATCCTGCGCCGCGCGTCTTCAAGCGCGTGTGCAACATCCGCGCCCCCCCTGATGGCATCCCGCGCCTCGGTCAGCGCAGCATGGATTGCAGGCGCGATCAATCGTTGCTCGGCGCTCAGCAGCAGATTTCGCGAGGACAGGGCCAGCCCATCGGCATCCCTGACCGTGGGGCAGCCGACGACCTCGATCGGGATATCCAGATCGGTAACAAGCCGCTTGACCACCTGTAATTGCTGGTAATCCTTTTCCCCAAAGAATGCCTTGTCTGCCTGTGTTTGCAGAAACAACTTGGTCACCACGATCGCCACGCCGTCGAAATGGCCGGGGCGGTGGGCACCGCAAAGGCCTTCGCTGACGCCGGAAACCGAAACATTGGTGGCAAAGCCGGGGCGATAGACCTGATCGGCATCGGGTGCATAGATCAGATCGACCCGGTAATCGGCCAGCTTGCGGGCATCGTCTTCCTCGGTCCGGGGGTAAGAGGCCAGGTCATCGGGGTTGTTGAACTGTTTGGGATTCACAAAGATCGTCACGATCACCCGGTCGCAATCGGCAGCCGCCGCCTTGACCAGGCTCAGATGCCCGGCATGGAGCGCGCCCATGGTGGGCACAACCGCCACGCTTTCGCCGGCGCTTTTCCAGGCCGCGACCTGCGCGCGCAGCACATCAAGGCGCCGGATGATGCGCGGGGCGGTCATTTTCCGCCCTCTCTGGCGGGCTTGCCTTCGCCAAACTGGTGTTCGGGCGCAGGGAACTGGCGCGCACGCACCTCCTGGGCATAGGCCGCAACCGCCTCATCCGCATTTGCGGCCAGCTCGGCATAGCGTTTCACGAATTTCGGGCGGAAATCGGCAAACAGGCCCAGCATGTCATCGACCACCAGGATCTGGCCATCGCAGCCCACCGAAGCGCCAATGCCGATGGTGGGCACGGCAATGTCGCGCGTGATCCGGTCGGCCAGCGGCGCGGGCAGTTTTTCAAGTACCACCGAAAAAGCGCCTGCCTCGGCCACGGCAACGGCATCGCGGGCAACGCGGTCGGCGCCGTCACCACGGCCCTGCACGCCATAACCGCCGAACATATTGACGGCCTGCGGCGTCAAACCGACATGCCCCATGACCGGGATGCCGCGCGCTGTCAGAAAGCGAACCGTCTCGGCCATCTCGACCCCGCCTTCCAGCTTGACGGCATCGGCGCCGGTCTCGGCCATCAGGCGCGCGGCATTGCGAAACGCCTGCGCCGGGCTTTCCTCGTAAGAACCGAAAGGCATGTCGATCACCAACAGGGCATGTTCGACCCCGCGGCGCACGGCGCGGCCATGCATGACCATCATGTCCATGGTTACGCCCAACGTGTCGTCAAGCCCGTGCAGCACCATGCCGACGCTGTCGCCGACCAGAACGACATCGCAGTGGCGATCAACGATCCGCGCGATGGGGGTTGTATAAGCGGTCAGACAAACCAGCGGCACCTGCCCCTTTTGGGCCATGACCTTTGGCACGGTCACCGCGTCCTTGATATTGGTCGCACTCATGGCATCACCCGTTTCTTCCCCAGCCTGTCAGAATTGTTTAACTGTTTGACTGCGGCAGGCCAAGATTTTTTCGCAGTCGCAGCATTTTTGTGCGCTCGCAGAATACTCGCCCGAGACCACGCGTCGTGCAAGTCATCCGTCAGATGCACCGTCCGCCATCGACCTCCAGCGCGACGCCGGTGATCATGCTGGCCTCATCCGAGCACAGGAAACAGGCGGCATTCCCCATGTCTTCGGGCGTGGAGAACCGCCCCAACGGGATGGTTGACAGAAATTTCGCGCGCATCTCGGGGGTGTCCTCGCCCATGAAGGATTTGAGCAGGGGTGTTTCGCCCGCAACCGGATTAAGCGCGTTCACCCGCACCCCATGCGGAGCCAGTTCCACCGCCATGGTGCGGGTTGCGGTGATCATCCAGCCCTTTGAGGCGTTGTACCAGTTCAATCGCGGCCGCGGGCTGACGCCCGCGGTCGAGGCGATGTTCAGGATAACGCCCGCCTCACGCCCCTTGAAATGCGGTACCAGGACGCGCGCGGTCAGATAGACCGATTTGACATTCACCGCCAGAACACGGTCGAAATCCTCTTCACTGACCTCTTCCAGCGGCGCGGGCAGATGGGTCACACCGGCGTTGTTCACGAGAATGTCCAGTGCGCCGAAAACTTCCAGGGCCTCTCGCGCCATCCCGTCCACCGACTGACCATCAGACACATCAACCTGACATGCCACGCCCCCAACCTGAACTGCAATCTCGCGCGCCGCATCCATGTTGATATCGGCCACCATCACGCGGGCACCTTCGGCGGCAAATTTCCGCACGATCCCGGCCCCGAAGCCCGAACCCCCACCCGTGACTATGGCCGTCTTGCCCTCAAGCCTCATGTTGCTCCCTTTCCTTGTAATCCGGCATCAGGACGGTCTGGAACCGCCTTCATGTTCTGGCCGTGTCGAGGGTATCTTGCCCGTCAGGCGATGAAAAGAGAAACCACTCGGCACTTGCAACCCTGGCGATGGCAAGGCAAGACTCGGGCCAGACAACACAATACGGGTCGAAAACAGATGGGTTATACCGTCAGGGAACAGCTGCGTTGGTGGGGGATCGGCTTTCTGATCCTTGTGCTGGCGATGTGGCAGCTTGGCAATGTCATGCTGCCCTATATCACGGGCGCGGCGATTGCCTATTTCCTTGACCCGGTCGCCGACCGGCTGGAACGCATGGGATGCTCGCGTGTGGTTGCCACGCTGATCATTACCTTTTCGGCAATCATCGCCTTTATCGGCCTTGTCCTTGTCCTGTTGCCGATCTTTATCCATCAGCTCAGCGGACTGATCTCGGAAGCGCCCAATTACTCGAAACAGTTTCAGGCGTTTCTCCAGCACCGCTTTCCCAACCTGATCGAGCCGGATTCCGCCATACGGCAGACGCTGGATGCCATCGCCGAGACCCTCAAGGCCCGCAGCGCCTATCTGGCCAACACCGTCTTGACCAAGGCATTCACCCTGATCGACGTGCTGATCTTTATCGTCGTGGTGCCCGTTGTCGCGTTCTACCTGCTGCTCGACTGGGACCGGATGATCGCCATCGTCAACGGCTGGCTGCCGCTTGACCACGCCGAAACCATCCGCGAACTTGGCCGCGAAATCGACCGGAGCCTGGCCGGCTTTGTGCGCGGCCAGCTTTCGGTCAGCGGGATTCTTGGGGCCTATTATGCCATCGGGCTGATGCTGGTCGGGCTGAAATTCGGCTTTGCCGTCGGCCTGCTGGCGGGCCTGATTTCGTTCATTCCCTATATCGGCGCCATTGTCGGGGGCATATTGGCAATTGGCCTGGCCTTGTTCCAGTTCTGGGATCAACCGGTCTGGATTCTTGTCGTCATCGGCGTCTTTGCGGTCGGTCAGTTTTTCGAAGGCAATATCCTGTCGCCCAACCTTGTTGGCCGCTCGATCGGGCTGCATCCGGTCTGGCTGATGTTCTCGCTGTCGGTGTTCGGATCCCTGTTCGGCTTTACCGGCCTGCTGATGGCGGTGCCTCTGGCCGCCATGATCGGCGTGTTGTCACGCTTTGGAATACGGCAGTACCTTTCCGGCCGCCTTTATCTTGGCACAACCGGCCAGAAGCAGGACTGAGGACATGCCCACACAGCTGACCCTTGACCTGCCGGTTCGCCCGGCATTGGGCCGCGAGGCATTTTTCGTCTCGGGTTCGAACGCGCTGGCGCTGGCGCGGATTGACAGCTGGCAGGGTTGGCCGGGGCGCAGGCTGATGCTGACCGGGCCGCACGGTGCGGGCAAGACCCATCTCGCCCATGTCTGGGCAAGCGAAACCGGCGCGACCCTCGGCGATGCCCCAAGCCTGTCTGAAGAAACCCTGCCGGGGCTGGTGCAGGGTGGTTTCATCGTCATCGAAGACTGCCACAGGATAGCCGGAAATCCGGCGCTGGAAACCACGCTTTTCCATCTGCTGAACCTGTCACAGGCCGAAAACGCCTGGCTGCTGATAACCGCGGACCGGCCGCCCTCGCGTTGGGATCTGGGCCTGCCGGATCTGAAAAGCAGGCTTGAGGCAACCGACCTTGTCTCGATCGACCCTCCAGACGATGTGCTTTTGACGGCACTTCTGGTCAAGCTGTTTGCCGACCGGCAGATCGACGTGACGCCGGGGCTGGTCAACTATCTGGTCAGCAGAATGGATCGCTCGGCCGCGGCGGCGCTGGAAATCGTCGAGCGCCTGGACCGCGCGGCGCTTTCACTGGGCAAACCGCTGGGAAAACGTCTGGCACGCCAGATACTTGAGGGTGTTCTGGACGAATCGGCCGCCAACAAGGCATAAGGGGCGGGATATTCCCGAACAAAGCGCATATCCCAGTGACCAACGCCGATTTCCTTCATGCGCCATTCGAGGCGCCCGTCGAGTTTCCTGAACTTGACCTTTCGGGGCCCAAGCGATTCTTCAACCGCGAACTGTCCTGGCTGGCCTTCAACTGGCGTGTGCTGGAAGAGGCGGAAAACCCCCAGGTCCCGCTGCTGGAGCGGGTGCGCTTCCTGTCGATTTCGGCGGCCAACCTCGATGAATTCTACTCGGTCCGCGTGGCTGGCCTGCGCGAGCTCAAACGCAGCGGTGTTACCCGACCCGCAGCCGACGGCCTTACACCTGCCGAACAGCTGGTCCTGATCGACGCGAACGCCCGCAAGCTGATGCAACAGCAGCAGCAAGTCTGGAACGACCTCAAGGAACAGATGGAGCAAAAGGGGATTTCGCTCCTGACCCGCAAGGATCTGGATGAAAGCGACTGCAAGGTTCTTGATGATGTGTTCCTGAACAGCGTCTTTCCGGTGCTCACCCCGCTGGCCATCGACCCGGCACACCCGTTTCCCTTTATCCCGCATGGGGGGCTTTCGCTGGCGCTGGAGCTTTCGCGCAAGAAGGACGGGCGCAGCCTGAACGCCCTCTTGCCGATACCCCATCAGATTGACCGTTTCGTCCGCCTTCCCGACAGCGAAACCGGCCAGCTGCGCTTTCTGCCGCTGGAAGAGCTGTTGCTCAACAATATCGGCTCGTTGTTTCCAGGATATGAAATCAAGGGCAACTGCGCGTTTCGCATCCTGCGCGACAGCGATCTCGAGGTCGAAGAAGAAGCCGAAGACCTTGTGCGCGAATTCGAAACCGCCCTCAAGCGCCGCCGCAGGGGCGAGGTGATCCGTCTGTCGCTTTCGGGCAGCGCGCCCAAATCGCTGCGCCGGCTGATCATGGAGTCGCTGCAAATTTCGGATGACGAAGTGATCGAGATGAAGGGCATGGTCGGCATATCCGACCTCAAGGAACTGGTCCTCGACAGCCGCCCCGATCTTCTGTGGCCGCAATTCACCCCCCGCATCCCCGAACGTGTACAGGATTACGACGGCGACATCTTTGCCGCCATCCGGCAAAAGGACATGCTGCTGCACCACCCCTATGAAACCTTTGACATGGTGATTCGGTTCCTGAAACAGGCGGCGCAGGATCCCGATGTGCTGGCCATCAAGCAGACGCTCTATCGCACATCCAACGAATCCCCGATCGTCGCCGCCCTGTGCGAGGCCGCGGAAGAGGGCAAATCGGTCACCGCCCTGATCGAACTGAAGGCGCGCTTTGACGAGGCCGCCAATATCCGGCAGGCCCGCCGGCTGGAACGCGCGGGGGCGCATGTCGTCTATGGCTTTCTCGACTGGAAAACCCACGCCAAGATCAGCACCGTGGTGCGGCGCGAAGGCGGGCGTCTGGTGACCTATACCCATTTTGGCACCGGCAACTACCACCCGATCACTGCCCGCATCTATACTGATCTGTCGCTGTTTACCTGTGACGCCGCGCTTGGCCGCGATGCCACCAAGGTGTTCAACTATGTTTCCGGCTACGCCAAGCCCGAGGGCCTGGAAAACCTGGCGATTTCGCCGCTGAACCTGAAAGACCGCCTGCTGGGCCTGATCGACGCCGAAATCGAACACGCACGCGCCGGGCGTGCGGCCGAAATTTGGGCCAAGATGAATGCGCTGATCGAAAGCGACGTGATCGATGCGCTGTATCGCGCATCAAGCGAAGGCGTGAAGATCAGCCTTGTCGTGCGCGGCATCTGCGGGCTGCGCCCCGGCATCAAGGGGCTTTCGGATAACATCCGCGTCAAATCCATCGTCGGGCGGTTTCTGGAACATTCTCGCATCGTGTGTTTCGGCAATGGCCGTGGCCTGCCCAGCAAAAAGGCGCGGGTGTTCATTTCCTCGGCCGACTGGATGGGCCGCAACCTCAAGCGTCGGGTCGAGACGCTGGTCGAAATCACCAACAAGACGGTTCATGCCCAGGTCATGAGCCAGATCATGGCCGCCAATCTTTATGACCAGGCCCAAAGCTGGGTTCTGCAACCCGACGGCAGCTACCAGCGCCACAAGGCCGAGGCCGACGAACACCTGTTCAACTGCCACCGTTTCTTCATGGAAAACCCGTCCCTGTCGGGGCGCGGTTCGGTCGGCGCCAAGGATGTGCCCGAGTTGACCCATGCGCGCGACTGAATGTGCAGCGGGACAAACTGGCGGCTTCCTCGCCCCCGGTTTTGTGCTTATGCTCTGATGCGTCCGACCTTCAGACACAAGGCAGACCATCCGTGAGCAAGCCAGAAGAACAGTTACACCCCGGCTCTCTTGATCTGCCGCTGTTCCAGTATTCGGCAAAACGCCGGCTTGAACGCCTTGGCGTGGTCGATGTCGGGTCGAACTCGGTCCGGCTGGTGGTGTTTGATGGCGCCGCGCGCTCGCCTGCCTATTTCTTCAACGAAAAGATCTTGTGCGCGCTGGGGGCCGGTGTGGCGCAGACCGGATATCTCAACCCCGAGGGGCGCAGGCGGGCGCTGGCCGCGCTGAAGCGGTTTGTCCTGCTGGCCGAGGGTATGGGCGCCGCCCCCCTTTACAGCGTTGCCACGGCAGCGGTGCGCGAGGCCCGCGACGGGCCGGATTTCTGCGCCGAGGTCAAGGCCGAAACTGGCCTGGATCTGGTCGTCGCAACCGGTGAGGAAGAGGCCCGCCTTTCCGCGCAGGGCGTGTTGCTGGGCTGGCCCGGCGCGCGGGGGCTGATGTGCGACATCGGCGGGTCGTCCATGGAGCTTGCCGAAATTTCCCGTGGCAAGGTGGGGCGCTGCGAAACATCCCCCCTTGGCCCGCTGAAACTGGCCCCATATGCCGCCGACGCCACGATGGAACAGGAAATCGCCGCGCGTGTGAGCGATCTGCGAAGCCGGTTTTCCGACAATTACAAACGCCTGTTTCTGGTTGGCGGCTCCTGGCGCGCCATCGCCCGCATCGACATGGAACGCCGCAACTACCCGCTGAAGGTGCTGCATGAATACGCCATGAAACCGGCGGAACTGCTCGAAACCGCGCGCTGGATCACCGCGCAGCCGGTGGCCGATCTGCGCAAGCTGACGGGCAGCTCATTGGCACGGATGCGCCTTGTCCCTGTCGCCGCCGAAGTTCTGGTCGAGCTGATCACCCGCTTTCAACCCAAACAGATCGCCGCCTCTGCCTATGGTATCCGCGAGGGGCTGCTGTATGAGCAGATGCCGGAATCGCTGCGCAAGCGCGACCCGCTGATCGAGGCCTGCCTGCATATGGAACGCGCTTCGGCCCGCACACCGGGTTTCGGCAAGACCCTGTTCCACTTCCTGTCGCCCCTGTTCAAGGGCATGGGAAAGCGGAAGAAACGCCTCGCCCACGCCGCCTGCCTGCTGCATGACGTGACCTGGCGCGCGCATCCCGATTACCGGGCCGAAGTCTGTTTCGACAACGCGACCCGCGCCAATCTGGGCGGGCTCGATCACGCCGGCCGCGTATTTCTGGGCATGGCACTGCTGTATCGCTACAAGAACGCCAGTCACGCCTCGCCCTTTGATGACGTTCTGGGGCTTTTGTCGGAAAAGGAACAGGCCGAGGCCCGCATGCTTGGCCGCGCCATGCGCTTTGGCGCCATGCTGACCGGCGCATCGCCCAAGATGATGGGCAAGCTCCGGCTTGACCGCGAGGCCCGCGTACTGGAGCTGATCCTGACGCCCCACTCGCGCGACCTGTTCGGAGAGGTGGTCATCACACGCTTTGAATCGCTGGCCCGTTCGCTGGACGTGACGACAAGGCTGACGGTCGAATAATTCACCCTCTTGCCCCTTCCACTTGCCTGCGGCAGGCTTTACTTGAAGGAAAACCCCGCCTTCGGTGAAAGGGCAGACATGTCGTTCTTTTCGAAACTCAAGAAAAAGTTGCTGAAATCCTCGTCAAAGCTGGGCGAAGGGCTTGAGGCCATTGTCGAGGAAGGCGCCGACGATCAGCCAACAGACAGCACCGCCGACGCGCCGCAGGATACCGCCCCGCCCGAACAGGCCCCGGAACAAGCCCCGGATCAGGAGAAAGGCGGTGTTTTTGGCCGCCTGCTGGGCCGCGACAGCGCCGAAAGCAAGAAGCGCGTCCTTGACGACGCCATGCTGGAAAGCCTCGAAGAACTGCTGATTGCCGCCGATATGGGCGTCGATACTGCGCTGCGCGTGACCGCCAACATGGCCGAGGGCCGGTTCGGCAAGAAGATGGACGCGAACGAAATTCGCCGCCTGCTGGCCGACGAGATCGCCCGCATCATGGAACCCGTGGCCAAGCCCATGCCGCTGTATTCCAAGCGCCCGCAGGTGGTGCTGGTGGTCGGCGTCAACGGGTCGGGCAAGACCACGACCATCGGCAAGCTGGCCAGCCAGTTCGTGGACGCCGGAAAATCGGTGATCATCGCCGCAGGCGACACCTTTCGCGCAGCCGCTGTCGAACAGCTTCAGGTCTGGGGCGAACGCGCCGGTGTGCCGGTAATGACAGCCCCGGAAGGGTCTGACCCCGCCAGCCTGGCATTCGACGCCATGACCCGCGCCGAGGCCGAGGGCGTCGACCTGCTGCTGATCGACACCGCCGGACGTCTGCAAAACCGCACCGATCTGATGGAAGAACTGGCCAAGATCGTGCGCGTCATCCGCAAAAAGGACGAAACCGCCCCTCACAACACGCTCTTGGTCCTCGATGCCACAACCGGCCAGAACGCCCTCAGCCAGGTCGAAATCTTCCAACAGGTGGCCGATGTCACCGGCCTTGTCATGACCAAGCTCGACGGCACCGCCAAGGGTGGCGTGCTGGTGGCGCTGGCCGATCGCTTCGGCCTGCCCATCCACGCCATTGGCGTTGGCGAACAGATCGACGACCTTGCGCCTTTTGATCCCAGGGAATTTGCCGCCGCGCTGACGGGGCTCGAAACGTGACACCCCTCTTCTTCTTTGCCCAAATACTCCGGGGGGGCCGGGGGCGCGCAGCCCCCGGCCTGCACGCATGTCCGACTGGCTGATCGGAATCGAAGGCACGGCCGACGGGCGTCTGCTGGCCCTCATACTGGCCCTTTCGGCAGCGGTGCTGCATTCGATCTTTGGCGCGCTGCAAAAGGGGCGGCACGACCCCTGGATGTCGCGCGGGGCAATCGACCTTTCCTATGGCCTGATGGCGGCCCCTCTGGCCCTGTTCGCCGTCCCCTGGCCCGAACCCTTCATGTGGCCGATCCTCGCCGGGGCCTGGGTCATCCACACGGTCTATAAACTGTTGCAGGCCGCCGCCTATACGCGCGGCGACTACACCGTCGTCTATCCGGTCGTGCGCGGGATGAGCCCGCTTGTCACCGTGGTTGCCGCAGGGGCGGTCTTTGGCGAAAAATTCACCCTTGTTCAGTGGATCGGCGTGCTGACCCTGACCTCGGGCATATTCGGCCTTGCAGCCTATAACCTGTCACGCGCGGCCGGCGGGTTGCGGCGGATGCAGGGCGCGCTGGTGCTGGCCTTCCTGACCGGGATCCTGACCGCCACCTATACCACCTATGACGCCTATGGCATCCGCGCGACCGCCGATCCGTTCACATTTCTGGCATGGTTCTTTCTGGTCGATGGAGTATCGATGCCGGTCATTGCGCTGTGGCGCTGGCGCCGGATGCACACGACCCCGCCGCTGGCCCCGCTGGCCCTGCGCGGGGTCTCGGGCGGGCTGATTGCCTTTCTCAGCTTTGGCGCGATCATGCTGGCAACCCGGCTTGACAAGGTAGGCGAGGCGGCCGTGCTGCGTGAAACATCCACCCTGTTTGCCGCTCTCATCGGCTGGCTGTTCCTCAAGGAAACCGTGGGGCCGCGACGCACCGCTCTCATGGCTTTGATCGCGCTCGGTGCGGTTCTGGTGGAATTCGGCGCCAAAGCCGGTTAGGGGATGGCCATGAAACCGCAAAACAAGATCTCTACCCGCCTGAAGCTGTCCCTCGAGTTGGGGCCGATCATCCTGTTCTTCATCCTTTATTCCCGGATCAAGGACCAGAGTTTTGAAATCCTCGGCACATCCTATCAGGGCTTTATCGTCGCCACGGCGATCTTCATCCCGGTGATGCTGCTGGCAACCGCGATCCTGTGGTGGAAGACGGGCAAGCTGTCGCGCATGCAGCTGATGACCGCGATTCTGGTTGTCGTATTCGGGGGGCTGGGGATCTGGTTCAACGATGACAGCTTTTTCAAGATGAAGCCGACGATCCTGTATGTGATGTTTGCCGGCATCCTTGGCTTTGGCCTGTTGCGCGGTGAATCCTACCTGCAATATCTGATGGAAGAGGCCATGCCGCTGAAACCCGAGGGCTGGATGATCTTTACCAGGCGCATGATGCTGTTCTTTGCTGCACTTGCCATTGCCAACGAATTCATCTGGCGCAGCATGTCCACCGATGCCTGGGTCAGCTTCAAGACCTTCGGCCTGCCGGCCGCCACCTTCCTGTTCTTCATGGCCCAGATGCGCCTGTTCCAGCGCTTTGCCGATCCGCAGGCGGAACAGCAGGATACGGATAACGGTTAGAGGGCTATCCCGGCCAACCGGATGGCCGCCCTGGCCCCTACAGCAGTAGCCAGCCCGCCAGGCCCAGGAAGGCGAAAAAGCCCAGAACATCGGTCACCGTGGTCACGAACACCCCCGAGGCCAGCGCCGGATCGACGCCCAGCTTCTCAAGCCAGATCGGAATGAGTATCCCTGCCAGTCCGGCCACGAACAGGTTGGCGATCATTGCAAGGCCCAGCACGACACCCAGCATGGCATCGTCGAACCACAAATAGCCGATCAGCCCGATGATCAGCGCAAAGATGATCCCGTTGAACAGGCCGACCAGCGCCTCGCGCCGGATGACCCGCCAGACGTTCGAGCCGGTCAGGTCCTTGGTAGCAAGCGCGCGCACGGCAACCGTCAGGCTTTGCGTGCCCGCATTGCCCCCCATCGAGGCAACGATCGGCATCAGCACGGCCAGCGCCACCACTGCCTGAATGGTGTCCTCGAACTGGGCAATCACCAGCGAGGCAAGGATCGCCGTCACAAGGTTCACCGCCAGCCATGGAAAACGCTGGCGGGTGATCGAAATCACGCGGTCGGTCAGGCTTTCGTCGCCCAGACCGGCAAGGCGCATGATGTCTTCTTCGGCATGTTCTTCCAGCACGGACATGGCATCGTCGATGGTGATGACACCGACCAGACGATCATCGGCGTCCACCACCGGCGCGGATACCATGTGATACTGGTTGAAAGCATAGGCGACGTCTTCTTCGCTTTGCAGGACGGGGATCTTGATGAAATCCTCGTCCATGATCTCGGTCAGCGGCACGTCGCGTTTCGAGGCCATCAGGCGCCCCAGCGACACCTGCCCCACCGGGTGCATGCGCGGATCGACCACCACCACATGATAGAACTGTTCGGGCAGGTCCTCGGCCTCGCGCAGCCAGTCGATGGCCTGGCCGACGGTCCAGTGTTCGGGGGCCAGAACCACCTCGCGCTGCATGAGGCGGCCGGCGGTTTCCTCGGGGTATTGCAGGGCCTGCTCGACGGCCAGACGGTCGGCATCTTCCAGCGCGTCAAGAACGACCTCCTGCTGGGGTTCCTCCAGATCCTCGATGATGTCCACGACATCGTCGGTTTCCAGGTCGCGCACCGCGTCGGCCAGCACCTCGTCGGGCAACAGGTCGATGACCTCGTCGCGCACACCTTCGGACAGTTCCGAAAGCACCTCGCCGTCAAGATCGCGCGCCCAGAGCCGCAACAATGCGCGCCGCTCGCCGCTGCTGATCTGTTCAAGAAGGTCGGCAATATCGGCGGCATGGAGCGGCTCAAGCAGCTCAAGCAACCGCGCACGATCGCCACGCTCGACCACATCAAGGATTTCCTCGACCATCGAGGAATCCAGAACATAGGCGTTTTCGCCGCTTTCCTGCTGCTCGATATTCAGATCATACATGAAAGGCGCCTTCCCCCGGTCTTTGGCGGCAATGTAGCCCAAGCATTACACAAGTGACAGGGTGTTTTCCGCAGCGATTCCCCGGATGCCCCCGCTTTACCCGTATCGCACAAGGCCCTATAGCTGGGGGTCGGCAAACGGGGGGTCAAGTCAGTATGGACGATTTCGGCAAACTTTTACTGGGGCAGGTTATCGGCTTTGCCAGTGACCCGTTCGACACTCCCGCGACCGAGGCCGCCAGACATGAACGACGTGGCGCGATCCTGATCCACAAGGGAGTCATCCACGACGTCGGACCAGCAGACAGGCTGCGCGCGGCCCACCCGCAGGCACAGGTCGTCAATTACGGCAATGCCCTGATCAGCGCCGGTTTTGTCGATGCCCATGTGCATTACCCCCAGACCGGCATCATCGCCAGCTGGGGCAAGCAGCTGATCGACTGGCTGAATACCTATACCTTCCCCGAGGAAATGCGCTTTGCCGACCCGGATGTGGCGGCGCAGATCGCGCAGACCTATTTCGACCTGGCGCTGGCAAACGGCACCACCAGCATGTGCAGCTTTGCCACCATTCACCCGCCCAGTGTCAATGCGTTTTTCGAGGCTGCCCTGGCGCGGGGGATGCGTGTGGCCGCCGGCAAGACCTGCATGGACCGCAACGGGCCCGAGGGGCTTCGCGATGATGCACGCAGCGCCTATGACGACAGCAAGGCATTGATCGAGCGCTGGCACGGGAAGGCGCGGCTGACCTATGCGATCACGCCGCGGTTTTCGCCCACCTCGACGCCCGAGCAGTTGCAGGCGCTCGGGGCGCTGTGGGCAGAACATCCCGACTGCCTGATGCAGACGCATCTGTCGGAACAGATCCCCGAAATCGAATGGGTGCGCGAACTGTTCCCCGAAGCGCGTGACTATCTGGACACCTATGAACGTTTCGGCCTGATCGGCGAACGTGCCCTGTTCGGCCATGCGATCCATCTGGAGGCACGCGAGCGCGACCGCCTGCGCGAAAGCGGTGCGGCGCTGGTGCATTGCCCGACATCGAACACCTTCATCGGCTCGGGCCTGTTCGACATGGCCGGGCTCAAGGCCGAGGGCCAGGTGGTGGGGTTGGCCACCGACACGGGCGGCGGATCCAGCTTTTCGATGCTGCGCACCATGGCCGCGGCCTATGAGATCGGCCAGCTGCGCGGCACCGCCCTGCATCCGGCCCAGCTGTGGTGGCTGGCAACAGCCGGCAGCGCGCGGGCCATGCATATGCAGGACCATATCGGCAATATCGCACCGGGCATGGAGGCCGATCTTGTGGTGATCGACCTGGCCTCGACACCGGCGATCGCGCAGCGGGTGGCACGCGCCGATGATTTCTGGGAGGCGCTGTTTCCCACCATCATGATGGGTGACGACCGCGCGGTGCGGGCAGTCTGGGTGAACGGGCGCGAGGTTGTGCCGGGCTGACTCGCTGGGTATGAACCTCAGGACATCAAAGCACGCGCAAGGCGGTTCTGGCGTTCGATGACACGTGGCAGGTCGATGGTGGTCAGCCGGCCATCGGCAACCACGCGCCGCCCCTCGACCAGCAGGTCGCGCACGCGCTGGGGGCCGCACAGGACAAGGGCGGCGACCATGTCCCACGCGCCGGCGTTATTGATGCCGGTCATGTCCCAGATGGCGATATCAGCGCGCTTGCCGACCTCGATACTGCCGCAGTCATCGCGCCCCAGCACGCGCGCGCCGCCAAGGGTTGCGATTTCCAGCGCCTCGCGCGCGCTCATCGCGTCGGCACCATTTGCAACCCGTTGCAACAGCATCAACTGGCGGGCCTCGGAGATCAGGTCGCCCGTATCATTGCTGGCGGAACCATCCACGCCAAGACCAACATCAACCCCGGCATCGCGCATCTGGCGCACCGGCGCGATGCCACTGCCCAGCCGGCAGTTGGAACAGGGGCAATGGGCAACGCCGGTTCGGCTGCGCGCGAACAGGTCGATCTCGGCCGCATCCAGCTTGACGCAATGTGCGTGCCAGACATCATCGCCCGTCCAGCCCAGATCCTGCGCATACTGGCCGGGGCGACAGCCGAATTTTTCCAGCGACCAGGAAATATCCTCGTCATTTTCGGCCAGATGAGTGTGCAGCATCACCCCCTTGTCGCGCGCCAGCAGCGCGGATTCGCGCATCAATTCGCGGCTGACCGAAAAGGGCGAGCACGGGGCGATGGCGATACGGGTCATGGCGCCGGGGGCGGCGTCGTGAAAGGCGTCGATCACACGGATGCAATCGTTCAGGATGCTTTCCTCGTCCTCTACCAGTGAATCCGGCGGCAGACCGCCCGCGCTTTCGCCGATCGACATGGCGCCGCGGGTTGCGTGAAAGCGCAGGCCGATTTCACGGGCAGCGTAAATCGTGTCCTCGAGCCGCGTGCCGTTGGGGTAGATATACAGATGGTCCGAGGTCAGCGAACAGCCGGACAGCGCCAACTCTGCCAGCCCGATCTGCGCCGAGGTGAACATCTCGTCCGGCCCCATGCGCGCCCAGATCGGATACAGGGTTTTCAGCCAGCCGAACAGCAGCGCATCCTGCCCACCAGGCACGGCGCGGGTCATGGTCTGATACAGGTGGTGGTGGGTATTGACGAGGCCCGGCGTGACCACGCAGCCGCTTGCGTCAATGATCTGGTCGGCGGGGGCTAGATCGGTGCCGATGGCGTCAATCACGCCATTGCTCAGGCGAATATCGGTCGATGCAAGCTCTTCCCGGCCGTCATTCATCGTGACGACAACATCGGCATTTCGGATCAGGGTCGAGGGCATGGCATCTCCGGCAATGGCGCTGGTGGCGTCAGCCTATGAGCGCGTCTTGCGAAAGTGAAGCGGTCATTTCCGTGGCGCGACCGCCCACTGGCGCTCGCGCTTTTCGATGGCCTTGATCCGCGCCTCGGTCTTGGGATGGCTGAGCAACCAGGCCAACTGCCCACCTCCAGCCTGTGTGAGGGCGTCCAGCTTGTGGAACAGGGTTTTCTGGGGTTCCAAGCCGATCCCCGACTTGACCAGCAGCGCGCTGGCATAGGAATCGGCCTCGAATTCATCCTGCCGCGACAGCCGCGCGGCCAGAAGCGTTGTCAGGAAATTCGCCAGATATACACCGATGCCGGGCAGGAAACGGCCAAGGATCATCGCCAGCGCCGTGCGGATCGCGTTCTGGCCGGAAAAGTCGATCATCCGGCGCCGCGCATGGCCCAGCGCCACATGGCCCAGCTCATGCGCGATAACGCTTGCCAGCTCTTCTGCCGTAACCTCGCCCCGGCGGTATTTTTCGTAAAATCCGCGCGTGATGAAAATGCGCCCGTCAGGTGCCGCCAGCCCGTTCACGGGCTCGATTTCATAGATGAACACCTTGATGCGTGGCACATCCAGTGCCGAGGCCATCTTTTGCAGCAACCCCTCAAGCGTGGGGTCGGCAAGGCGGGTCGATTTCGCCGCCAGCTCGCGATTGGTGCGCCAGACCGAAAAGCGGTACATGACCAGCGCCCAGATGATGGCGATCAGGATCGGGGTGAAACGAAGCATATCCCCATATGGGGGGTGGGCCGGTCAAAGGTAAAGGGGCAGCAGGGCGATTCAGTCGGCATCCCATGCGCAGGGCAGCTCTGTCAGGCCGCGAAAGGCCCAGCCGACCGGGCGGGGGTCGGCGCCATCAGCCAGGCGCAAACCCGGCAGATGCGCAAATGCCAGGGGCAGCGCAACATCGGCGATCAGGGCGCGCGCGGCCCAGGCGCCTGCACAGAAATGCGGACCGGCGCGGGATATGGGTCAGCGTGAAATGCAGTCGGGTCGATATGGAAAATGTGCGCGTTCGACATGACAGGATCATAGGGCGGCGACAATAGCCGATCCAGGCATTTTCAACCACGTCGCCACGGGTTTCTTTTCCTTTCATCCGCGGTGTAGGCTCGAACAGAACACACGCAGGAAATACAGCGATGACGCAAACTGTCGATATCAGACCTATCACCGCCGAGGACGAGGCCATCTGGCGCACTCTGTGGAGCGGCTATCTGGAATATTACGAAACCAAAGTCCCCGAGGAGGTTTATCGAACCTCCTTCCAGCGTCTGCTGGGCAATGACCCGCATGATTTTCACGGTCGCATCGCCTGGCTTGACGGTCACGCGGTGGGGCTGGTCCATTTTCTGTTTCATCGCCACATGTGGAAGGTCGAAAATGTCTGTTATCTGCAAGACCTGTTTGCAGACCCCGCCTGCCGCGGGCGAGGGGTAGGTCGCGCACTGATCGAGGCCGTCTATAACGCAGCCGACGCTGCGGGGGCACCTGCCGTCTATTGGCTGACACAGGACTTCAACACCACCGCGCGGCGGCTGTACGACCGGATCGGGGTCAAGACGCCCTTCATCCGATACGATCGGGATTGATCCATATGCGGCTGATCGCCCTTGTTGCCCTGCTGCTTGTATCGGCATGTTCCGCACCCCGGATTGTCGAGTTGCCAAGCCGTGCTGCCCCCTTGCCGGAAAAACTGCCCGAAATCCGGCGTTTCGCGCCGCTGAGCATGCGCCCTGTTGTCCGGCGCTCGAATATCGACATCGCGCGCGACTTTCTGGACCTCAGCTTTGCCATGGAAAGCGGCCGTGCCCTGCCCCGCCTCACGCGCTTTGAGGGGCCGGTTACCGTGGCGTTTTCCCACCCCGGCGGCGCGCTGATGACGGCGGATCTGCAAGAGGTTGTCCGGCGCCTCAAGACCGAAGCCGGCATACCCATTTCCCTGCTGCCACCGGGAAGCCCCGCGAATATCGTGATCGAAACCCTGCCCCGGCATCGGCTGCGCCGGGCGGTTCCGCAGGCTGCCTGTTTCGTGGTTCCCCGAGTCACCAGCTGGAAGGAATTTCAGCGCAGCCGCCTGGGCGACAGGCTGGACTGGTCAAGCCTTGACAGGCGCAACAGGGCAGCGATCTTCATTCCTGATGACGTATCTCCCCAGGAAACGCGCGACTGCCTGAACGAAGAACTTGCCCAGGCGCTGGGCCCCCTCAACGATCTGTATCGTCTGGGCGACAGCGTGTTCAACGACGACAACATCCTGTCGGTCCTGACACCGTTCGACATGCTTGTTCTGCGTATCTATTACAGCCGCGCATTGCATAACGGCATGACCCGCGACGAGGTTGCAGCCCGACTGCCGCGGCTTCTCAGACGGTTAAACCCGGTAGGGGAAAAGATCGCGCCGCGCAACCCTTCGCCCTCGCCCCGCAAATGGATCAACGCCATCGAAACCGCCCTCGGGCCGGGGACATCGCCACAAATGCGCATCAACGCTGCCCGCCACGCGGTCAGGATCGCGGATCAACAGCAATGGAAGGGCAACAGGCTGGGCTTCAGCCTGTATGTCCTGGGACGCCTGACATTGGGCAATGACAACAGAACCGCAACCGACGCCTTTCACCGCGCCTACAAGGCCTACGCCGGGGCCTTTGGAACCCGCGACATCCACACCGCCCATGTCGCCCTGCAACTTGCCGCGCTGACCCTGTCACAAGGCAAGGCCCGGGCCGCGCTTTCGCTTGTGAACGAAAGCATCCCCGCCGCCATGCGCGCGCGCAATGCGGGGCTGCTGGCTACCCTCATGATGGTCAAGGCCGAAGCGCTGGATGCGCTTGGGCGCAGCAAAATCGCACAGCGCGTGCGGCTGGACAGCATTGGCTGGGCGCGATATGGCTTTGCTTCCACGGACGAGATCCGCGCGCGCCTGCAGGAAACCGCAGCGCTGCGCCCGGCCAGACACAGGCCCGAACCAGAACCGGAGGCATGATGCTTAGCCTGATCGCATTCTTCATCGGAGCCGCAATCGGTGCCCTGACAGCCTGGCGCCGTGGCGGAAACCGCCTCGATATCCTGCAATATGCCGCCGTGTTCGGTGTCATATTCGCACTTGTCGCGGTTCTGGGGGCAGTGTTCGGCATCCGCATGGGCTGGTTCTAAGCCATGTTCCTGCCGCTGTTTTCCAACCTCAGGAAAGCAAAGCTGCCGGTAAGCCTGCGCGAATACCTCGATTTTCTGGGGGCCGTGAAAACCGGCATCGTGCTGTATGATATCGAGGGGTTCTATTACCTCGCCCGCGCGTCGCTGGTGAAGGACGAGCGCAATCTCGACAAGTTCGACCGCGTTTTCGCCGAAACCTTCAAGGGCATGGAAGACCTGTCCATCGACGACGTGATCAACGCCGTCGATCTGCCCGAGGAATGGCTGCGCAAGCTGGCCGAGAAATCCCTGACGCCCGAGGAAATGGCGGAAATCGAATCCCTGGGCGGGTTCGAAAAGCTGATGGAGACGCTGAAAAAGCGGCTCGAGGAACAGAAGGACCGCCACCAGGGCGGCAGCAAATGGATCGGCACCGCCGGCACCTCGCCCTTTGGGGCCTATGGCTACAACCCCGAAGGCGTGCGCATTGGGCAAAAGGAAAGCCGCCACCAGCGCGCCGTCAAGGTGTGGGACAAGCGCGAGTTTCGCAACCTCGATGACAGCGTGGAACTGGGCACCCGCAACATCAAGGTGGCCCTGAAACGCCTGCGCCGCTGGGCGCGCGACGGCGCGGATGAGGAACTCGACCTCGACGGCACCATCCGCGCCACGGCCGAGCATGGCTATCTCGACATCCAGACCCGCCCCGAGCGGCGCAATGCGGTCAAGGTGTTGTTGTTTCTGGATGTGGGCGGCTCGATGGATCCCCATATCCGCATGGTCGAGGAACTGTTTTCCGCCGCGCGCAGCGAATTCAAGCATCTGGAATATTTCTATTTCCACAACTGCCTGTACGAGGGGGTGTGGCGCGACAATGCCCGGCGCTGGTCGGAACAGACCCCGACCTGGGATATCCTGCACACCTATGGCCCCGACTACAAATGCATCTTTGTCGGCGACGCGGCCATGAGCCCGTATGAAATCGCCTATCCGGGCGGCGCCAATGAACACTGGAACGCCGAACCCGGCAGCGTCTGGCTGCAACGCGCGATCGAGACCTGGAAGCACAATATCTGGATCAACCCGCTGCCCGAAAAGCACTGGCAATACACCCATTCGATCCAGATGATCCGCGAGATATTCGAGAACCGCATGTATCCCATGACCCTGGGCGGCATCGAACAGGGCATGAAGGAGCTGGTGCGATGAAATCGGCACTCGGCAGGTTGTGGCGCGAACACCGGATGCTGTTCATCGCCTTTGCGCTGGCCGCGACACTGACGACGCTGTTTGCCATCCGCACCGTGGTTTTCCTGATCTATTGGGCCAACCCGGCCAACCGCCACCGCCCGCTGGAGCCATGGATGACCCCGCGCTACATCGCCTATTCGTGGGAGGTGCCAATCGAAGAGGTCAACCGCATGCTGGGTGCCCGCGGGCTGAACCGCATGCGCCCGACACTGGAACGCATTGCCCGCGAGCGCGGCATCCCGGTCGAGCAGCTGATGCGCGACCTGGCCGCCCGGCTGGCCGCGCTGGACGAGGGCAGAAAATGACCGATGCCATTCTTGCGCTGGTCCCCACCTATGGGCTGCCGCTGCTGGCGTTGATCGTGATGCTGTCATGTCTGGCGCTGCCGGTGCCCTCGTCACTGGTGATGCTGACCAGCGGATCCTTTGTCGGGGCCGGTGATCTGGGATTTTCCGCAACCTTTGCCACCGCCTTTTTCGCCGCCATGGCAGGCGATCAGATCGGCTTTCACCTGGGGCGCTGGGGTGGCACACCGCTGCTGGAACGGCTGTCGCGCAATGACGACCGGCGGGCATTGATCGGGCGCGCACAAGCCTGGCTGGACCGGCGCGCCGGCAGCGGCATCTTTCTGACGCGCTGGCTGTTCAGCCCGCTGGGGCCTTATGTCAACTTTATCGGCGGGGCGACAGGGCTGGCCTGGGCGCGTTTCACCGCCTGGGGCGCCCTGGGCGAGGTGGTGTGGGTCTCGCTTTACGTGGGCCTTGGTATCGTCTTTGCCGAGGACATCACCGCCGTGGCCGAACTGGCAGGCGACCTGTCGGGTTTCCTGGCCGCAGGCGCCGTCACCCTGTTTCTTGGCTGGCGCGTTGCGGCCGTGCTGCGAAGGATGCGCCGTGAAACAGCACAGGGGGGCAGGCAATGACCCGCAGCGCCATCGTCATAGGGGCCGGGATCACCGGGGTTGCCGCGGCCGAATGGCTGCGACGGGCGGGGGTTTCCGTTACGCTGGTCGATCGCATCCTGCCGGGGCGGCCCGATCAGGCATCCTATGGCAATGCCGGGCTGCTGGCGCGCTGTGCGGTGATCCCCATTTCGGAACCGGGCCTGATCTTCAAGGCGCCGCGGATGCTGCTGGACCGCAACTCGCCCCTGTTCCTGAAATGGGGTTACCTGCCGCGCCTGCTGCCCTGGCTGCTGCCTTTTCTGCGCAACACCGCGCCCTCGCGCCACCGCCCCATCGTGCAGGCGCTGGCGGCGCTGACATCGGACAGCGTCGATCAACATCTTGCCCTGGCCCGGGGCACCCCGGCCGAAAGCTATATCCAACAGGGGGATTACGCCTATTACTATCGCTCGCGACGCGATTTTGCCCATGACGCGGCCGAGATCAGCTTGCGCCGCGCCGCCGGATTCGACCCGGTGGAACTCGACCGCGAGGCGCTGCATGCGCGCGACCCCCACCTGTCGGACGCCTATAATTTCGCCGCCCTTTACCCCGATCACGGTTGGCTGACTTCGCCCGGCGGCTATGTCGCGGCGCTGGCCGAACATTTCATGGCCCAGGGCGGGAATTTCGTGCAGGGCGAGGTCACCGATCTGGCCGAGGGGCGTGTGCGCCTGCTGGGCGGGCGCGAGATCACGGCTGACCGCATCATCCTGACCGCCGGCGCCTGGTCGGGGGGGCTTGCGCGCAAGCTGGGCATGAAAGCGCGGCTCGAAAGCGAGCGCGGCTGTCACCTGTTCCTGCACAAGCCAAGCCACATGCCTGCCAACCCCTTCATGGTGTCGGATGCCAAATTCGTCGTCACCCCGATGGAGGGCGGCCTGCGCTGCGCCGGGATTGTCGAATTCGGCGGCCTTGACGCGCCGCCCTCGCGCGCGCCGTTCGATCTGTTGCGAAAACGCATCCACGAGGTCTATCCCGACCTGACATGGCAATCCGAAAGCGAATGGATGGGCCACCGCCCTTCGACCCCCGACAGCCTGCCCCATCTGGGGCCGATCCCCGGCGCGCCCGGCATCATCGCTGCCTTTGGCGGACAGCATGTAGGCCTGACCATCGGCCCGAAACTGGGCCGCATCGCCGCCGATCTGGCCTGCGGACGACAACCAAACCTGCCGCTGGCGCCCTATGATCCGGCCCGTTTCGGCTGACCCGCCCGACGCATGCGCCGAAATGGAACAGACGGCGACACTGGCAATCCTGCCTGCCGATCTCCACATAGGTCAGGAACAGGACCGATCGGACCAGCCATGACATTCAATTTCGACAACAGCTATGCCCGCCTGCCGGCGCGTTTCTATGCCAAGCTGCCCCCGGCGGAAATCCCCGCGCCCCGGATGCTGCGCCTCAACCATGCGCTTGCCGCACGTCTGGGCCTTGATACCGAGGCGCTGGAGGGGGATCAGGGCGCGCGCCTGTTGTCGGGTCAGACCCTGCCCGAGGGCGCCGAGCCGCTGGCCATGGCCTATGCGGGGCACCAGTTCGGCGGCTGGGTGCCGCGCCTCGGCGACGGCCGCGCGATCCTGCTGGGCGAGATCATCGCGCCCGATGGCAAGCGATTCGACCTGCATCTGAAAGGCGCCGGACGCACCCCGTTTTCGCGCGGGGGCGACGGCAAGGCGGCGCTTGGGCCGGCGCTGCGCGAATATATCGTCTCCGAGGCCATGCACGCGCTGGGCATCCCCACGACCCGCGCGCTGGCGGTGATTGCGACGGGCGAGCAGGTGATGCGCGAAACCCCGCTGCCCGGCGCGATCCTTGTCAGGGTGGCCAGCAGCCATATCCGGGTGGGCACCTTTCAGTATTTCCTTGGCCAGCGCGACCATGAAGCGCTGCAGATCCTGCTCGACCACGCCATTGCCCGCCATGCGCCCAAGGCTGCGCAGGCCGAAAACCCGCCACTGGCATTCCTGCGCCATGTGGTCGAGAAACAGGCGGCGCTGGTGGCGCAATGGATGCAGGTCGGGTTCATCCACGGGGTGATGAATACCGACAACATGGCAGTATCGGGCGAAACCATCGACTATGGGCCCTGTGCCTTCATGGATGATTATCACCCCGAAACGGTGTTCAGCTCGATCGACCAGATGGGCCGCTATGCCTGGGGCAACCAGCCGCCCATCGCGCATTGGAACCTCGCCCAGCTGGCGCAATGCCTGCTGCCGCTGATGCCCGGCGACAAGGAAAGCACGCTGAGCGCGGCCCAGGATGCGATCGACCGTTTTTCCAATCACTTTCAGGCCGAATGGAACCGCCGCATGGGCGCCAAGCTGGGCTTTTCCGATGCCAATGCCGAACAGGCGGGGCTGACCCGCGACCTGCTGGAAATCATGGCCGATGACGGCATCGATTACACGCTGGCCTTTCGCCGCCTCACAGGCGGGCTGCAAAGGCAGGATTTTGCGGAATTCGACAGCCTGTTTACCTCGCGCGAGCGGATCGCTGCGTGGCGCAAGCGCTGGCTTGCAAAGCTGGCCGACCCGGCTGCGGCAGGCAAGGTCATGGCAGGTGCCAACCCGGTTTACATCCCCCGCAACCACCGTGTCGAACAGGCGCTTGAGGCCGCCCATCAGGGCGACATGGCCCCGTTCGAGCGCCTGATCGCGGTTCTCTCCGCCCCCTTCATCGAACAACCGGGCGCCGAGGAATATGAAAGCCCCCCAGCCCCCGAAGAACGCATCCTTGCCACCTATTGCGGCACCTGAGTGCTGACGCGATCCACCGGCACCACCTCGCGCGAGCGCAGGGCGATGATCGTGCCCGAGATCACGATGGCAACAATCCCGACCACACCCAGCCGGTCGGGCAGCGCCCCGTAAAGCGCCCAGCTCCAGAAAGCGGCAAAGCCCAGATAGACATATTCGACGACCGATATAAACGACACCTCGCCCAGCTGGTATCCCCGCGTCAGCAGCGCCACCGCAACCAGGGCGCCTGTGCCATGCACCAGCAGCAGGGTGATGAATGTCTGGCTTGGCGCGACCCAGCCGCGCGCGAAAAACGGGATTTGCGCAGCAATATCGGGGGGTACCTGCCAGAGCGCAAGAACACCAAGGCCCAGAGCGCCCCACAGGCCAAGCGCGGCAAAGACGCCAAACAGCAGGGTCAGGGTGGTTTCACCTGCGCACCAGCGCCGGGTGGCGATATTGTTCAGCGCATAAAGCAACCCCGCCATCACGGGGATAGTGCTGACCGCGCTGATCCCGCCGGCCTCGGGGCCGAGGATCAGCACGACCCCGACAAAGCCGATGCCAACCGCCAGCACCCGCCACAGCCCGATGCGGGTGCCAAAGAACAGGGCCGAGATCACCAGCACGAAAATAGGCGCGGTAAACAGCCCGGCGCCGACCTGTGCGATAGGCAAAAACCCGGCCGCCCCCAGATACAGGATCATGGAACTTGAAAAGAAAAAGCTGCGCAACGCAACTGCGCGCCAGTTACGCGGCTTGATCCGCCAGCCCCGAAACCGCGCCAGCAACGCCAGCACGAAACAAACCAGAATCGCCCGCATCAAGTGGAATTGCCAAAGCCCCGCCTCTTGCGCGACTGCGCGCATGAAATTGTCCACCAGCCCCAGATCGGCCATTGCCAGCGTGACCAGAAGAACCGCCAACAGCGGGCGGTCGCGACCTGTTGAATTCATCTCGCAACGTCCTTTCAGAAAACCCCCTCAATGAAGCTTGCGCATCGGAAAAATCTGTCCAGAATGCGACGCAGTTTCACCAATTCGACCGTTTTGCAGGAGAATATTCCCATGGGATGGATGGCAGATGAGACCGGCCTCGACAAGGGCCCCGCGAACCATGTTCCGCTGACACCGCTTTCGCATCTGCGCCGGGCCGCCGATGTCTTTGCCCAGCGCGAGGCCCTGGTGCACGGCGACATGCGCCTGAACTATGCCCAGCTTTACCAGCGCGTCAGCCGCCTGGCCTCGGCGCTGGCCGCGCGCGGGATCAAACCGGGCGACGTGGTGGCCACGCTCATGCCCAACATCCCCGCCCATGTCGAGGCCCATTGGGGTGTGCCCGCCGCGGGTGCGGTGCTGAACACGATCAATGTGCGCCTCGACGTTGAAACGGTTGCCTATATCCTGGGCCACGGGGGCGCGAAAATCCTGCTTTGCGACAGCGCATTCGTCGATCTGGCCGAAGAGGCCTGCAAGCAGATGGAAGGCCCCGCCCCCGAAATCATCGAGGCGCCGGATCCGGTCTCGGGCATCACCGCAACCGGGCGCCATGTCACATACGAGGATCTGCTTGCCTCGGGCGATGCCGATTTCGACTGGATCATGCCACAGGACGAATGGGAAAGCCTGGCGCTGAACTATACCTCGGGCACCACCGGGCGGCCCAAGGGCGTGGTCTACAGCCACCGGGGCGCCTATCTGCTGACCATGGGAACGGGCGTTGCCTGGCACATGCCGCTGTTTGCCCGCCTGCTGACCATCGTGCCGCTGTTTCACTGCAACAACTGGCATCACAGCTGGCTGATGCCGATGGTGGGCGGCACGGTCGTTTGCCTGCGCGACATCACGGCCAAGGGCATCTATGACGCAATCGCCGATGAAAAGGTCACCCATTTCGGCGGCGCGCCCATCGTGCTGAACACCATCGTCAACGCATCCGATGACGAGCGGCGCGAATTCGATCATGTGGTGCAGGTCTATACAGCCGGCGCGCCACCGCCGGCCGCCACGCTGCTGGCCATCGAAAAGCTGGGCTTTGTCGTGACCCAGGTCTACGGGCTGACCGAAACCTATGGTCACGTCACCGAATGTCTGTGGGACGACGATAAATGGGGCCATCTGGAGGGCGAGGAACGCGCCGCCATCAAGGCCCGCACCGGCGTGTTGATGCCGATGATGGAGGACATCACTGTCATGGACCCCGAAACCATGACCCCGGTGCCCCGCGACGGCGAAACCCTGGGCGAAATCATGATCCGCGGCAATGCGGTGATGAAGGGATATTACCGCAACCCGCAAGCCACCGCCGAGGCGTTCGAAGGCGGCTATTTCCATTCTGGCGACATCGCCTTTCAGCACCCCGACGGCTATATCAAGATCACCGACCGGGCCAAGGACATCATCATTTCGGGCGGTGAAAACGTCAGCTCGGTCGAGGTCGAAGGCGCGCTCATGCACCACCCGGCCGTGCTGCTGGCCGCCGTGGTCGCCAGGCCCGACGACAAATGGGGCGAGGTGCCCTGCGCCTTTGTCGAGCTGAAGCCGGGCCAGGAAGCAACCGAAGAGGAACTGATCGCCTTTTGCCGCCAGCGTCTGGCCGGTTTCAAAACCCCAAAAAAGGTGGTCTTTCAGGAACTGCCCAAGACATCGACCGGCAAGATCCAGAAATTCGTGCTGCGCGAGATGGCCAAAAAACTGTAAAGTTCCACCCCCTTGCCGGCGGGCATCATCCCTGTGCGCCGGCAAGCATCCCCGCACAAGAAAACATGTGATCGCGGCCAGAAACGCGATAAGCTGGGGCGAACAGGCAAAATCCGGTCAACGGGTAGAAAACGGGCAGGATGACCGCTCTTGCGAAATACGAAAAGCTGGAATCGGCCGGGCTCTGGCGGGAATCGCCCGAGCACCAGCGTGTGGAGGTCTATGTCAGCTTTGGCGACACCTCGCTTGTCATCCGCGACAAGCACGAGGAACCCCTGTCGCACTGGTCCCTGCCCGCCATTCACCGCGTCAACCCCGGCGAAACCCCCGCCGTGTTTTCGCCAACGGCAGAAATGGTCGAAACGCTGGAACTTGACGACGAAATCATGGTCGATGCGATCGAGACCGTGCGCCAGGCCATCCGCAGGAAACGCCCCCATCCGGGCAGGTTGCGTCTTGCGGTCTTTGCGGCAATTACCGCGCTGATCCTGGCGGGCATCACGTTCTGGCTACCGGATGCGCTGGCCCGGCATACGGCACAGGTCGTGCCTTTCGAGACGCGCAAGCAGATCGGCGAGGCCGCCCTTGCCCGAATGACCAGACTGACAGGAAAAACCTGTTCAACACCCGAAGGCGAAAAGGCCCTGAGGGCGATTGAAAAGCGGCTGCTGGGCGACCCGCGAGGACGCATCGCGATCTTGCGGGACGGGATCGCGCGCAGCATATCGCTTCCGGGCGGTCTGATCCTGCTGAACCGATCCCTGGTCGAGGATTACGACCAACCCGAGGTGGCCGCCAGCTATGTCGTGATCGAACTCTTGCGCCGCCAAAAGGAAGACCCCCTCTTGTACCTGCTGAAAGAGGCCGGCGTGATGGCAAGCCTGCGACTGCTGACAACCGGCCGTTTCCAGGCCGATACGCTTGATGAATATGTGGGCGAAATCCTCACACGGCAAAAACCGCTTCCGCCATCAGACCAGCTGATCACGGCATTTACGCAAGCGGGCTTTCCCAGCTCGCCACTGGCTTATGCGCTGGACATCACCGGCGAAACCACCCTGCCGCTGATCGAGGCCGACCCGTTCCGGAACAAGACATACAAGCCAATACTTCACGACAGCGACTGGCTGGCCCTTCAGGCAATCTGCGGAAACTGATCTTCAACCCTCGGTCAGATATCCGGCGCCCAGATGCACGATCCGGTCCATCTTGGCGGCAAGCTGCATGTTGTGCGTGGCGACAAGGGCCGAAAGGCCCGTTTCGCGCACCAGGCCGGTCATGACGTCGAAAACCTGCTCGGCTGTTTCGGTGTCAAGGTTGCCCGTGGGCTCGTCTGCCAGCAACAGCCGCGGACTGTTGGCAAGTGCCCGGCAAAAGGCAACGCGCTGCTGTTCGCCGCCGGACATCTCGGCGGGGCGGTGATCCTCGCGTTCTGACAGGCCGACATGTTGCAACAGCTCCCGCGCACGATCCATGGCCGCTGACCTGTGCACCGCATTGGCAAGCTGCGGCAGCATGACGTTTTCCAGCGCCGTGAATTCGGGCAGCAGGTGGTGGAACTGATAGACAAACCCGATTTCCTGACGTCGCGCCGCTGTTCGGCGCCGGTCGCTGCGGCGGCTCATGGCCAGCCCGTTCAGCACGACCTCGCCGGAATCGGGGGTATCCAGCAGCCCCGCAACATGCAGCAAGGTCGATTTTCCCGCCCCCGACGGCGCAACCAGGGCAACCATTTCGCCCTGCTCCAAGGTCAGATCGACACCGCGCAGAACCTCGACGGCATTCGGCTGCCCCTTGTTATAGGTCTTGGCGATGGCCTTCAGTTCCAGCACAGGGTCACTCATAGCGCAAGGCCTCAACTGGGTTCATCCGCGCGGCCCGACGCGCCGGAAAAATGGTTGCGACAAAGGAAAGGGTCAGCGACAGGCCAACGGCGCGGATGACATCCCACGCCTCAAGCCGCGCCGGAAGCTGGGAAAGATAGCGCACCGAGGGATCCCAGGCGTTGCCCCCCAGCATCCAGTTCACAAATCCGAAGATCGGGTCGATATAGATGGCAAACAGGCTGCCCAGAACCACGCCCAGAATGGTGCCGATGATCCCGATCGAGGCGCCAACGATGAAAAACACCCGCAGGATCGACCCTTCGCTCAGCCCCATGGTGCGCAGGATGCCGATGGCCGGGCCCTTGTTGCGCACCAGCATGATCAGGCCGGAAACGATATTCATGGTGGCAATCAACACAAGGATCGACAGGATGATGAACATCACATTGTCTTCGGTCTTGAGCGCATTCAGAAACGCCCCCGAGGAATCCCACCAGGTCCAGGTGATCGAACGCTCGCCAAAGGCCTTGCGCAGCGCCGGAAGATAGCGGTCGATCTTTTCCGGCTGGGCCACGTTGATTTCGATCTCGTCGGCAAAACCCTCGCGGTTGAAAAAGCTTTGCGCCTCGGCAAAGGGCATGTAGATGCGGGTCCGGTCGATATCCCAGCGCCCGACGCTGAAGATATAGACAACCCTGTAGCTCTTGACCCTGGGCACGGTGCCAAAGGCCGTCTTTACCCCATCAGGGGAAATCAGCTTGATCCGGTCGCCCACCCCGACACCCAGCTCGCGCGCAACCCCCGAACCGATGGAAACCCCCTCGTTGAAATCGCCAATGTCGCCAAGGCTGCTTTCGGGATGCACGAAAAGGGGCAGCGTCTGCATGTCGTCAAGGCGCTCGCCGTAAACCTCGACACCCGCGTTGCGCCCATTGGCCGAGGCCATCAACTGCCCGCGAATGACAGGGGCCGCCCGCACGACACCGGGCAGCTGCCGGATTCGAGCAACCTTGGCAGTGTAATCCCGCACCATCCGCGACAGCTGGCCGCTTGGCATGCGCCAGCTGGCCGTCTGGATCGAGACATGCGCATTGGCGCCAAGGATGGTCTTGACGAATTCATGGCGAAACCCCGATCTCACCGCCAGGGTCGCGACTAGCGCAAACACGGCCAGCGTGACGCCAACCAGCGAAATGACCGTCATTACGCTGACCCCGCCCTCGCGGCGCCGGGCGCGCAGATAGCGCCAGGCGATCAGCCATTCAAAGGCGGCAAAGGGGATGGTGCGGTTGTTCAAGCAATTGCTCCGATGCGAATTCTCGCGGGCAAGGTGGACGGGTTCACGCCCATCGTCAAGCGCGTCGGCCTTCACGGCCGCGCGACCGGGCGCGATGCCGCCGCAAAGCCGCGATTCCTTCTTCTTTGTCCAAATACTCCCGCCGGAGGCGCCCGCCATTTCAGGCGGCGATGGCGGGGGCTGTCTGCCCCCGCACCCCCGAGAGTATTTTTCCAAAGAAGAACCTGGCGAGGGTCACTGCCCCAAATAGATTTCCCCAAGCCGCGCGATGGCGTCTGCGGGTTTCAGTTCTTCGCTTTCGCCGGTCTTGCGGCTGGTCAGTTCGACCACTCCGGCCTTGAGGCCGCGCGGGCCGACAGTGATGCGCCAGGGCAGGCCGATCAGGTCCATGGTGGCAAACTTGGCGCCGGCGCGTTCCTCGCGGTCGTCATAGAGGGGTTCAAGCCCCGCGGCCGTCAGTTCGCGATAGAGCGATTCGCAGGCGGTATCGGCGGCGCTGTCGCCCTGTTTCAGGTTGACGATCCCCACCTTGAAGGGGGCAACCGATTCGGGCCAGATGATGCCGCGATCGTCATGAAACGCCTCGATCAGCGCGCCGACAAGGCGGCTGACGCCGATGCCGTGGCTTCCCATGTGAACCGGCACATGTTCGCCCTTGTCATTGACCACGGTGGCCTTCATCGGCTCAGAATACTTGGTGCCGAAATAGAAGATCTGCCCCACCTCAATGGCGCGCGAGCTGCGGCGGCGTTCCTCGGGGACCTGCCCGTGGAACAGGGCCTCGTCATGGGTTTCGTCGGTGCGGGCATAAGGGGTGGTCCATTCCTCGCGGATGGCGGCGCATTGGGCGCGGTCGTCATAATCGATGGCGCGGTCGCCCAGTTTCAGATCGAGGATGGCGCTGTCATAGAACACTTCGGATTCGCCGGTATCGGCCAGCACCAGGAATTCATGGGTGTCATCGCCGCCAATCGGGCCGCTGTCGGCACGCATCGGAATGGCCTTCAGGCCCATGCGCTCGTAAGTGCGCAGATAGCTGACCATGTGGCGGTTATAGGCGTGGATGGCGCTGTCGCGGTCGATGTCGAAATTATAGCCGTCCTTCATATAGAACTCGCGGCCCCGCATGACGCCAAAGCGCGGGCGGATCTCGTCGCGGAATTTCCACTGGATGTGATACAGCGTCAGCGGCAGATCCTTGTAGGAACGCACCGAGTTGCGGAAGATGTCGGTGATCAGCTCCTCGTTGGTGGGACCATACAGCATGTCACGCCCGTGGCGGTCAGTGATGCGCAGCATCTCTTCGCCATAGTCGTCATAGCGCCCGCTTTCACGCCACAGATCTGCCGATTGCAGCGTCGGCATCAGCATCGGGATATGGCCCGCGCGGACCTGTTCCTCGTGCACGATGTTTTCAAGGTTTCGCAGCACCTTGAAGCCCAGCGGCAACCAGGAATAGATGCCGGCGCTGGCCTGGCGGATCATGCCGGCGCGCAGCATCAGACGGTGGCTGACAATCTGTGCTTCGGCGGGGTTTTCCTTGAGAACGGGCAGAAAATAACGGGTCAGGCGCATGTGATGCGGGCTCCGGTCAGATGGTTGCTTGGCTGGCCATTCGTCTAGGGCATCATTGCCGCTTGGGCAAGCGTGCAGGGCCGACAGTTACCACAAGACACCAAAGGTGATCAGCGCCTGTGCCAGCCAGTACAGTGCCCAGACGGCAAAGGGTGTGACCCGGCGCAGGGGTGCATCCGGCGCGAGGCGGAATTTTTCAAGGGCCAGGATGCTGTCGGACAGGATGAACAGCGCCGCCCCAAGAGGGATGAGCGCGTTGACGCCATCCAGAGGCAGGGCCAGCGCCGCCACCCCCATTGCCAGCAGCGCCAGCATGTAAACCGTGACAGGCAGGCGAAAATCCCCCAGACCCGCCCACAGCACGCGCATCATTGCAAGGCCGAACAGCGCCAGCACCGCCAATACCGGCCAGCGCAAGGCGATCAGGGCTGAATCGCCAAGATTCAGGAAAAGCGGAACATAGGCCAGATGGGCCGCGAGAAAGGCAATCATTCCGCCCAGAAAGGCGCGGTCGCCATCACGCGACAGAAACAGATCGCCCAGCGCCGACAGGGCCAGTGCCAGCACCAGCAGGGGCGGGCCATTTACGCCATAGGCGAAAAGGGCCAGCGCCCCGACCGCCGCGGTCTTGGCGGCGCTGCGCAGGGTGCTGGTTCCGGGACGGCGGATCATCCAGCCATAGGCCAGTGCCGCGCCAAGGGAAACAGTCAGCAAAAGGAAAAGAAAGCGCATCATCGGGTATCCGGAAAATGTTTCATCACCAGCCGGATCGGGTTGGGCGCCGCCTGCCCCAACCCGCAGATCGAGGCGTCAGCCATCGCCTGACAAAGATCTTCCAGCAGTTCCTGATCCCACGCTTCGGCCTGCATCAGCTTGACGGCCTTTTCACAGCCCACCCGGCAGGGGGTGCACTGGCCACAGCTTTCGCGTTCAAAAAACCGCAGCATGTTCAGCGCCGCAAGGCGCGGGTTGTCATGGTTGGAAAGCACCACCACGGCGGCCGAGCCGATGAATGTGCCATGCGGCTGAAGCGTGTCAAAATCCAGCGGGATGTCGTCCATGCTGGCTGGCAACAGGCCCGAACTGGGGCCACCGGGCTGGTATGCAGTAAATTCATGGCCTTCGATCATGCCACCGGCGCGCTCGATCAGCTGGCGGATTGTCTGGCCCGCGGGTGCAATGATGACGCCGGGCTTGCGCACGCGCCCCGACACCGAATAGGCGCGCATCCCCTTGCGGCCATTTGCGCCGTGACCGGCAAAGACCTGCGCCCCCTCGCGCAGGATGCGGGCAACCCAGTGGAGCGTTTCCACATTGTGAACCAGCGTCGGACGGCCGAACAACCCAACCTCGGCCACATAGGGCGGGCGGTGGCGGGGCAGGCCGCGCTTGCCCTCGATGCTTTCGATCATGGCGCTTTCCTCGCCACAGATATAGGCGCCGGCCCCGCGGCGCAGCTCGACATGGCCGGGGGCGGTGATGCCGGCGGTTTCAATGGCTGCGATCTCGGCCAGCAGTATCTCGCGCACGGTTGCATATTCATCACGCAAATAGATGAAACACTTGTCCGCCTCGATCACATGGGCCGCAATCAGCATCCCCTCCAGAAACAGATGCGGTCGGGTTTCCATGAAATGGCGATCCTTGAAGGTGCCCGGCTCGCCCTCGTCGGCATTGACCGCCAGATAGCGCGGCGCGGGGTTGGCGCGCACATATTCCCATTTTTGCCCTGTCGGGAAACCAGCCCCCCCCATGCCACGCAGCCCGCTTTGCAGGATCTCCTGCTGCACCTCGTCGCCTGTCCTGTCACCTGACCGCAGCGCCTCCAGAACCCCGTAACCGCCGGCGGCACGATAGGCCTCCAGTGTTTCATAACGGGGGATCACCGGCCGTGTCCGCCCCTCGCGCGCCGCGGCAAGCACCCCGTCGGCGGTGGCGTGACCGATCTGGTTGTGACCGACCTCGGCAACCGGGGCCTTGTCACACCCACCCATGCAAGACGCGCGCACGATGCGCATCTGTTTCGGGTCGGCCCCCTTCATCAGCGCGTCGATCAGCGCCTGCGCACCCGCCATTTCACATGACAGGCTGTCGCATACGCGAATGGTCAGCGGCGGTGGCGGGGTCTCGCCCTCTTTCACGATGTCGAAATGGTCGTAAAAGCTGGCGACCTCATACAGCTCGACCTGGCTGAGGCGCAATTCCTCGGCCAAAGCGCGCAGATGGGCAGCCGACAGGTGGCCATAGCGGTCCTGAATCAGATGCAGATATTCTATGACCAGGTCCCGCCTGCGGGGGCGATCCCCCAGCAGCGCACGAATGTCGTCCAGCGCCTCGTCAACAAGCTGGCGCCCCTTGGGAAAGGCCCGCCCCTTGCCGCGGCCCTGCTTCCAGGCGGTTGTTGTCGTCTTGCCCTGATCCTTGTCAGCCATCATTCCGTTCCTGCACGATGCCACATCTCTGCCAACCGATACCCCTGAACGCGCCCGCCGCCCCGCAAGAATGCGACCTCTGAGTCGCGCCCAGCGCACATGTTTGCCCCGAGTATCGGAAGATTTGGCATCCATTGCCAGCGATCTGTCAGAGAATTTCCACGATCAGGCCCCAATAACCGTATATATTCGAAGAATGACACAAGAGGTGGAAACAACCCACACCGCATTGCGGCTGTTTCTGGGAATCGCGCCGCTGCTTGCACTGCCCCTGCTGGTGGCGGCTGCACTATGGGGCAGTGTGTGGACATGCGCGCCGCTGCTGTATCTGACCGCCTTTGCCGCCCTTCTGGACAGGGTATTTCCGGCCAGCGGTGAAGCCCCGGTTTCCCATGTTTTCGGCCTTTCCGTGCCGATGATCCTGGGGCTTGCGCATTTTGTCATTCTGCCTCTGGCGACGGTTTCGGTGGCATCATGGCCCATGGCGCCGTGGGAGCGCGCCTTTCTGTTCCTGTCCTTTGCGGTATTTTTCGGCAAGGTCGGCATGGCCAATGCGCATGAGCTGATCCACCGCAAGGGGGTGCTGCGCCCCGCCCTTGGCCGCTGGATCCTTGTGTCGATGCTGTTCGGCCATCATGCAAGCGCCCATCCGGCGATTCATCACCGATATGTCGCCACCCCCCGCGACCCCAATTCCGCCCGCCTGAACGAAGGCTTCTGGCACTTTTTCCTTCGGGCCTGGCGCGGCTCGTTCCGCGCGGGGCTGAAAGTCGAAATCACGCGCCTTTCACAGCGGGGAAAGCCCGCATTGCACCCATCCAACCCCTATATCACCTACATCCTCGGGGCGATTGCCACACTTGCACTGGCCGGCCAGCTTGCCGGCATTCGTGGGATCGCCGTCCTGCTGGGCTATGCCGGTTTTGCGCAGACCTTTCTGTTGCTCAGCGATTATGTGCAGCACTATGGTTTGCGCCGCAGACAGCTTGAGGATGGCTCGTTCGAGGCGGTCTCGGATCGTCATTCATGGAACGCCCGACAGGCCTTTTCCGGCGCCATGATGCTGAACGCCCCACTGCATTCGATGCATCACACGCGCCCGTCGCTCAGCCATGACCAGCTTGGTCTGCCCGATCGCTCTGAGGCCCCTTTTCTGCCCGCGTCCCTGCCGGTGATGTCAGGCATCGCCCTGTTCCCGCCGCTGTGGAAACGCATCATGAACCCACGGGTTGCCGCCTGGGAACGACAGGCGCGGGTTTCTTGAACGCGCAAGTCGGGCTACCGGGAAATCCGGCGGCCATGCTATCATTTGCAGACCATGAAAGCATATGCAGTGATTCCCCTTGTGGCCTTTGCGCTTTCACCGCCGGCGATTGCGGGCGGGGCCGAAACCGTCATGTCACCTGCGCAGTTCCGCGCCTATGCGGAAAACAGAACCCTTTATTTCGAGCAATCCGGCAAACCCTACGGGGCCGAACAGTATCTGCCGGGCGACAGGTCGATATGGCGCTATGCCGATGGAAGCTGCAGCAAGGGGGTATGGCATGCGCGCGGTATGCAGATATGCTTTGTCTACGAGGGGGAGTCCGATGAACAATGCTGGCTTTTCCTGAAAAAACCCGATGGCATTGCGGCGCGGGCAATGGGCCGCGAACCCGTAGAGGATCTGACCGTCATCTGGAAAGACACCAGCCCACTCCGGTGCAGCGCCCCTGATGTGGGCTCGTGATTTTTCGGCCGTGATGGCTGCCTTGGCTCAGAACAGGCTACCCTGACCGCTGGGCCCGCTCTTGCCGCCCTTGCCCGACCGGCCTGACGGCCTGCCTGTGGGAATTGCCGGCACACGGCCGTCGTGAAACTCGATCTCCAGGGCCGAGGCCGCACGTGCGGTTGCAGATTTGGCCACCAACCTGCCACCATCGTCCCGCACCACCGCATAACCGCGGGCAAGTGTGGCCTGATAGCCAAGTGTCAGACGCAGGCGCTCCAGCGAATCCAGCTGCGCGCGGCGCGTTTCGACCCCGGTTTTCGCAGCGCGGCACAACTTTTCCCATACCGCGTTCAGTTTATCGCGCCTCTGGCTGACCATCTGGCGCAACAGCGGCAAACGCAGCCCTGCCGCGTGCCGGGTAAATTCGGTGCGGCGCGTCTGCGCCAACGCCTGCAACGCCCGCGGAAGGCGATCCGAAAGATGGTCCAGCCGCTGCCGATGGGCGGCAACGATATCGGCCGGGCGCGGCAAGGCGCGTGCCAGATCGCGCAACCTCTGACGCCGGTTCTGCAGCTGTGTCGCCAGCGCCCGGCGGCGGCGTTCCTCAAGCTGTGCCAGATGCGCCATCAGATCGGCACGCACCGGCACGGCAATTTCCGCCGCCGCCGTGGGCGTGGGGGCGCGCTGGTCGGCGACATAGTCGATCAGCGTGGTATCGGTTTCATGTCCGACCGCCGAAATCAGGGGAATGTCGCTTTCGGCAGCGGCGCGGGCAACGATTTCCTCGTTGAACCCCCAGAGATCCTCGATCGAGCCCCCGCCGCGCGCCACGATCAGAACATCGGGCCGCGGCAACGGGCCACCGGGCGCCAGACGGTTGAACCCCCTGATTGCGGCGGCAACCTCGGGGGCGCATTTCTCGCCCTGCACGGCCACCGGCCAGACCAGCACCTTGCGCGGAAAACGGTCGCGCAGCCGGTGCAGGATATCGCGGATCACCGCCCCCGAGGGTGAAGTCACGACCCCGATCACCTCGGGCAGGTACGGCAGGGGTTTCTTGCGCGCCGCATCGAACAGCCCTTCGGCCGCAAGCTGTTTCTTGCGCTTTTCCAGCATTGCCATCAGCGCACCCACGCCTGCAGGCGCCATGGTCTCGATCACGATCTGATAGCGCGACTGCCCCGGGAATGTGGTCAGGCGCCCGGTGACGACGACCTCCATCCCCTCTTCGGGTTGCATGGCAAGGCGCGCGGCAACGCCTTTCCAGATGACGCCCGCCAGAACCGCGCGATCGTCCTTGAGATCCAGATAGACATGCCCGGAACGCGGGCGCGCGATGCGGCCCAGCTCGCCGCGCACGCGGACATGGGAAAACTCGCCCTCGACCACACGCTTGATGGCGCCCGAGATCTCGGAAACCGTGAATTCGGGCGCGTTGCCCGGTATGCCTTCGTCTTCGATCAGATCCGTCATGGCCCACTTGTCCCCCGTGAACCAGCCAAATGCAAGTGCGGGCATCCGGCTTCTTCTTTGCAGAAATACTCCCGCCGGAGGCTCCGGCATTTTCCGCTGGCACTGGCGGGGGCTGTCTGCCCCCGCACCCCCGAGAGTATTTGCACAAAGAAGAAGCAACCGGAGCATTTCGGCCTCTGGCCCCCACTGGCGGGTTGCGCTAGAAGCCCGGCAACAAGACAGTTGGCAGCGGGGGCGCGCATGAACATCCTCATCCTTGGCAGCGGCGGGCGCGAGCACAGCCTGGCCTGGGCCATCAAGCAGAACCCTAAATGCGACCGGCTGATCTGTGCGCCGGGTAATGCGGGAATGGATCTGATTGCCGATTGCGCCGATCTCGACATTCTGGACGGGGGCGCAGTCAGGGATTTCTGTGTCGAGAACGCCGTGGATTTCGTGGTGATCGGCCCCGAGGCCCCGCTGGCCGCCGGGGTTGCCGACAAGCTGCGGGCGGCGGGCATCCTGTGTTTCGGGCCGTCACAGGCGGCGGCGCGGCTGGAATCGTCGAAATCCTTTACCAAGGAAATCTGCGATGCGGCAAAGGCGCCAACTGCCGCCTGGGCGCGTTTCGACAATGCCGATGCCGCGCGCGCCCATATCCGCGCCCAAGGAGCGCCGATCGTGGTCAAGGCAGACGGGCTAGCCGCCGGCAAGGGTGTGATCGTTGCCATGACAGAAGAACAGGCGCTGACAGCCATCGACGACATGTTTTCCGGCCAGTTCGGCGCGGCCGGTGCCGAGGTGGTGATCGAGGAATTCATGGAGGGCGAAGAGGCCTCGTTCTTTGTTCTGTGCAATGGCGAAACCTGCCTGCCCATGGGCACGGCACAGGACCACAAGCGCGCATATGAGGGAGACAAGGGCCCCAATACCGGCGGCATGGGCGCCTATTCGCCGGCGCCAATCCTGACGGACAGTTTGCAGGAACAGGTGCTTGACCGGATCATCCGCCCCACGCTGCGCGAGATGGCTCGCCGCGGCACCCCGTATCAGGGGGTTCTGTATGCCGGGCTGATGATTGCCGACAGGCAGGCGCGGCTGGTCGAATACAATGTGCGGTTCGGCGACCCGGAATGTCAGGTGCTGATGATGCGGCTGGGAGCGCAGGTGCTCGACCTGCTGCTGGCCTGCGCCGAGGATCGTCTGGATGAGGTGCGCGCGCGCTTTGCAGACGACCATGCGCTGACCGTGGTCATGGCGGCAAAGGGTTATCCAGGGGCCTATGAAAAGGGTTCCGAAATTCGCGGGCTGGACGATCTGCCCTCGACCTCGTCACAACAGGTGTTTCACGCGGGCACCAAACTGTCTGACGGGCGTCTGCGGGCGGTCGGCGGGCGGGTGCTGAACGTGACCGCACGTGCCCCGAGCCTGCGCAAGGCCCGTGATCTGGCCTATGAAATGGTGGACGCCATCGACTGGCCCGAGGGGTTCTGCCGGCGCGATATCGGCTGGCGGGCGTTGGGCGAATAGGCCCTAGAATTCGCAGGCAAGCGCGCGTCGGAAGCTGGCCGTGCTTTTCACCGGGCCAAGGCGGCGGGTGGTCAGCTGCCGGCGGTTCAGGCGGGTTGCCATGACGTTTTTCCAGTTGGCATCGGCGGTGATGATTTCGGGGCCACTGCCACAATCGCGAATGCCGCCAACAATGAAATCCCAGCCGATCTGGTGATTGGTCAGGCCTGGCAGGCTGGCCAGCTGTGTCAGCTTGCCGTTCGTGAACCGCCAGACTTTCAGGGTCTTGCTGAGATGCGGCTTTTCCACATAGGCGATTTCGGGGCGCCCGTCGCCGTCAAGATCGGCCACACCGACCGGGGCCAGCCATCTGTGGGGGCGACCAAGGAACGGGGTTGCGGCTATCTTGCCGCTTTCGTCATAGATCGCCAGCTGCGCGCCCAGTTCAAGCGAGGTCTCGACAACGACCACCTCGTCATTGCCGTCCCCATCGACATCGGCCAGGCGCGGTTTGATATCCTCGAACACCCTGCTTTCTGGCAGGATGATCCTTGTCTGCCGCAGGTCGCGGGTAATGATGCGCAGCATGCCCCATTCGATCGCATCGCCAAGGATGCCGTGATCATAACGCGTCGTGGGGCGATCAAAGCGGGCGTCAATTATGTCCGCCTGGGCGGGAACGGCCAGAAGGGCGGCAAGGGAAAAGATCGCCGCCCGAAACATCAGATCTGTTTTTCGGGCAAATGGACCACCAGCCCGTCAAGATCGTCGGTCACCTTGACCTGGCAGGTCAGGCGGGAACGGACCGGGTCCGGTTCCCATGCAAAATCAAGCATGTCCTCTTCCATGGCGTCCTTGGGCGGCAGCTTGGCAACCCAGGCCTCGTCCACATAGACATGGCAGGTCGAGCAGGCGCAGGCGCCGCCGCAATCCGCCTCGATACCGGGTATGTTGTTGTCGCGGGCGCCTTCCATGACGGTCAGCCCGTTGGCAACCTCGACGACATGTTTGGTGCCATCATGTTCGATATAGGTGATCTTTGCCATCGTCTTCCTCTTTACCCGATCCGGGAACCGGAACCTCTGTATTACAGGCGTTTTCGGCTGACCAGACGCTTTTTTGCCGCCCTGTGCTGATGAAAGGTAAATCTCTTGTCATCGTATTTTTTTGTTCTATTCTTGTTCTCATGCCTGCATCTGCCGAAAACAACTGGCCGCGCCCGCCCAGCGCGCTGCCTCATGCCCGCCTGAACGAGCCCCCCGAAGGCGCGCTGGTCACGGTTGCCGGGCTGGTGCTGGTGCGGCAGCGGCCGGGCACGGCCAAGGGGGTGATCTTTCTGACGCTTGAGGATGAAACCGGCATTGCGAATGTCGTCGTATGGCAGAAGCTTTATGAAAAGTACCGTCGCGCGGTCATTGCCGGCCGCCTTCTGCGCGTGACCGGAACACTCCAGCGCGAGGGGGCCGTGGTGCATGTCATCGCGCGACAGATCGAAGACATTTCCCACCTGCTTGACCAGCTGGCGCAACCAGGCCCGGAAAAATAGGCATTTTTCTTTGTTGCCTGCTGTTTTTCAGGATAACATGGCAAAAAATGGGGACGAGCAGAATGAATTTCCCATCCAGATACCGTGCCCTTGCGGGCATGATCCTGCTTGCAGGCTGTTCCGGGATGCAAATCTCGGGCATTACAGACATGTCTGCCTCATTGACCGAACAAGAGGTTATCGTCGCCCCCCCTTGGGCCAAACCGGGCGAATGCTACAAGAAAACGACCTCTCCCGCGTTGATCGAGACGATCACCAAGCACATCCTTGTACGCGCGCCAAGTTACGACACCAATGGCAAGCTCAAACAGCCGGCGGCCTACCGGACGGAAACCAGCCAGCAGATCCTGCGGGAACGTCAGGCGGAATGGATCAGGATCCCCTGCCGCAAGGACATGGTCGAGGATTTCACCGCCTCCCTGCAGCGCGCATTGCAGGTGCGGGGGCTGTACAAGGGGCCGATCAACGGCCTGTACGACAAACACACCCAAAAGGCGGTAAGACGTTTCCAGCGGGCCTTGGGCATGGATACCGATATCCTGTCGCTGGCCGCCGCGCGCAAGCTGGGGCTGGTTGCCTATGATCGGGACCAGCTGACAGCCCAGTCAAAATAGCCCCGACAGGAAAAGAGGCGCCCGATGGGGCGCCTCCTGCTTGCATTGGAAGGG
>WFQE01000313.1 GCA_015487165.1 Paracoccaceae bacterium | reverse complement strand
GATCAATTTCCCGGTGAACGGAAGAGTTCGACTTCGAGGCGGCTGAGGTCAACGAGACCCTGATCCGCGATCTGGCTACCGGCGACTTCCTAGACCACCAGCGCAACCTCGTGCTGATCGGCGGCACTGGCACTGGCAAGACCCATCTCGCCGTCAGCATCGCCAGGGCGTGCATCCGAGCCGGGCGCAGAGGCCGGTTCTTCAATGTTGTCGACCTGGTCAACAAGCTGGATGCCGAGGCCCGTGCAGAACGCCAAGGCCGGACCGCCGATCTGATCTCCCGCCTCGACTTCCTGATCCTCGACGAGCTGGGTTATCTGCCCTTCGCTCAGACCGGCGGTCAGCTGCTGTTCCACCTCATCAGCAAGCTCTACGAACGCACCTCGATCATCGTCACCACAAACCTCACCTTCGGTGAATGGCCAAGCGTCTTCGGCGACGCCAAGATGACAACCGCTCTCCTCGACCGGCTCACACATCACTGCGAAATCGTTGAGACCGGAAACGAAAGCTGGCGCTTCAAGAACCGGGCATAACGCCAATCCCCAACCCCGCAGGCCCGCCGCCGCTGCGTTACATGAAGACTACGCAGCGACGGGCCTGCTCAGTGCCAAAGGGGTCAAAGTTGGAGGCCGATAGGGGGTCAGGTTTGAATGCCGATTGACACAGTTTCCACGGTTCATGGCAGAGCAGCCGCCAGCTATCGTCGTGATGGAAGCCTGTGGCAGTGCGCATTACTGGGCCCGGGAAATGAAAACGCTGGGCCACGAGGTGAAGTTGATCGCACCGCAGTATGTGAAACCCTTCGTAAAGCGACAAAAGAACGATGCTGCGGATGCGGAAGCGATCGTGATTGCGGCGCAGCGCCCCGAGATGCGCTTCGTTGAACCGAAAACAGAGGCACAGCAGGCCAGGGCAATCCTGTTTCGGGCTCGCGAGAGGCTCGTTCACCAGCGCACTGAACTGGTGAACGCTCTGCGCGCAGTACTCTATGAATTCGGTCACATCGTGCCACAAGGGATTGGCCGGATCAAACGGATCGAGACGATCGTCGAAGCGCCGAACAGCGATCTTCCAGAGCTGGTGCGCGAAGAATGCCGCGATCTGATCAAGCAGATTACGGAGAAGACCGACCGGATCGAGGCCAGGATGAAGAAAATCAAGAAAATCTCTGCACAAACGGGTATCGCGCGACGGTTGCAAACGATGCCCGGGGTCGGGCCATTGACGGCACTGGCTGTCGAGGCATTTGCGCCTGCAATGGAAGGCTTCAGATGCGGTCGCGATTTCGCGGCCTGGCTGGGACTGGTCCCACGCCAACATTCTTCTGGTGGCAAAGAGCGCCTTGGGCGCATCTCGAAGGCGGGACAGGCCGATATCCGTCGGCTCCTGATCATCGGCGCGATGTCGCGACTGAACTGGCTGGGGCGCAGATCGATCTGCGAGGGATCATGGCTGGCACGTATGCTTGCAAGGAAACCACGGATGCTGGTCGCCATTGCGCTGGCGAACAAGATGGCGCGCCAGATCTGGGCAATGCTGACAAAAAAGGAAGATTACAGAGATCCGGCGTCGGTGGCGGCTGCATGACCTTCATGCTGCGAACGACAAGCTGACGTCGGTCGACGGAGTGTGAGAAGTCGACGACCCGAATGGGCAATATGATCGAGCAGATCTGGATCGGGAAAACCAGTGGGAGGCTATGAACGCAACAGTTCGTGCCTAAGATATGGACCCGGTCCGCAGATCACCATACCGGCCAGCGGCTCCCAGAACCGCCGCATCCAAAGGCCTGAAAGAAGAAGGCACTCGACCACATGTTCAAAGGATCAGAAACGTCTTGCATTACGGGCGGCAACCAAAGAAGCCTCCAGGTTCAGGCTCAGCTGTCCGGTCAAAATGGGGGCCAGTTCACTGACAAAAGCGCCCCAAGGGCCGCGGTCTCTGATAAAGTGTCCTTGGTCATGGTTGATCTCCTCGGTCACAGGTTGGGTCGGCAAACCAAACCTTGGCCGAAGAACAACCATGGCCGCCAAGCGACCCGCGCGGGCCTCGCTTCGCTACGCGAAGGCTCCGCTCAGCTCGCGCTGCCGGCGGAATTTATACCAGACCGTGGGACACTTGCTGAAGTTTGCGGGAACCTCTTGACTGCGGAACCCGTACAGCGTGTAAGTGTGCACCCAACCGTTAACCGTATTGCCGCCCATGCGCCTCGCCCTTTTCCTGATCCCGGTTTTTCTTCTTCTCGGCATCTGGGCCGGCTGGCTTCTGATCCCCGAATACAAGGTCACGGTGATGTCGCAGGCACCGGCTTCGGAGCGGCTGAGATGGCTGCGCGACAATCCCCCGCAGCGCCCTCCTGCAACGCTGCGTGCCAACCAGATCCTGTTCTTGTCCTGTGATGATGCGCTGCGCTCGCGGCTGGCCATCCTGCAGCCCGAACCGACCCGCCGGAAGATCGCAGCCTATTGCGCCGACGTGGCGGAGGAATTCCTGGCCCGCACGCCCGGCTCGTCGCTTGGCCACTTCACCGCTGCCGTTGCTGCTTGGATCAACAGGCAGGACGAATCGATGAACGCTCACCTGCTGGCCTCGCAACGCAACGGGCGGTTCGAGAGCTGGCTGGCGATGCGGCGCTTCAAGCTTGCGCTGGCCGCCGACGAGGCACTCTCG
>WFQE01000312.1 GCA_015487165.1 Paracoccaceae bacterium | reverse complement strand
GTGGCCTATACCCTTGTAAAATAATCATCGCATGTAATCGCGAACGATCTTGCAACCCGCGCCATCCTGTTCTTTCATGTCGTCCAATGGCGGAAGGGGCAGGATGCGGTATTCGGGATTTCAGGTATTTCTGAACGGGCTGACCGGCAACAGGGGCTGGGCGCCTGTCTGGCGTGACCCCGCGCCCAAGGATCATTACGACGTCATCATCATCGGCGGCGGCGGGCACGGGCTGGCGACGGCCTATTATCTGGCGCGTGAACATGGCATCACCAATGTCGCGGTGCTGGAAAAGGGCACGATCGGCGGCGGCAATATAGGGCGCAACACGACGGTCGTGCGCGCCAACTACATGCTGGATGGCAATGTCGAATTCTATTCCCATTCCCTGAAACTGTGGCAGAACCTGTCGGCCGAGCTGAACTATAACGTCATGCTGTCACGCCGCGGCTGCATCCTGCTGGCCCACTCCGACGGCCAGTTGGATGCGCTGGCGCGACGCGGCAACATGAACCTGATGCAGGGCGACGGGGCCGAGCTGTGGGATGCCGCAACCCTGCGCCGCCATATCCCCTATCTGAATTTCGACGATCCCCGCTTCCCCCTCAAGGGCGGGCTGATGCAGTGGGAGGCCGGCACCGCGCGCCATGACGCGGTGGCCTGGGGCTATGCGCGGGCGGCCGACCGGCTGGGCGTCGATCTGATCCAGAATTGCGAGGTCACGGGATTTCGCATCGCGCAGGGGCGTGTGACCGGCGTTGACACCACGCGCGGCCATATCGGCGCGGGCAAGGTGGGCATGGCGGTTGCCGGGCGTTCCAGCCAGGTTGCGGCGATGGCCGGGCTGCGGCTGCCGATCGAAAGCCATGTGTTGCAGGCCTTTGTGACCGAGGGGCTGAAACCCGTGATCGATACGGTGATCAGTTTCGGCATGGGGCATTTCTATATTAGCCAGTCCGACAAGGGCGGGCTGGTCTTTGGGGGCGATATCGACGGCTATAATTCCTATGCCCAGCGGGGAAATCTGCCGATTGTCGAGCATGTGGCCGAGGCCGGCATGGCGCTCATGCCGATGATCGGGCGCGCCCGCATGCTGCGCAGCTGGGGCGGCATCATGGACATGACGATGGACGGCTCGCCAATCATCGACCGCACGCCGGTCGAGGGGCTCTTTTTCAATGGCGGCTGGTGTTATGGCGGCTTCAAGGCGGTGCCGGGCGGCGGGCATGTATTTGCCCATCTGATCGCGACCGGCAACCCGCATCCCGCGGCCACGAAATTCAGGCTGGACCGTTTCGCGCGCGGCGCGGTGATCGACGAGGAGGCAACAGGTGCAACGCCGAATCTGCATTAGGCGAACAGACATGGTTGATCTGCCTTGTCCCGAAAACAAGGGCTGCGCGCGCCCCGAGGTGGGTGCGCTGCCCGACCTGTCGGTCGGGCGTGGCCTTGGCGAACAGGAGCACCCCAAATGAAACTCCACTGCCCTCTTTGCGGTGCGCGCGACATCCGTGAATTCCACTATCAGGGCGCGGCCAGCCTTGCCGACCGCCCCGACCCGGATGCACCCGAGGCGGCGCAGGAATTTCTTGATTACGTCTATATGCGCGACAATCCGGCGGGTGATAATCGCGAGCTGTGGTTTCACGCCCATGGCTGCGGCGCCTGGCTGGTGGCCACGCGCAATGTGACAACCCATGAATTCCTGTCGGTCCGTCTGGCCACAGACAAGGGGGGCATGCCATGAGCCGCCTTGCCCAGGGCGGGCTGATCGACCGCAGCCGCCAGCTGCCCTTTACCTTTGACGGCGAAACCCTGCTGGGGTTGGCGGGCGATACGCTGGCCTCGGCCCTGCTGGCCAATGGGCGGCATCTGGTCGGGCGCAGCTTCAAGTATCACCGCCCGCGCGGCATCATGACCGCCGGCTCGGAAGAGCCGAACGCGCTGGTGACTGTCACGCGCGGCAATCACGCCATCCCAAACCTGCGCGCCACCACGCAAGAGCTGTATCGCGCCCTCGACGCGCGGTCGCAGAACCGTTTTCCCTCGCTCGATTTCGACCTGCTGGCGGTCAACGACCTGCTGTCGCCGTTTTTCGGCGCGGGGTTCTATTACAAGACCTTCATGTGGCCGCGTTCCTTTTGGGATCGGGTGTATGAGCCCTTTATCCGCCGCGCCGCCGGGTTGGGCGAATTGGGGACCGAGCCTGATGACAGGCTGCACGACAAGGGCTTTGCCCATTGCGACCTGCTGGTGATCGGCGCGGGGCCTGCGGGGCTGATCGCGGCGCTGGTGGCCGGTCGCGCGGGTCTGGACGTGATCCTTGCGGACGAGGATTTTCTGTTCGGAGGCCGCCTGAATACCGAGCGGATCCATCTGGACGACCAGCCCGGCAATGAATGGGCTGCCGGCGTTGTCACCGAGCTGCGCCAGATGGAAAACGTCCGCCTGATGGGCCGAACCACCGTGACCGGCACCTATGACGGGGGCATCTATGGCGCGGTGCAGCGCGTGGCCGACCATCTGCCCGCCGCGCCTGCCGATGTGCCCGAACAGATCTTCTGGCGGATCAATGCGCGCCATGTCATCCTAGCCACCGGCGCGATCGAACAGCCGATCATATTCCCCGGCAATGATCGTCCCGGCGTGATGATGGCGGGCGCGGTGCGCAGCTATCTGAACCGGTTTGCCGTGGCAGCCGGGCAGTCTGTGGCCATATTTGCCAATAACGACACGGGCCACCTGACGGCGGTGGATCTTCAGGCGGCCGGTGTCGAGGTCGCCGCTGTCATCGACACACGTGCGGATGCAACGCCGCAGGGCGACTATCCGCTGCTGAGCGGCGCGCAGGTCATCGGCACCAGGGGGCGGTTGCGGCTGCGGGAAATCACCGTGCAGACCGCCAGCGGCAGGCGAAAGCTGCGCGCCGACTGCCTTGCTGTTGCGGGGGTCTGGGCACCCGCGCTGCACCTGTCCTGCCACATTGGCGCGCGTCCCGTCTGGCGCGACGACATCAATGCCTTTGTGCCTGCCGACGGGGCCGTGCCGGGCATGCGGGCGGCCGGTGCCGTGGCAGGCCAGCAGACAACCCGCGACGCGCTGAAATCGGGCCTTGCGGCGGCGCGTGCCGTGATTGCCGAGCATGGCCGCAACGCGCCACAGATCCGGCTGCCGCATTGTTCCGACGGCCCGACCGAAGGCGCGCCCTTCTGGCATGTCACCAAGGGCAAGGGGCGCGCCTGGGTGGATTTCCAGAATGACGTGACCGCCAAGGATATCGCGCAGGCCCATCGCGAGAATTTTCGCGCATCCGAACATCTGAAACGCTATACCACGCTGGGCATGGCCCCCGATCAGGGCAAGACGGCCAACATGGCGGCGCTGGCGCTCATGGCCGCGCTTCAGCACCGCAGCATCCCCGATGTCGGCACGACAACCTTTCGCCCGCCCTATGTGCCGGTTTCGATGGCGGCGCTGGGGGCACATGGCGCGGGCAAGGGTTTTGCCCCCGAACGCCTGATGCCTTCGGATGCGCTGGCCCGCAAACGCGGCGCCGAATTTGTTGAACTCGGCCTGTGGCAGCGCCCCGCATGGTATCCGCGCTCCGGCGAAACCACATGGCGCCAGTCCTGTGACCGCGAGGCATGTATGGTGCGCGCAACCGTCGGCATCTGCGACATGACAACGCTGGGCAAAATCGACGTGCAGGGGCGCGACGCCGCGGAATTTCTCGACCGGATCTATGTCAACACCATGTCGAAACTGGCGGTCGGGCGCACGCGCTATGGCGTGATGCTGCGCGAAGACGGTTTCGTGATGGATGACGGCACGGTTGCCCGCCTTGGCAAACGGCATTTCCTGCTGACCAGCACCACGGGCGCGCATGATCAGGTTTGGCGGCATCTGACATTTTGTGCGCAGGTGCTGTGGCCTGATCTCGACGTGCAGCTTGTTGACGTGACCGAGGCCTGGGCGCAATTCGCCATCGCCGGCCCGAAGGCGCGCGCGCTATTGCAAACCCTGACACGCGCCGACATTTCCAACGACGCCATGCCCTTCATGTCATGGCGCGAGGTCAAGATCGGCAAGGTTTCCGCGCGCCTGTTCCGTATCTCGTATTCGGGCGAGCTGGGGTTCGAGCTGGCCGTACCCGCGCAATACGGCCCCTCTCTGGCCGAGGCGCTGCAGGAATGCGCGCGCACCGAAGGGGGCGACTGGTTCGGGCTTGAGGCGCTCAATGTGTTGCGGCTGGAAAAGGGTTTCCTGACTCATGCCGAAATCGACGGCAGGGTGACGCTGGATGATCTTGGCATGGGCCGCATGATGGCGGGCAAGGAATGCATCGGCAGGGTGATGGCCGACCGGCCCGCCCTGCGCGCGCCCGACCGGATGCAGCTGGTCGGGCTGAAGCCGGCGGGGGCGTCGAAACTGTTGCTGGGCGGGGCGCATCTGTTCAACCCCGGCGACCCTGTTGACCGCGAGCATGACCAGGGCGTGATCACCAGCCAGTGCTTTTCGCCCCATCTGGGCCACCCGATCGCGCTGGCGCTGCTGAGGGGCGGGCGCGGGCGCATCGGCCAGCGGATCCTGATGCATGACCACCTGCGCAGCGTCGAAACGTTGTGCGAGATCTGCGCTCCGGTATTCCTCGACCCTGAAGGAGGGCGCATGCGTGGTTGATCTGACACCCACATCACCCCT
>WFQE01000311.1 GCA_015487165.1 Paracoccaceae bacterium | reverse complement strand
GCGCTGGGCCTGGGCGGCCCTGAAATCCGCACGGGGACAGAGTATCAGCCAGTCGGGCCTGAACCGCCTGTGTGGCCGCCACACGCCCGCACGGAGGGACGTGGTATGAACCGGTGGCGCGAAGTGGAAACCTCAGACCATTTTCCCGAAACCCATCTGCAAGCGCTCGAGGACGCGCGGCTGTCGATCAACCTTGGTGGCCTGAGCGAGTTTTGCGGGCTTTGGGTTGGCGAACATTCGACATGCAAGCGGGAACACCGGAGCGACGTGATCGACCAGCTCTGCGCCGACGGGTTGCTAGACCGGATCGGGCGTGCACCGGAGCGATCCGCAGCAATTACCGAAACCGGCCTGATGACCCTTGATGTTCTGGGGGATGGGCAATGACCGAATACGGAATTGATACCGGCCGGATTGCGGAACTGCTGGCCGAACTGGACGTCTGCGCCCAGCGCCACCGGCTGTTAATTCTGAAACGTGCCGTAGTTGCCCATGGCGGCCGCTGGGACCTGCCGTCCGACGTGTCCGGCTTCTACGAGCCCGCGCTGCTCTCGCTGCAGGTGTTCGGGGTGCATGCCATGGCCGAGACCCTCGACGAGCTGCCGCGCAACTGGATGCGGGCGGCTGCGAACATTCTGGACGGTGGTGAATGTTGCTGGTCGGAGGCGGGATGATGGCGGAACCGGCAAAAGCCTTGCGCGCCCCGACCCAGTCGGAAATCGCCCGTGTGTTGAATGCAGCGCAGAAAGCCGGGCTGGAAGTCTTTGGCTATGTTGTCAACGGCCCTGAAATACGCGTTATCACCAAGGACAAGGAACCGCCCGACGACGGGTTTGACATGGTGGATTTTGCGAGTTGAAGAGGATTGACCTTCCATATTTGCGCACGAAAAAGGCGCGGGGCAAAACATACTGGTACTTTGAGCGTATGGGCGAACGCACGGCCTTGCCCGATCCGGAATCTCCGGATTTTCTGGTTCGCTATACCGAGGCCAAAAAGGGTCGGAAACCGCTGCCCGCAAAGAGAAGTTTTGCAGTTCTGACCGCCAGCTACAAACGCAGCCACCGGTTTGCCAAGCTGGCCTCGCGCACGCGGAAGGAATATGACAAGTGCCTGATGTATTTCAACGACAAGATGGGCAAGCTGGACCCGTCAAAAATGCAGCGCCGCCATGTGATCCAGATGCAGATGGACAATGCCGACAAGGTTCGCTGGGCGAATTATCTGGTGCAGGTGATCCGCGTGCTTTTTGAACACGCCATCGATCTTGGCTGGATCGAGCGCAACCCTGCCAAGGGTGTTTCGTTGCTGAAAAGCAAAACCCCGCCACGCAAGCCCTGGCCGGTGGATTTGATCGAGACCTACCGCCAGAAGGCTGACGGGCGGGCCTTGCTGATATTCGAGCTGTGCCTCGGCACGGGTCAGAGAATTGGCGACGTGCGCAAAATGCGCTGGTCGGATATCGAGGAGGGGGGAATCAATGTGCGGCAGGGTAAAACGGGCAAAGATTTATGGATCCCGTTTACGCCGCAGCTTTCGGCCGTGCTGGAGCGCACGCCGCGCGACGGGTTGTTCATCCTTTCGCAACCCGACAGCCAGCCGGTCAGCTATCGTGCGGCAGCTTTTGCGGTGATGAAGGTGCGCAAGGAAATCGGGGCGGAGGATTATGACATCCACGCATTGCGCCACACGACTGCGTCGGAACTGGCTGCTTTGGGATTGTCGGATGATTTGATTATGGCGGTAACCGGCCATACGAGTCGCGCTTCTGTGGTCAGATATGCGGGTGCAGCTCGCCAAAAAGCCCGTGCGCAGGCAGCTCAGGATGCGCGCCGCGTTGGGGGAACAAAGCGGGAAACGTGAAAACATAAGTGAAAACATTTCCACATCGTTTTCCCAGAGCCTGCTAACCCTTTGAAAACATTGGAGGCGAGTACCGGAATCGAACCGGTGTACACGGATTTGCAATCCGCTGCGTAACCACTCCGCCAACTCGCCGCCGGTGGTGGCTCGGATTTAGGCGATTAAAGCATGATGTGCAACAGATGATTTATTGTGCCTCGGCCTAAATTCTCCCCTTGCGCTTTATTCATGCCAACTCAAAAAGCGTGTCTAAAATCGGGCAGTCGGGCACATCGCCCCGGCTGCACTCAGCGGCCATTCTGGTTAGTGCTTGTTCCAGCCGTTGCAGGCTGGTGATCTTTTCCTGCACCGAGGCAAGGTGCTCAATGGTCATGCCATGCACCTCGCTACAGGTAAACCCGCTATCAAGCGCCATGGCCAGCAAGGCGCGTATCTCGCGGATGCTGAACCCCAGCTCGCGGGCGCGCTTGATGAAAAACAATTGTTTGAGCTGGCTTTGGTTATATTGCCGGTTGCCGCCAGCGGTCCGGTCCGGGTGGGGCATCAGCCCGATACGCTCATAATAGCGGATGGTTTCGATATTCACCCCGGTCAGTTTTGACATCTCGCCAATCGCATATCCTCGCGAATCTGTGATCTTGGCCATGGAAATAATCCTTGCATCTGTAGTGGCTACAGATCGCATATTAG
>WFQE01000310.1 GCA_015487165.1 Paracoccaceae bacterium | reverse complement strand
TCTGGCCGGTGATCGTGTCCACGGACCACCCCGCAGCCTGTGAAACACCATCCAGCGCCACAGTTACGGTGCCAGCCACCGGCTTTGTGATGCTCCGGGTCCATGTTTGCGCGCCGGATGAATAGGCTTTCACCAGCTGAAACACGGTGGTGGTGCCATCACCAATGCCGATCTCCTGATCGGTTGCGGATGGCTCGCCCGACGGCAAACACGATTTGTAATCACCCCAGTCTTTCCAGCGAAACCCGTAGAGCCGCCCGTTGCGGGCCTCGAAGAATGCTACCACGGCGGCCAGATCGTCGGCGCGACGGATGCCATAGGCAGCGTCATAGCGGCGACGCGAATTGGCCCAGCTGGCATTGCGCTCCTCGTCACCCGAGGCCAGCTCGACAATTTGCGTGCGCCGCTCCGGCCCACCGCGCGCGCCACGGCTGATATTGTCCGGAAAGCGAACCTCGTGAAACGCCATTAAGGTTTATCCTTGTTCATGCTTCTTATCCGAAAACCGGTCCCCACTTTTCGGGAAGCCCTCACATGCCCCTCCGGCCCATGGCGACAGCACGGGCAATGTCGGCCGAGACCTGCGTGCGCGATTGCCGGAAGCTTTCCGCATCGCGGGTCTGGATGTTGATGGTGATGTTTTGGGCGGAGCTTTGCCCGTAGCCTTGAGCCTCATGCCGGTTCAGCACCCGTTCGCCCTTTTGCAGAATGGCGGGAACTTCATCCGGTTTTAGACCGGCCCAGCCACCGCCATGCATGCGGGGAGCGCCGGCAAAAGCCATGGCCGGTACCATGCGCTGCGGCGCTGCCCCACCAACCATACCGCCCGCGTGCAGTACCGGCGCGAAAATGCCGCCGAGGTTTCCAAGCGCACCCGACAGGGCGTTCGCCAGCGGGCCGAGGATGAACTTGCGTGCCGACAGTTTGGCGAGATCGGCCAGCATCGAGGTCACCAGCGACCGGAAGTCCAGCTTGCCGGTTTTGACGAATTCGCCGACGGCGTTTTCCGCGCTCGTAAAAGCCCCGACCAGCGCATCGCCGATCCCCTTGCCGACATTGGCGGCCTTGGTGGCGTAATCCTTGAGGGAATCCGCTGCCATCTCCCATGCCGTTTTGGCGACCTCGGCCGCTGCGCGCGCCGCCCCGCCGGCACCGGTAACCGCGCGGGACAGAACCTCCGCAGCGGTAGTCGTGCCCGCAAGACCGCTCTCGCCATCCTCGGCGCTCGACCGCATCGCGTCACGCAGGGCCTGCATGGAGGTGAGCGGTGCGGTCGCGGCCTGGGCCATTTCGCGGGAGGACGTTAGCAGCCCGTCGGCGGCATTTCGTGCGTCCTCGGCGGTGGTGGCCATCTCGTAATAGGCGGACCCCGCCATGATCGCCGCATTGCCGATGGCCAGCATCGCACTGTCCATGCCCGGGATGTTGGAAATTCCGCGGGCCATGGCGTGCAAAAAATCAGCCCATGTCTTCTGGATGTTGGCCAGCATCGTTAGCCAACCGGCCTTGATCCGCGCCCAGACCGACGAGAGCGCCGCGCCGAGAGATTTGCCGCCGAGCTTGATGCGCTCCCAGACCTCGATGGCGACATCCTTGAGCAAGCGCATGGCTTCGCCGAAGCCGCCCGCGCCTTTGACGAGGCGGCCGAACCAGTAGATCAGCTCGCCCGCGCCGATGATCAGTGCGCCGATGCCAGTGCGGATGAGCGCACCGCGCAGAGTGACGAGCGAGATCGACACGCCTTTGATCCCCAATGCCGCGCTGGCCAGAGCAAACACCAGCCGCCCGCCCAGCACGGCGGCGAAGGTGGCGGCAATGGTGGCGATCTCGCCGATATGGTTGAACAGGCCCTTGATGGCGCGCCCGAGCGGGCCGGTGACCTTGCCGATGGCCGCCATGGCATTGGCTATTGCTTCCAGCGCCGGAGCCGCTGCTACCGCCAGCTGGTTGGCAATCCCGCGCCAGAGCAATCCCATGCGCGACAGCGCATCATTGGTACGCTGGATTTGGGCCGCATCGCTTTCCGACACTGCCACCCCGAAATCCTGCACGTCCTGTGTGGCCTGCCGCAAGGTGGCGCTATCAATGCGGGTAAAAATCAGACCGGCACGGGAACCAAAGATCTGTGAGGCCACAGCCGCTTGCTGGGCCGTGGGGATGAACCTGGCGATGGCGTCCTGAATGGCAGCCATCTTTTCATCGATCGGCAGCTTGGAAAGCTCCTCAGCGGAGAGATTCAAGGCATCCAATGCTTTCACCGCAGGACCTGTCCCCTGCGCCGCCTGGCTCAGACTCTTGGTCATCATGATCGTAGCTTGTTCAACCTCGCCCTGCGAGACTCCGGCCAGATCAGCTGCGCGCGCCAGCACCTGCATGCTCGTCGTCGTGGTGCGCAGGGAGGCTGCCAGTTTGGCTTGCTCGTCGATGGTCTGCAGGCTCGAGCGCACCATGGAAATACCGGCCGCCACCGCAGCCGCGGCCATGATCCCGGCGGCGATCTTGGCGCGGCGGGCAAAGCGAGCCAGACGCGCGTTGGCGATTTCGGCTTCACGGGATACTTTGCGGATCCCGCGCTGACCGGCGTTCCCGATGCCCTCGAACTCGGCTTTGACTTTGTCACCGCCGACCGCCGCCAAGCGGACCGAGACCCGTTTTTCAGCCATCACTCATGTCCCTTTGTTCGTTCAATGCCCGCACCATCACCGCCTCTATCAAAGGGAGGATTTCCGCGACCGGCGCGGGATTGACCCCGAGCGCCGTTGCCATGCCCAGCGCCGCACCGAAATCCCAACCGGTGATCGTGCCGGATGGCGACAGGCGCAGTTGTCCGCCAAGGCGACCGACCAGATCCCAGATCTGAATGCCTTCAATGGTTTGTGGCCGGTTCAGGATTTGCGGGCAGGTTTCGCAGGTGCCGATACAGGCATCGCAATATCTGTCGCCCCCGCCGAAGACCCACTCGGCAAGGGCGACGAGACGTTTTTTTCCTGGTCCAGCAGCAGACCGCCCGCCACATATTCGGTCTGGAAGGCCTCGAACAGGGGCCAGACATCCAGCAGGGCATCAATGCCCTCGGGGCTGACATCCACCGGAGTGCCATCCTCATCTCCGACGCCCTCCCAGTCGGTGATGGCAAGACGGCCCAGCGCCTTGGCGAATACCAGTGCACTTTGCTCGTCGCCTGAATCGTCGGGCAGGTCTGCAATGGATTGATCGTTTCGCGCAGCCACCATCAGCGCCGTGGTCAGGGGCAACAGGCGGACGCGCACCCCATGGCCAAGGTCAAGCCACTCGGGTTCGTTGGACAGGTTCAGTTTCAGCATATCAGTAACTCGCAATCTGGTTTTTTAGGACCACCGTGCACATTTGTCCGGCGGCGAAATTATAGGCGGCCTGCCAGTCAAAGCTGGCCTGAATGCCCTGTGGCCCCTGCACCTCGATGCGCGGGCGGGGCAGATAGACCTCGTGGGCCGTGATGCTCAGGCTGACATTGGCCGAAATGCTGTAGGCAAATTCCAGACTGGCCGCCGAGCCATTCAGCGCCTGATCCATCAGGGTGGTATCGGCAAAGCGCACATCGATCCGGCCGGTGAGTGCGGCATTGGAAGGATCGGCCCCGTCAATCCGCCCGTCGGCGCGGATGGTCTCGATCCGGTCGAGGTTGTTGGCATACTGGATGTCGGCGGTGACGATGTTGCCCAGCGCGGTGCCGCCCCGTTTGATCGAGCCGTTGAAATGCCCGAAGCGTTGCAGGGTCCATGTGGTCGGGGTGCCCGCAGCCGTTGTGGTGGCCACGTTTTCCCCCTGAGCGATCAGTTTGGCAGTGGCGGTCAGCAGGCCGGAGCGCTGCATCTGCCACGAGAGCTGATCCAGCACGCAGCCGGTATACATGGCAAAGCGGGGGATTTCCGGCATGGCAACCTCGATGGCCATGCTCGGCAGGGTCCAGCCGCCGGATTTGAAGGTATGGGTTTTGTTGGTGGTGCCGGTGGTGACGGGCGCGCCGAACGCCGCTTTCAGCCAGAACCCGAAGGCCTCGGCATCAATCGGCACCACCACGTCGCCATCCGCCGTCACCGCGTCCTTGATCGGGGCCAGCGGGTCGCGGCCATAGCCCAGCAATTCGGAGGTCAGCAGGGGTTGCTCCGCCCCCAGTGATGCACTGGCAAACGGCATCCGGAAATATCCGCTTGCCGGAGCCGTGCCATAAGTCGTCTCGAATGCAGCCGCGAGTTGCGACCGCGCGCCTTGTGCGCGTGCCATAGTGGTTTCCTTTGTTTGGTGGGGCGATCAGCCGAGGGGATCGGCCGTGGAGTAGGTCAGGATGACCGGAAAGATTGCTGCTTTGAGGGCCGCTGCGCCCTCCACCGGCATATCAACCGGTTGCGGGGCCTGCGCCTCCACCCAGTCACAAAGCCCGCCGAGGGTGCGGTCGGACGCAAGGGCAGTGCCGATGGCTTGCAATAGAGTGTCGAAGGTATTTGCTCGCGTGCCAGACGTTTTGCCCTGTACAATCACCTCGATCTCGGCGCGATGCTCGTAATGGTATTGTAATGGCGACAGCGTTACCTCGGGCGTGCCGGGGTCACCGTCGCGAAGGATCACGAGGCCACCAGCGGGCAGGCGCTCGGGCAGCACCTCTTCGCGCAGCGCGGTTGCTGCGGGCATGGTTTGCAGGGCCGCAAGCAGGGCTTGCAGGATGGTTTCTCTGAGTGTGGGCATGGGTTTATTTGCCTAAATAATCACTAAGTCGTCACCGGAAAGAACAGGTGCATGACTCTTTTTCCAAAAAAGAAAAGATGTATTCCGTTTTGGTAACAATCACTTAACCTTCAGCAATAAACCGGAAACCGGAGATAATTCTGTAAACAGTTTCTCGGCTTTATCCATATCCATTATGAAAAATTCTCGGCCCAGAGATCTTGCCCCAAATTTTTCAAGGGCCAGTTTCTTGAAAAGGGTTTCTTTTTCGCCAGCGGAATCGCGATTAGGAAATTCAGCTGTTCTGATAAGATCCCACTTGATGCTTGACGTCTCAGGAAAACTTAAGTTCAAAGCTTTCAAACGGTTCTTGAGATCACCGCTGATCCCTATTTTGACAAGCCCTTGCCCACGCTCCAAGTGTACGCCAGCTAGGAGCTCAGGTGATTTCTTGAATTGGGCAAGATAAAGGTGATGTGGCTTGTCATGAACTTGAAAGTTTCGATTGCCAAAACCACCCCAAACGCCCGCTGAAGGTTTCAAGAACTTTTCTATTGATTGCTCAGAATTAGCATCGACCGTGGTAGGTGGTTCACCAAACACATTTGTCTGGGTGAACGGCACATTTTCCAAGAGCCATTGGGCTTCATCTGGAACAAGCCAAGTCCCAAATCTTGCTATGTACCGGCCATTTGAGGGATCATAACTCTGAGGGAAAACTTGTTTTACGTCCAGATGGCGTGTTGTGCGCCATGCACGCCGCACAGGCATTGCAAATCGCCATTTCTCTTGCCGACCCAGATCAATATTACGCTGTTTGGCGGCATCCGACATCTTATCCCAGGAGTCGATGGGCGTTCGTTCTATTTCAAGGACCCCAAGTAGGTGGTGTACGAGCTTCTTGTCGGTTTCAGGGCTTGCTGCACCGTATATGCAAACAAGCTGTCGTTCGCCAATTTGCCCAATTAGACGTTCTCGGTCCCGCTTGTCGGTAAACCCCAGAATACCTTCTTCTTCGGGGGAAAACCCCCAAAACCCTGTAAGCCAAACTGATGATTTTGAATCAATACTCTTCATATCAAGGGAATTCTCACAATTTTTTCAATGAGTGAAATGATGTAATCATTGTTCGATCCTATGTATTCTCGCCAGCTTTGACGGCAGATTGCTCCTGCTGTGCAGAAAATCCACGATGATCACGCTGACCTCGTCCTCGACAAACACGATGAAGTGCTGCCCCGCGCGGGCAAAGCGCAAATCTTCCTTCAGTTCGGGGTCGATGATCGCCCGACAGCTTTGCGAGGGCACAGTGCCCGATGCAATGCCCGAACAGCGCGCGATAAGGTCTTCCTCATAGGCCTGCGCCTGACGCAGGCCGAAGGTATCGATCGTCCAGAGGGCGATATCGAGAAGGGACGCCTCGGCCTGACGGGTCAGCCGCCAGGGTTTGGGCATCAGGCCTTGCCCCGCGCGGCTGCAAAAACGCGCCGGATAGCATCCTCGCCGCTCCCTACGGCCAGATCACCGGCTTTGGCTTGTGCCAATCCGGTCGAGAGCTGGTTGCGCAGGGCATCGATTTCGCTTTCCTCGCGCTCCAGAAGGCGCAAACCTGCGCGCAATGCCTCACTGGCATTCTGGTAACGGCCGGTCTCGACCAGGCGGTCAACCAGGCTGGATTGCGTGTCTGTCAGAACGACGTTTCGTGTGGCCATGGGGTATCCTTTCCTGTCAATGGCAATATATGCCAATGATGGGCGGATGTCCATACTGCCGAAATTTCCCGAGTGTGGTTCACGCTTGATCCACCCATTTCTCCACAATCAACCCCGGCACAGTTCCTGCAACCCTTCCCGCATCCCGCGCCAGATCCAGTCGTTTGCGCAGCTTCACCTGTGGCACCAGCAGGAATATCGGCGCGCTAACCTGCCCACGCCCTGTCTTTGACCGCGACGCCACCGCTGTCCCGCGCGTGTTGATCCGCGCTTTTTCGGCCACCAGCAGGCTTGGGCCGTTGCGGCGATAGATGAACCGCAACCGCATGCCGCGCCGTCGTTCCCATTCCGCCGGTGTCATGCGTGCCCCGCGACGGCCTTTTCCGGCGGCCTCGGTCGGGATCGCCAGCCAGAAGCCGGATTTCGAGCGGATCAGCGCGCCGCGATCATGGGCGTTAAGGATTTCCGGTGCATTGCTCCAGACCAGAGCGGCGGCGTTGATGCTGTCGCCGCTGGTCGGATAGGTCCGGTTACGGATGGTGCGCGGCAGGCGGTGGCCTAACCGCGCGCGGGTAATTTGTTTGCGCCAGTCCTGTTTCAACTCCGCACCGGCGGATTTCATGGCCGAGGTCACCGCGCGCTCACCGGCTTTGATCTCCTGCTCCAGCAGCGCCACCAGATCGGGCGAGAAGTTAATGCTCAGTTTCATGCCGGCACCAGTTCCACCGTCCAAATCAGGCGCTCGCGATCCCGCAGCGGTTCGCCCTGAACCGTGTAGGATATGCCATCAATATCGATCCGGTCGCCGGTCGCAAGGCTCGGGGCCTCGCTCACTCGAATGTCGGCAATCACGGTTTCCGACCAGATACGCGCTGCGCCGAATTCGGTCACTGTGTCGGGCGAACGCAGGATCACGCGCAGGGATTGCACCGGGCCAGTGCCCCCCGGGACCCACGTTGCGGCTTTGCCCATAACGGGGTTGGCGAACAATGCCGCCAGTATATTATCCGTCGTCCCCATCAGACAGCGCCATCAGACCGTGCCGTTGAGGCGCACGCGGCCGATAGTTTCGGCGGCTCCGCCGCCGACGGCCAAAGCCGCAGCGCCGATCAGCGTGTTGCCGCTGGCCGTGGTTGTGGCCCGCCAGTTGGTGGCATCCCAATAGACCTTAGCCCCGATCGCCCAGGATTGCGAGGGGGCTTTTGGCAGATCAAAGACACCGGTCAGCTTGATGGTGCCCTCCGCGCCGGTGGCAATGTCGCCGGTGGCCACGCCGAACAGCGCGCCAAGCTGCACCGCGTCGCCCGAGGCGATATCGGCACCCGAGGTAAAGGACAGGCGGTCGCCTGTAGAAACATAGTTTTTCATGGGGGGTCCTTTCATTGAAACGAAAACAGGCGACCAAATGGCCGCCTGAAATACATCGTTCGGAGTTGTTTTGTCAGTTGTTACCGGCGTTTGTCACCAGCGTTTCCATTGTGTCCAGAAAAGCGGGATCATAGATTTCATCGACATGGTTGTTATTCCAAAGGCCTGACTTCCTTACTTTTTCGCGCCCGCTATATGACCCCAGCCAATTTTCGCTCGGAGGATCATACACATTGCCAATGTAGCCGCTTAGAAGAGCGATTGAATTTCGCTCTATCAGCCCCCTTAGACTTTCCGGACCTGCCTGATCCGGGACCGGAAGCACAACGACAGTCATGTCGCCGAGAAAGTCACTGACCTTTTGTTCCAGCGGACTTTCGTCCTGTCGCGTGTCTCTTGGTGCATTCGAACCTTTTCCCCAACTCGGGAACTCCAGTGATGGATTTCGGCGCATTAATGCTTGTCCGACCAATAGCCGGAAAATCGAACCTCGATGGTTCCCACCATAAGGATTTGCTGTTCCCCGATGCTGGCACAATCGTTTCCAGATTGTTGTTCGCGAACCGGCTTTTAATGCGTGCGTGCCAATTCGAACAACGCGGGCAGAGTTTTCATGGTCACCACGGTTTTCGCCAGGTTCGAAGAAGAAATACACACCGCGCTCGGGCCATGGCATTCGCCCATGGCAATCTCCAAGCCGTCGACGACCGCCCATTTTGGTTTCCAGATGCTCGAGGAGCCGATAGAAAGCCGTGATATCAGATGGTTTTGGCATTTTTCATCCACCTCAATTGCCGGCCAATCTGTAGACCTTCCATAGGTACCGATACTTTTGGAAATTGTGCCTGAAGGTATGACATCAGGTTTTCCCGATATTTTACACCTGCGAGAATTGTGACCTCGTCCGCTTCCGGCAAGATTTCGTCCATTTGCTCTCGAACCATGATTGCCCAGGCACGACGTTCCGCAACGCCCATCGTATTCAAAGTTTGCTCATAAGATGGAATCACTGTCTCGGGCGAAACAAGCCCGTGTTTTGCAGACAGAATGAACCATGGTTGACCGGTTTTTTCAACGAGGTCACGTGCCTTAATAAACCACGGAGATGTATAAAGGTTTCCGGCTTTTGTTGGATAAGGCATTTTTCGCGCAACGCATGAAACCAGATATATTTTTCTCATTTCCTTCAAAACTCTGCTCCTGAAATTTCAAGGAGCAGAGTAGCCTTGGCACGTGCAGTAAATCAACTACGGCTTGTATACTGAAATTGCTATTTACACACCGGCGTTTTTGAACAGACCGCGCCAGTCGATGGCTTTGGCTGCAAAATCGTGGCGGGCCTTGATCTCGATGCCGTCAACTTCAAAGCCCGAGCGGGTTTCGGTGTAGACGCCTTCCTGACCATCGAGATAGGCATACTCGATCGTATCAACCCGCGAAGGATCGGCCGCCAGAAACCACGGATCATTACCGGTTGCGGGGATAAGGCGCGGCTCCTCGATCACCTGTAAACGTCCTGCAAAGGTGTTGACGTCGGCGGTGGCCGAAGGCGTGGTCTGGGTCATCTGCTTGCGCGCCTCGATGGCCCGCGCACCCGGCGGCGTGATGATGTAGCTTGGCAGGATCGAGATCAGGCGGCCTTCCAGCCCCTTTTGCGAGCCGAACTTGCGGTAGGCTTCGCCCAGCGCGGTTTCGGTCACACCGGCGGCGGTGCCGAGATTGCCGTGGCTGGCGTGAAACAGCGCCTTGTTGTCGGCCATGGTCGGGTTCTGCGTGAGGATGGCATAAACGATATCGCTTTCCAGATCGGCTGCTGCCGCGCCAAAGGCCGAGGGGATGCGGGTGAAAGCATCGAGATCGTCGTTGATCAGAACCTGACGGGTGATTGCCACGATCCGCCCGTAGG
>WFQE01000309.1 GCA_015487165.1 Paracoccaceae bacterium | reverse complement strand
GCCCCTTTTCCCACAGCTCCTGGCGCGAGCGCGACCAATAGGTGACGCGCCCGGTTTCCAGCGTGCGCGCCAGAGATTGCGCATTCATCCAGGCCATCATCAGCACCTCGCCGGTGGCGGCATCCTGGGCAATGGCAGGGATCAGGCCATTGGCGTCAAATTTCAGGCTGGCGGGGTCGAATTCCGGCTCCATCTTTTGCGGTCCTTTTCAATTCCGGGTATTTGTCCTATCTGTAAAGGCGGTGAACGCAGGTTGAAAGGCCCAAGGCAGATGAGTGGTGAACAGGATCTGATCAAACTTTATTCCGGCCAAATTCTGGCGCTGGCGGCCAATATCCCCCACACCACCCGGCTGTCCGATCCCGATGCCACCGTGCGCAAGCGTTCGCCGCTATGTGGATCGACCGTGACGGTCGATCTGTGCCTGCGCGACGGGCGCATCAGTGATTTCGGACAAGAGGTCAAGGCCTGCGCGCTGGGCCAGGCGGCGGCATCGGTGGTTGGCGCCAATGCCCCCGGCTGCACCCGCGCGCAGATCGAGCGCGCCCGCGACCAGCTGCGCGCCATGCTGAAGGAAGGCGGCCCCGCACCCGAGGCCCCGTTCGAAGAGCTGGGCGTGTTGATGCCCGCGCGCGATTACAAGAATCGCCACGCCTCGATCATGCTGGCGATCGAGGCAACAGTCGAGGCCTTTGCCCTGGCCGAGGAAAGCGCCTGCGCCTGACATCCCCCACAGAATGAAAAAGACCGCGCAACCCGAAAAGGGAAGCGCGGCCAAGTTGGGCGTGTCCGGTTGCAAACCCTGTGCCCGATATTTGTGATCACACATATATCAGACAGATCCCTCGCAAGGCAGACAAGGGGGCCGGCATGCATCTGACTGGGGGGACAGAGGGGCAGACGCCGGTCGAGCAAGGCGGACCGCAGGCAATATCAGACCATTCCGGGCAGGCTGAGCCCCACTAGAATGAAGGTCACAAGGGCAGCAAGACCGATCATGTCCTGCAAAAGCTGTTTCGGGGCGCGGGTCAGTATGGCGTGAATCTGTGACAGCATGGCGTTATGTGCCTTTGGTTGCGTTGTTTGTTGCTCATTTGTTCGCAAATATTAACGAACTTGTAAAGAACTTTTTGAGAACATACCAACAACATCAGGGAACACGGACAGATCGCATAGTTTAGGAATGTTGCTTATCCAACTGAAATCAAACGGATACTTTCATCTTTCTCCATCAACCACAGCAGAACACGCGCCGCTTGCCCGCGCGGCGACATAAGTTCCGCATCTGTTCCAAGCAACATCCGCGCATCATCCTGCGCCACCTTCATCAGATCCGCCTGCATTTCCAGATCGGCGATTCGGAACCGTGGCAGGCCGGATTGTGCCACGCCCAGCACATCGCCCGCGCCGCGCAGACGCAGATCTTCCTCGGCCAGAACAAAGCCGTCATCGGTTTCGCGCATCACCTCCAGCCGGCGCCGCGCGGTTTCCGACAGCGGCGGGCGGTAGATCAGCAGGCACGAGGATTGCGCCGCCCCCCGCCCCACACGCCCGCGCAGCTGGTGCAGCTGCGCAAGGCCGAAACGCTCTGCCTGCTCGATCACCATGATCGAGGCATTGGCCACATCCACCCCGACCTCGATCACCGTGGTCGCGACCAGAACCCGGGTTTCGCCGGCCACGAAACGGGCCATGGCGGCATCCTTTTCGGCCAGCGGCATCTGCCCGTGAACCAGCCCCACCGCAGATTCGCCAAGTGCCGTGCGCAGGCTGCGGAACCGTTCCTCGGCGGCGGTCCATTCCACGGTTTCGCTTTCCTCGACCAGCGGGCAGACCCAATAGGCCTGTCGTCCCTCGTCGATGGCGCGTTTGAGGTGGTCGATCACCTCGTCAACGCGCCCATCAGGCAGCACGACGGTTTTCACAGGCTTGCGGCCGGGGGGCTTTTCGTCCAGCACCGACACATCCATGTCGCCATATTGCGCCAGCGCCAGCGAGCGCGGGATCGGTGTCGCCGTCATCACCAGCATGTCAACGGCCCTGCCCTTGTCACCCAGCTCCATGCGCTGGCGCACGCCAAAACGGTGCTGCTCATCAATCACGGCAAGGCGCAGATCGTGAAAGACAACGTCCCTTTGGAAAACTGCATGTGTGCCCAGCAGGATGCCGATCTCGCCCGCCGCCAGCGCCGACAGCTTGGCCGCGCGCCCCTCGCCCTTGTCGCGCCCGGTCAGGATTTCGGCGCGCACGCCTGCGGCCTGCAACAGCGGGCGGATGCTTTCCATATGCTGGCGCGCCAGAATTTCGGTCGGTGCCATCATCACCGCCTGCCCGCCGGATTCGACCGCAACCAGCATCGCCAGCAGCGCGACCACCGTCTTGCCGGCACCCACATCGCCCTGAAGCAGGCGGTTCATGCGCAGGGCCGAGGCCATGTCGGCCGCGATTTCCTTAACCGCGCGACGTTGTGCGCCGGTCAGATCATATGGCAGGGCCTTGTGCACAAGCGCCTGCAACCGCCCGTCGCCCTTGCTGACCACCCCCTTCTTGCGCCTGATCCGCGCACGCGCCAGCGCCAGCGTCAGCTGATGGGCAAACAGCTCGTCATAGGCCAGACGTTCACGCGCCGGGGCCTGCAAGGAAAGATCCTGCGTCTTTTGCGGGTGATGGGCGGCCTCCAGCGCCGCGCGCCAGGCGGGCCAGCCCCGTTTTTCCACAAGCGACGCGTCGATCCATTCGTCCAGATCCGGCGCGCGTGCCAGCGCCGCTTGT
>WFQE01000308.1 GCA_015487165.1 Paracoccaceae bacterium | reverse complement strand
GCCTCTTCATGGCTGCCGAAGGTGACGATATCCAACCCGGCATCGCCCGCGGCATCGGCCAGCAACCGATATGTCGGGATATCCCGGTTCAGGATCGCGGTGCCGCCGGGTGCCATGCCGTCGAATATCTCGGCCTTGGCGCGAGCGACATCTTTGATACCGTCAAAAGCCGCCATATGGGCCTGCGCCACGGTGGTTATGATGGCAATATCTGGGCGGGAAAGCCGGCTGAGGGGGGTGATCTCGCCGGGGTGGTTCATGCCGATTTCGACCAGCGCGAAATCGGTCTCCTGCGGCATCCGCGCCAGCGTCAGCGGCACGCCCCAGTGGTTGTTGAGGCTCATATAGGCGGCATGCACGCGGCCCTGCCCCGCCAACGCGCTGCGCAGCATTTCCTTGGTCGTCGTCTTGCCGGCGGACCCCGTGACCGCAATCACCTGCGCATCGCTGCGTTGCCGGGCAGCGCGGGCAAGGGCCTCGAGCCCGGCCTGCACGTCGTCCACGATCAGCAGCGGCGCATCTGCAGGCACATCGTCGGGAATTTTCGACACCAGCGCCGCAGCCGCACCGGCCCGAAAAGCAGCCGAGACGAAATCATGCCCGTCGCGCACGTCCCGCAGCGCGACGAACAGATCACCGGGCTGCAGATCGCGGCTGTCGATCGACACCCCACTTGCCTGCCAACTGCCCCGTGCCTTGCCGCCTGTCGCGGCCTGTGCCTCGGCCGATGTCCACAACATGGCTATGCCCCCAATCCATCAAGCGCCGCGACAGCAACCGAGGCCTGTTCGGAATCGTTGAAGGGCAGGATATCATCGCCGATGATCTGCCCGGTTTCATGCCCCTTGCCCGCAACCAGCAATGCATCACCGGGGCCAAGCGCATCAACACCGGTCAGAATGGCCGAGGCCCGGTCTCCGACCTCGGTGGCGTCAGGGCAGCCCTGCATGACCTCGGCGCGGATCAAGGCCGGATCTTCGCTGCGCGGGTTATCGTCTGTCACGATCGCCATGTCGGCATGATTTGCTGCGGCCTGCCCCATCAAAGGGCGCTTGGAACGGTCGCGGTCGCCGCCGGCGCCGAACACCACGATGATGCGGCCCATCACATGCGGGCGCAGCGCCTGAAGGGCGGTTGCCAGCGCGTCGGGCGTATGGGCGTAATCGACGAAAACCGCCGCCCCGTTGCGGCGCGTGGCGGCAAGCTCCATCCGGCCGCGCACGGTCTGCAACCCTTCAAGCGCGTCAAAAACCTGCGCAGCGTCACCCCCCGATGCAATCGCCAGCCCCGCCGCCAGCAGCACATTGCCGGCCTGAAACCCGCCGATCAGCGCCAGCCGTGTCATATGCACCTGCCCCTGCCACGAAAAACGCAGATCCTGCCCCGTCGCGTCAAAGCGCATGCCAAGGATACGCAGATCGGCGCCCTCTGCCTGCCCGACCGTCAGGATATCCTGCCCCCGCTTGCGCGCGAGCGTGCAGATGTCGCCCCCCCTCGGGTCGTCGATATTCACAACCGCCGTGCCCTCGACAGGCAGAACACGGGTGAAAAGTGCCGATTTGGCGCGGAAGTAATCCTGAAAATCGGCATGATAATCCAGATGGTCCTGCGTGAAATTGGTAAACCCCGCCGCCCGCAGCCGCACCCCGTCAAGGCGGTGCTGGGCAAGGCCGTGGCTGGAGGCCTCCATCGCGGCGTGGGTCACCCCCCCATCGGCCAGATCGCGCAGCAGCGCATGCAGGGTGATCGGCTCGGGCGTGGTGTGGCCCAGCGGCGCGCTGACGGCGCCTTCGACGCCGGTCGTGCCAAAATTGACGGCGCGCAGGCCGGCGGCCTCCCATATCTGGCGGGTGAAGCTGGCAACCGAGGTCTTGCCGTTGGTGCCTGTGACGGCAACCATGACCTCGGGCTGGGCGGCAAACCAGGCGGCGGCCGCAAGCGCCAGATCGCGGCGGGGGTTATCCGAGACGACCAGCGCCGCATCATGGGCGTCCAGCGCGTCTTGCGCCATGCGCGCGCCCGCCTTGTCGGTCAGGATGGCGGCGGCATCCATGCGCAGCGCAAAGCTGATGAACTCGGCCCCGTGCCGATTGACACCGGGAAGGGCTGCAAACAGGTGGCCGGGCCTGACATTGCGGCTGTCCACCGACAGGCCGGTAATCACGGGATCTGCGCCCCCCGCTGCCACAAGGCCCAGCGCTGAAAGCGGTTTCGTCTGCGCCGGGGCGTTGGCCATGGTCCAGCCTTTGTGTTGAGGGACGATCAGTAACTGGACAGCGTGTAATTCATCCCCGCGCCGGGATCAATCTTTGGCCGCAGACCCAGCAGGGGGGCAACGCGGCGAATGATCTCGGCGGCAACCGGCACCGCCGTCCATCCGGCAGTGCGGCGCGGCTTGGGGCCCGAAGACTCGACCGGCTCGTCCAGCGTGACCACCAGCACATATTTCGGATCGGAGGCGGGAAAGAACGATGCAAAGGTCGAAATGACCCTGTCCTTGTAATAGGTGCCATCAGGCTTGGGCTTGTTGGCGGTGCCGGTCTTGCCGGCGACCTCGTAGCCAGGAACCTCGGCAAGCGTCGCAGTGCCCCGCGTGACCACCTGGCGCAGGATCCGGCGCAGGGTCGCCGAGGTTTCGGGCGAGATGACCCTTTCGCCGCGGCGCCGAGGGCCGCCGTTGCGCGCGACAAGGGTCGGATGCACCCGCACCCCGCCATTGACGAGGCTTGCATAGGCAGCGGCCAGATGCACGGGGGTCACGGCAATGCCGTGCCCGTAGGAAACCGTCATTGTGGCCAGATCCGTCCATTTCCCCGGCGCCAGCGGTCGGGCCTTGCGGGCCTCGGGCAGCTCTATGCCCGACGGATCCAGCAGCCCGAGCGTTTTGAGAAACGCCTTCTGGGCATCGCCGCCAAGCTCAAGCGCCAGATTGGCGGCACCGACATTCGAGCTCTTGACGACAACGTCTGTCAGGCTCATGCGCGCCGGCATGTAATGGCTGTCCTTGATGGTGAACCCGTCTTTCCTGATCGGTCCCTTGGTATCGACCACGGTATCAGGCCCGGCTATGCGCTGATCCAGGACTGCCGCGGCCGTAAACGCCTTGAAGGTGGACCCCAGCTCGTACACGCCCTGGGCCGCACGGTTGAAGACCGGCTGATCCTCGGGCCTGCCCTTCGGGTTGATTGCCGGCCTGTCATTGGGGTCGAAATCGGGCAAGGACACCAGCGCCAGGATTTCACCATCATCGACTTTCATCAGAACCGCGGCCGCGCCCTTTGCGCGCAACAGCTTCATGCCGCCAGCAAGCACACGCCGGGTTGCAGCCTGCACCGGCAGATCAAGCGACAGCTGCAGCGGGCGCCCCTGGCGAGCAGGGTCACGCAGCTGTGAATCAAACCAGTATTCCACCCCTGCACGGCCAACGAGTTCGGCCGATTGCACACCTTCGCGGCCAAAGCCGGCGCCCCCCAGGACATGGGCCGCAAGGCGGCCATTGGGGTAAAGTCGCATTTCGCGCGGGGCAAGGGCCAGCCCCGGATCGCCGATGTCATGCACACGCTGCTGCTGTTCCGGGGACAGCTTGCGACGCAGCCAGATGAATTTGCGTTTGGAATTGAACTTGCGCAGCAGATCCGCGGCATTCATGTCGGGAAATATTCTGGCCAGCTGTCGGGCCGCGCCCGCCTTGTCGAACATCCGGTCGGGTTGGGCATAAAGCGCGTTGGTCACCAGGTTTGTTGCCAGAATCATCCCGTTGCGATCAACGATATCGGCGCGCTGCGTCACAAGCGGCGAGCCGGCCAGCTCGGCATGGGGTTCCTGTGGTTTGACTGATGCCAGAACCCCCATCCGCACGGCCACGACAACGAAGGCCAGCAGATAGAACCCGGCGATCAGCAACAACCTGCGCTCGGCCTGAAAGCGGTCGCGCTCGGACAGCTCGGCATTGCGCTTGCGCAGGTTTTCGGCCTCGATCAGATCCGGATCTTCGCCTTTTTCGCGCGCAGAGATGATCCGCGCCAGCGGCCTGAGGGGCACACGCTTCATTTCGTCTGCTCCTGCTGGGGTCGGGGTGTCTGGGCGGACAGATCGATCGGGTTCTTCAGCTCGGGACCGGTATCGCGCGGAAAGGCGACGAGCCCGACATCGCCGAAATTGCCCGCGGAAAGTGGCACCAGACCCAGCGAGTCATAATTCAGATCCACCAGCTCGCGCAGCCGCTCGGGACGGTTGAGGTAGGCCCATTCGGCGCGCAGCACGCTCAGCTTTTCGCGGTTTCGCCCGATTTCGGCCTGCAACGCCTCGACCCGCTTGAGCACCTGCTGGGTCGCGTAGTTCTCGTTGTAGGCCCAGTATGCCAGGGCGATCACGGCCATTGCCGAAAGGGTGTACATCAACAGACGCATCACGAAACCTCCTGCAAGGCGATACGGGGAAGGCCCAGCGCCAGCGGGTCTACCGGCCCCGCCGGGACATCAAGGCGCCGAGCTGCGCGCAAGCGGGCCGAGCGCGCGCGCGGGTTGGCCGCGATCTCGGCCTCATCGGCAACGACCGGCTTGCGCAGCAGCTTTTCGAAACGCGCCGGTTCGGATTCCTGCACGGGCGCAAAGCGGTTGCCTTTCGGCCCCTCACCGGCACGCAGCTGGAAAAACCGTTTCACGATCCGGTCTTCCAGCGAATGAAACGTCACGACCGCCAGCACCCCGCCCGGACGCAGGGCGCGCTCGGCTGCTTCCAGCCCGCGCACCAGCTGGCCGAGTTCGTCATTCACGGCGATGCGCAGGGCCTGAAAGCTGCGGGTTGCCGGATGCACCTGCCCCGGCTTGGGGCGCGGCAGACAGGACTGGATGATTTCGGCAAGCCGCGTGGTGGTGGTGATGGGATCCTGGCGACGGGCTTCGATGATGCGACGCGCTATCCGGCGCGAGGCCCGTTCCTCGCCATATTGATACAGGATGTCGGCCAGCGTCCTTTCGTCGGCCCGGTTCACGATATCGGCGGCCGAGGGGCCGGACTGGCTCATCCGCATGTCAAGCGGGCCCTCCTTCATGAAGGAAAAGCCGCGCTCGGGCTGGTCAATCTGCATCGACGAAACCCCGATATCCAGAACCACCCCGTCAAGCGGCAGCGCATCATGGCCCTCGGCCAGCTGGTCAAGCCGGGCGAATTCCCCCTGGACCAGAACCAGCCGGTCACCATAATTGCCGGCCCATGCGCGGGCGCGCACAAAGACTTCGGGGTCGCGGTCGACGGCCAGCACCCTGTCGGCGCCGGCATCCAGCAATGCACGCGTATAGCCGCCCGCACCAAAGGTGCCATCCAGCCATGTGCCGGTGACGGGCGAAACAGCCCTGAGAATGGGATCAAGCAGAACGGGAACATGCGCGGGGGTGTCGAACGTGCTTTCGACCGGCGATGCCATGATCTAGCCCTCCGGCGCGCGATCCGGTGCCCCTTCAAGCAGCACCAGCGGATCGAAATCCTCGTCGAATTCGTCGAACATGGCGTCGAACTTGGCGGCTTCGGCCTCGTAGGTCGCCGGCTCCCAGATCTGGAAGGTGTCGCCAGACGCGATAAAAAAGGCCTCGTTCGTGATCCCCACCTTTTCGCGCAGCTTGGGCGACAACACCAGACGGCCGGTTTCATCGACCTGGGTATGCACGGCCTGGCCGGAAAACATCCGCTCCAAAAGGCGGCGCTCGCGCGAGCCTCGCGGCAGGCGGGCGATCTTTTCGTCAACCTCGTTCATGGCTTCCATGGAATAACCTTCCAGGAACTTGCGGTGCTTGTTGCCATAGACGATGACCAGGCTGGGGTTTTCGCCTTCGACCCACTCGGGATCGTTTTCTTCCAGCACACGACGAAAGGCCGCAGGGATCGAAACCCTGCCCTTGGCATCCACCTTGTGGATGCTTTCGCCTCTGAATCTGCGTGCCACCGGCCTGCCCAACTCCTCTGTTTCGGGGTCCTTAGAACGGGAAACGGCGGATCAAGCTGCTGCCAGTGCTTGATCCGCCGCCCTCGTCCCGTCTTCGGACCGGTCCGGCTGCGTTGCCACCTGGGGGGGTGTCTGCTCGCTTACGCGCCGGATCTTCTTGGTGATGAAAAGCGGGTGCCTGTATGAAACCTGACTTTGGTATTTCGGGTCTTGTTGCCCTAGTCTGCCCCGTTCTCATCGTGTCATCAGGGATACTATGGGAAAATATGGAAATCAAGCACCACCATATGGGAAATCATGGATTCATCCATCAATCACGCCCCCTCGAACCCGAGACAATCGGCACAATGCGCAGGATTATCGCCCACCTAGTATCTGTGCGCGGACAAATCCCCAGATGTTGTGGCAGACCGGCTGACCTAAAAAATCCAGCCCAAGGCATGGCTGGATCAGCAAGCAACAAGAACACATCGGGAACATGCCGCCCGACGACCATGATTTCCCATGAAATGACTGATTCGATTGCACGAATCACCCTGCGCAGAGGGTGATTTCCGATGGCTTTCCCTCAGCGCCCGCCCCGGGCCATAAAGGCCAGACGTTCGAACAGATGCACATCCTGTTCGTTCTTGAGCAACGCGCCATGCAGCTTGGGCAGCGCGTCCTTGCCCTTGCGCTTGAGGTCCTCGGGATCAAGATCCTCGACCAGCAGCAGTTTCAGCCAGTCCAGCACCTCAGACGTCGAGGGTTTCTTTTTCAGCCCCGGCGTTTCGCGGATCTCGAAGAACTGGGTCAGCGCCTCGGTCACAAGCTGGGGCTTGATGCCGGGATGGTGCACCTCGATGATCTGGCGCAGGGTCTCGGCATCGGGGAACTTGATGTAGTGAAAGAAACAGCGCCGCAGAAAGGCGTCGGGCAATTCCTTTTCGTTGTTCGAGGTGATGATGACGATGGGGCGATGGCGCGCACGGATGGTTTCGCCGGTCTCGTAGACAAAGAATTCCATCCGGTCGAGTTCCTGCAACAGGTCGTTGGGAAACTCGATATCCGCCTTGTCGATCTCGTCGATCAGCAGCACGACCTTCTGGTCGGCCTCGAAGGCCTCCCACAGCTTGCCCTTGCGGATATAGTTGCGCACATCGTTGACGCGCTCATCCCCAAGCTGGCTGTCGCGCAGGCGGCTGACCGCATCATATTCATACAGCCCCTGCTGCGCCTTGGTGGTGGATTTGACGTTCCATTCGATGATGGGCAGATCGAGGCTGGCAGCGACCTGGCGGGCCAGTTCGGTCTTGCCGGTGCCGGGCTCGCCTTTCACCAATAAGGGCCTTTCAAGGGTTATTGATGCGTTTACGGCAACAGTGAGATCATCTGTTGCGACATAACTTTCAGTTCCGGAAAATTTCATAATGCCTGCAAGCCTCTGGCAATTACTGCTGCGCGCGAGTTTATCACCTGATCACAAAGCTTCAAGCCGTGCATTTCGCGGGGTGACAAAGCCTGCGACATTCTGTAATCGGTGCGCGAGCGGCCCTGTTTTTCGGACCGAGACCAGGTCCCCGCGTCGCAGATTTGTATTCCTTGGGAGGATCAAGTGAAAGTGGATATCGTACTCGACAAGGACTATACCCCCAGCGAAGACGAACCCTTCATGAACGAGCGTCAGCTGGCCTATTTCAAGCGCAAGCTTCTGGACTGGAAGAACAGCATCCTCGAAGGAAACCGCGACACCATCGAAGAGATGCAAAAGGGCACACGCAACATCCCCGATGTGGCCGACCGCGCAGCCGAGGAAACCGACCGCGCACTTGAGTTGCGCACCCGTGATCGCCAGCGCAAGCTGGTCGCCAAGATCGATGCGGCGCTGCGCCGGATCGAGGAAGGCACCTACGGCTACTGCGAGGAAACCGGCGAGCCGATCTCGCTCAAGCGTCTGGAAGCGCGCCCCATCGCAACCCTCAGCCTGGAAGCACAGGAACGCCACGAGCGCGCCGAGCGGGTTCATCGTGACGACTGATGCCGACAAGGCAGGCGAAATTTTCAGGCACCGGGGTGGCGACGCTCCGGTGTTTTGGCATCTGACGGATAGAACATGGCACTGAAGGGCAAGAGCATCACCATTCTGGGGGCCGGCATAGGCGGGCTGACCGCGGCCATTGCACTGGCCCGACGCGGGGCGCGGGTCACGGTGATGGACCAGGCGCCCGAGCTGACCGAGGTTGGCGCCGGGCTGCAGATCACCCCGAACGGAACGGCGGTGCTGGCCGCCCTCGGCCTGGCCGAACGTGTTGCCAGCATCGGGGTTCCGCTAGAGGCGGTCGAACTGCGCGACTATCGCGGCGGACAGCTGGTGACCCGCCTTGACATGCGCGAGGCCCGGCATGGGAACGACAACCCCTATCTGCTGCTGCATCGCGCCGATCTGGTTGACATGCTGGCACATGCCGCCCTGCGCCACGGGGTAACGCTGCTGTTCGGCAAAAAGGTAACCGGTGTTGCCATCGGCTTTGACCAGGCCAACCTGCCGCTTGAAGACGGCAGCCAGCGCAACTGCCGCATCCTGATCGGGGCGGACGGAATCCATTCGGTCACCCGTCAGGCCATGAACGGCCCGCGCGAGCCCGACTTCACCGGGCAGGTCGCCTGGCGCGCAACGGTCGAGGCGCGCTATGTGCCGATTCACGACATGCCAAGGGTTGCGACGGTCTATATGGGGCCGGGGCGCCACATGGTCATCTACCCGCTGCGCGATGGCAGGCTGATCAATATCGTGGCCGTCGAAGAGCGCAAGAACTGGGTGGCCGAAGGGTGGAACCACCATGACGATCCGGCCAATCTGCGCCGGGCGTTCTCGTCTTTCCCGCCCTATGTGCGCCGCCTGCTTTCGCTGTGCGAAAATGTCTATCTCTGGGGGCTGTTTTCACACCCCGTGGCCGAGAACTGGTATCAGGGTGGCGCCGCCATCCTTGGCGATGCGGCACATCCCACCCTGCCCTTTCTGGCCCAAGGCGCCAACATGGCCCTCGAGGACGCCTGGGTTCTGGCCGAGGAAATGGACCGCCATGACGAACTGCAAGAGGGTTTTGCCGCCTATCAGAAACGCCGGCAGAACCGCGTGCGCAAGATCGTCAGGGGCGCGGCCGACAATACCCGCATCTATCACATGGCCTCGGCACCGCTGCGCACCGCGTTGCATGCCGGGATGCGACTGACCTCGCGCGCGGCCCCGGGCCTGTTGCTGGGGCGCTATGACTGGCTGTACGGCCATGACGTGACCCGCGAGAATTGATCCTTACGGCAAGGCAAAAATAAAACGGCAGCGCGAGGGAGGGCGCGCTGCCGTTTCGATTTCGGAAACCCGAGGGAGGGGCGGGCTTCCGACAGGGAGGTAAACAATGAATTTGTTCAATCAGTGATGGGCCGAGCCGATCGCTGCCTCAAGTGCGATGCGATCGATCTGACCGCGGGAAACACCCAGATCGGCGAGACCTTCTTCGGTCAGCGCCATCAGCTGGCGGCGCGTGGCGCGATAGCTGCGCTTGATCGCAACCGCACGCATTGCGGATTTCAGGGCGGAAAAGGCCGGGGCAAGAACGCCGGTCTGCGGAGTGGTGGTGGTCAGCGCGAATGCCATTTTGAGCCTCACTGGGGTTGAGCGTGTTTCGATGTATCTTCTGCGCTGCTATTTAGTCCGATGCTGCAACTGCACAATCCCGAGTTTCCTCAAACCCGCTATGCATTTTCTGCATGGGGCCTGAAACCTTGCCCCCGCATATTCCCCGGTCACTTCGTCACGGCCCCCTTGCCCTTTGCTGCGGGATGCACAATCTATGCAGCACGCCGCATAGGGGGCGAAGCAAACAAAGGGGACCGAACAACATGACCGTTTCACGCGAAGCCGTGCTTGAGAAACTGAAAACCGTTGCCATGCCCGATGGCGGCGATCCGGTCTCGGCTGATATCGTGCGCGCCCTGACGATCGAGGGCGACAAGGTCAGCTTTGTTCTGGAAGTCGCCCCTGAACTGGCACCAAGGATGAATCCGGTGGTCGAAGCCGCCCGAAAGGCGGTCGAGGGGCTGGAGGGCGTCGCCACCGTTTCGGCCATCCTGACCGCCCATGTCGCCGACCCGAAATCCGCCCCGCCCCCGCCGGATCTGCAACTGGGCAGCCACCCGAAACCGCAAAAGGGCCCTGTCCCCATCAAGGGCATTGACCGCATCCTGGCCATTGCCTCGGGCAAGGGCGGGGTCGGCAAATCGACTGTCTCCAGCAATCTGGCGGTCGCGCTGGCAATGGCGGGGCGCCGTGTCGGGCTGCTTGATGCCGACATCTATGGCCCCAGCCAGCCGCGCATGCTGGGCAAGAACGAACGCCCCAAATCGCCCGATGGCGAAACCATCATCCCGTTGCAGGCCCATGGGGTCACATTCATGTCGATGGGGCTGATGCTTCAGGATGACGAGGCAGTGATATGGCGCGGCCCGATGCTGATCGGCACGCTGCAACAGATGCTGACGCAGGTGCAGTGGGGCGAACTTGACGTGCTGCTGGTCGATCTGCCGCCTGGCACGGGTGACGTGCAGCTGACGCTGGCGCAGAAGACCATCGTCAACGGCGCGGTGATCGTCTCGACCCCGCAGGATGTCGCCTTGCTGGACGCCAAAAAGGCCATCTCGATGTTTCGCAAGACCAACACGCCGGTCGTGGGCATGATCGAGAACATGTCCATGTATATCTGCCCGAAATGCGGCAACGAGGACCACATCTTTGGCCATGGCGGTGCCCGCGACGAGGCCGGCAAGCTGGGCATTCCCTTCCTGGGTGAAATTCCCCTGGATGTCAGCGTGCGGCTGGCCTCGGATGCCGGAGAACCCATCGTGACGCAGGACGGCCCTGTTTCCCAAGCCTACCACAAGATCGCCCGCGATCTGGTCGAAAAGGGCATGGCCTGACGGCCCGCCGCCTATACCCCCAGGCGCGCCGGTGACAGTGCGGCCAACTCCAGCCCTTCGTCGATGATATCGGCGGCGGGCTGCTTGCCCTGGGCAAGTGCTGCGGCCAAACGCGCCATCGCCGGCGCGGTCTGGATGCCATAGCCCCCCTGCCCGGCCAGCCAGAAGAACCCTTCGGCGCGGGCGGAAAACCCGACCACGGGCACCTTGTCGCCAACAAAGCTGCGCAAGCCTGCCCAGCTGTTTTCGATCCTGCGCACCGACAGGTCAAAGGCGCGCTCGATCTTGTCCACGCAGATGGCGATATCAAGCTCTTCGGGCTGGACATCGCTAGGTGGCGCGGGGGTTTCGTCGGCCGGGGATATCAGCAAACGGCCCGACTCCGGCTTGAGATAGAATTTCTCGTCAACATCCACGGTCAGCGGCAGGTGTTCGGTTTCAACATCTTCGGGCGCGGCAATGATGACCGCGGTGCGGCGCTTGGGCACAAGTCCGATCTCGCCTGCACTGGCGAGCGCGCCGACCTCATCGGCCCAGGCGCCCGCAGCGTTGATGACCACCGGGGCCGCATATTCCCTGCCCCCGACAGTGACCCGCCACAGCCCGGCAGCACGCCGCAGGTCGCTTGCCCCCGCGCCAGCCACCAGCTGCCCCCCTTCGGCGCGAAACCGCCTGAGATACCCCTGCAACAGCGCATCGACATCAATATCGTGCCCACCGGCATCCAGCATTCCCGCCTCGGCATAGCCCGGCCGCAGCAACGGCTGACGCGCGTAAACTTCATGCGATTCAAGACGCGAGATATCGGCATGCCCGCCAACCTCGTCGATCAGCGCATCAAGCGCGGCGATCTGGTCAGAGCGCGCAATCATCAGGATGTCGCGGTGCGACAACAGCGGGTGATCCCAAAACCCGGCGGGCGGGTTGGTAAAAAAGGCCTCTGACGCGCGGGTCAATGCCCGGATCGGCGCGGGGCCATATGTGGGTGCGAAAATCGCCGCCGACCGCCCCGTCGTGTGATAGCCCGGCTGTTGCTCGGCCTCGAGCAAAAGAACATGCCGGCCGTCGGCTGCAAGCTCGGCCGCAACCGAAGAACCTGCAATCCCCGCCCCGATGATGATGAAATCCGCCTGTTCCGCCACTGTCATACCCCTGCCCCCTGCCATGACCACGGCCAAAACCTAGGCGAGGTTGCCGCCGTTTCCAACCGCAAAACAGCCGGGATTACGCATCGGAATTCAACTGAAATATCGCTTGAAACCCGCCCTTTTCACCCGGCACCGGCGAGTGCAGCTCCAGCCTGCCACCCGCACCAGACGCAATCGCCTGGGCAATGGCCAACCCCAGACCGGCACCATCGGCGCCTGTCTTGCCACGCTCAAAAGGCCGTGACAGGCGTTCCAGATCATCCTGCGGCACGGTCGTGCCGGCATTCGTGACAACAAGCCGCCCATCCTCGGACAGCTCGACCGTCACCGGCCCCTCGGACGAGCCGTGCTTGAGCGCGTTTTCGACAAGGTTGCGCACCAGAATGGCAAAGGCATCCAGGTCGATTTCTGACATGACCGCCGTGTCAGGCATGCGCAGCTTCAGGCGCTCGGCCCCTTCGGCGGTCATGTGGATTTCGTCCACGACCATGCGCAAGACCTGCCGGATGTCGGTTGCATGTTCTGCCCGCAGCCTGCCGCCCTCGGCCTTGGCAAGCTGCATCAGCTTTTCCGACAGGCGGGAAAGGCGCTGCAGGGACAGCTCTATCTGGCGGGCGCGCGCGCGGGCAGCCTTGTCCCCGGTTTCCGAAATCAGGCGCTGGGTCTGGGCAAGGGCGGCGGCAACGGGGGTGCGCAGCTCATGCGCCGAATTGGCGGTAAAGCTGCGCTCGGCCTCCAGTGCGCGACGCAACCTTTCCAGCAGCCGGTTGACAGCATCGACCACGGGATCAAGTTCTACCGGCACGCCCTGCACCTCAAGCGGCGCCAGATCTCCGCTGCCACGCTTTTCGATGGCAGCGCGCAGGACATGCACCTTGCGAACCGAAAAATGCACCAGCGCCCAGACGACAAGCAAGGTGAACGGCACAAGCACGCCCAGCGGCGATACCAAGCTGGAAATCGTTTCCAGCGAAACCTTGCGGCGATGTGCAAGCGGCTCGGCAATCGCGATGGTCAGGCTTTCCTGCATCGCGGCGTCATAATAGATTCGATGCGTGTCCGTGGTGATGAATCCCGGGCTTTGATAGGGGGGGAAATTGACCTTTTCCGCCCCCCGCGACCTGAGAAGGGTTGTCCCCTTGGCATCGCGCACCACATAGGCGAAAAAATCGTCATAGTTGTTCAGCGCCGCCACCGAACGGGTCATGCCCTCTTCCTCGCGGTCAAGGATGTCCAGAACTGCAAGTGGCAGGATGCGCTGGGCTGTTTCCTGCAGGGCGCTGTCAAAGACCTCGGCAACCTCGTTTTGAAGGGTTGCGAATGTCACCAGCGCCGTCCCGCCCCATAGCAGCGTAACCGCCAGAACAACGCCCAGCGACAGCCGCCACAGCAGGCTGCGAGGGATCACGCCCCCTCCTCCTGCCCGTCACCAAGGCGATAGCCGACACCTCTGACGGTTTCGAGAACCTTCTTGCCCAGCTTCTTGCGCAGGCGACTGACATGAACCTCGATCGTGTTGCTCTCGACCTCGGAATCGAACGAATACAGCCGTTCCTCAAGCTGCGCCTTCGAAAGGATCTGGCCGGGCCGCTGGACAAAGGCTTCGAACAGAACCCATTCGCGCGCGGTCAGGGAAACCGACTTGCCGCCTTTGCTGATGAACCGGGCCGCCAGGTCGATTTCCAGATCCCCGATACAGATCAGCGGATTGGGATTGCCCGCATAACGGCGCGAAACCGCGTTAAGGCGCGCTGTCAGTTCCGACAGGTTGAATGGTTTGACAAGATAGTCATCCGCCCCTGCATTAAGCCCCTCGATCCGGTCGGAAATCTGATCAAGAGCGGTCAGGATGATGACCGGTGTCACATCGCCCTGGCCTCGAATATCCTTGAGAAAATTTATCCCCTTGCCATCAGGAAGCATCAGGTCCAGCAGTACAAGATCGTAACCGGCAGCGGCCATGTGGTCGCGCGCGTCATCCAGACGGGTCACCCAGTCGATCGTGTGACCATCGGCGGCAATCTGGTCGCGCACGGCTGCCCCCAACACGGTATCGTCCTCGATCAGCAAGACTCGCATGACGCGTTCCTTTCCATCCGCTTGCCCCTTGCATTGCCTACCTGACAGGAAGCTGAACGAGTTTCCGCCCCCCTGTTAAGGCAGGTGTCAGCAAATGGGCCGATAAGGTATCTGTCGAGATTAACGCAAAGCCGCGAGAATGGAAAAGACAATCCGCGCCACCACATCGCCCACGCCTCTGGCCATGGTCCTGCCCCGGATCTGGGCAAAAGTGGAACCGTCCGCGCGGCGCATTTCGACACCCGGACTGGCCCTTCTCCGGCCGACTGCAACCAGTGCCCCCTCCTCATTTGGTGCGGTCGGCAGGGGAAACCACGCCTCGCCCACGCCTCAAAGCGCCAAACGGCCTGTCCGACACTACCTTTACACCGCTTCGTGCCCTCAGGCGGCTTGTGAACAGAATAATCCCCTCCAGGTGCGCCCCGTGGGGCTGGGTTGGCCATACGGCCGTCTCGGCCCCTTGGCGCAATATTTTTGCAACAGTTGCACCCGCCCTCTGGCTGCCTTCAGGTCCGCGTCAGCTTTGCGTGCGACAAATAATCCCAAGGCACACAGCTATAAACCGTCCCGGAAACTGCTACGGCAACAACCGAAAGCAAAGCAAATGAAACCGAGATTCCTTGTCCTTGCAGCCCTGATGGGGCTTGTTGGCAGTGGCCCGGCCGTTGCCGAGCGCGAACACGTCACACCCGGCGACGACAAATGCGTCGTGCCCATGGCTGAATGGCAGCCGCGCAGCAAGATCCGTGAACTCGCCAAACAGAACGGGTGGAAGATACGCAGGATCAAGACCGACGACGGATGTTACGAGCTGAAGGGCTGGGACAAGAACGGCGTTCGTTTCGAAGCCTATATCGACCCCAAAACCATGGAAATCGTATCCTTCGAATATCACGAAGAAAACAAGGAAGAATCAGGCAGGAAGAAGAACGACAACTGATCGTCTTCGCGCCTCGAAGCAGGAGTACAGGAAAATGGTCAAGGTATGGGATCCGCTGGTGCGGATTTTTCACTGGAGTCTGGTCACCATGTTCGCGGTGGCATGGCTGTCATCCGAAGGCCTTGAAACCGTTCACGAATGGTCTGGCTACATCGCAGGTGGCCTGGTCGTTATCCGGATCGTCTGGGGCTTCATCGGCCCGCGCTATGCCCGGTTCACCAACTTCATCAAGGGGCCCCGTACCACGATCGAGTATCTCAAGGACATGGCCAAGGGCAAGGAAAAGCGATATCTGGGCCACAATCCCGCCGGCGCGGCAATGATCATCGCGCTGCTTGTCACGATGCTGGTAACAATCTGGACCGGATGGATGCTGATCCAGCCTCAATATGAACATTCGATCCTCGTGAAAGGGGCGCACGAGCTGATCACCAGCGTCCTCATGGGTCTTGTGATCCTGCATGTCGGCGGCGTCATCCTTGCCGGGCTGCGACATCGCGAAAACCTGGCGCGCGCCATGATCACCGGCGAAAAGAAGGCCCCTGGCCCCGACGACGTGGCCTGACAACGAAAAACACCTTTACAGGAACCAATAACCTCGGCCCCACATGAAAAATTGTGGGGCCTTTGCCAAAATGAGGCCACAAATATGACAGATACCTGAAGTACTATATCGGAACCCGTCAGGAAAACTTCAGTTAGCTGCGACATTGTTCAAATAGACAAAACAACAACACCGGAGAAGACAAATGACACCGACCCTTGGCAAACTTGCCCTCACAACCGCCATTGCGACCAGCCTCCTGCCGGCGCTTGCCAATGCACGCCCGGTCACGCTGACGACCACCCTTAACAATTACGGCGGCGGCGGGGCCTACCTGGTTCTTTACGTCACCAACGCCAAGGGCGCGTATCAGGGCACGCTCTGGATGGCGGGCACACATGCCAAATATTATCGCCACCTTCTGCACTGGTTCCGCGCAACCCGCGGCAACCTGGCCGAGGTCAACGGCATCACCGGCGCAAGCGTCGGCGCCGGGCGCACCTTCAAGATTACCCTCGACCTGCCTGACGCGCTTTTCGACGCGGGCTACAAGCTGCATATCGATGCCGCTGCGGAAAACTTCCGTGAAAGCCCGTCGGAAATCGTCGTGCCGCTGACCAAGGCGGGCGCCGGCAAGGCAAAACGTGGACGGACTTTCATCAAGTCGTTCACCTACTCCATGTGATCAACGCACCTGCCGGAGGGTTTTTCCGATGCTTCGCCAGCTACACAAATATCCGGGCCTGATTGCCTCTCTTCTTGTCGTCTTTCTGGCGCTGAGTGGGGTCATCCTGTCGGTTCTGCCTGCACTTGACCGTGCGGGCGCCCCTGCCGTTCCAGCGACAGGAACCGACGTGGCAACGGTAGCCGGCAAGATCGCGGCAAATTTTCCGGGGATCGAACACATCACCCGAACCCCCTCTGGCAAGGTGGTTGCATTCTACTACAAGAACGACCAGCCGATGTCGTCACTGGTCGACCCGGCCACGGGCAAGGCCATCGCACCCTATGACCGGTCGAAATTCGAGCACTGGATGAAAAGCCTGCACCGCTCGCTGTTTCTTGGCGACAAGGGGCGGATCACCGCCGGTGTCGGGGCCGCGGCCATGCTGATCCTGACATTGTCGGGGCTGTGGATGACCGCACGCCGCATGGGCGGGTGGTCGAAACTGCTGTCAAAGTCGCGCGGCACGAAAATGCAGCGCCTGCACGTCGATCTTGCACGCCTTGCCGTTGTCGGCCTGATCCTGTCATCCTTCACCGGCATCTATATCACGCTGGCGACCTTTGAAATCATTCCCGACGGAATGGCAACGCCACCGGCCTTTCCGGAATCGGTGAATGGCGGCGCGACCATGCCCGTCGATCAGATTGCCCCGTTGAAAAATCTTGACCTCAGCCAGCTGCGCGAACTGGTCTTCCCCTATCCGGGGGATCCGACCGATGTCTATACGCTGGCGACCGACACCGGCGACGGCTATATCGACCAGTCCACCGGTGAAATGCTGACCTGGCAGCCCCACAGCGCCGTTCAGCAGGTCTATGAAACCATCTACATGCTGCACACCGGCAAGGGTCTGTGGTGGCTGGCGCTGCTGCTGGGGTTGGCTTCGGCCACGGTTCCGGTCATGGCGTTCACCGGCATTGTCATGTGGTGGAGGGCGCGCAAGGGCCGCCCGCGCATCCGTGCCAACCAGGGCGCGCAGGCCGCCGACACGATCATCCTGGTCGGTTCCGAAGGCGGCAGCACCTGGGGTTTCGCCCGCACCCTGCATGACAGCCTGACCAAAGCCGGGCACAAGGTGCATACGGCGCCCATGAACAGCCTGAAACCCGCCTATCGCAAGGCTGGTAACATGTTCATCCTGACCGCCACCTATGGCGATGGTGAAGCGCCGCAATCGGCCAAGAACTTTCTGGCCCGCCTCGAGGCCTTCAATGGCAAGCCCGACTTCAAGGTTGCCGTGCTGGGCTTTGGCGACCGCCAGTTCCCGAAATTCGCGCAGTTTGCCCGCGACGTCGATGCGGCCCTTGAAACCCGCGGCTGGGAACGTTTGCTGGACACCGATTTCATCGACCGCCAGTCCACCCAGGAATTCAACCGCTGGGGCCGCGATGTGGCCAAGGCCCTGGGTGAAGAGCTGGCGCTGGAACATGTCCCCGTGCTGCCCCGCCGTCATCCGCTGACGCTGGTTGCGCGCGAGGATTACGGCGCCGAGGTACAGGCCCCGACAAGCATCCTGCGCTTTTCGCTGCCCGAATCCGGCCTGCTGGCCCGGATC
>WFQE01000307.1 GCA_015487165.1 Paracoccaceae bacterium | reverse complement strand
TTCATGGACCAGGCGCTGGAAATCCTGCCCAGCGATTACTGGCGCTGGTGGCTTCTGTCCCATGTGCCGGAAAATTCCGACAGCGAATTCACCTGGGAAAACTTTCAGGCCAGCATCAACAAGGATCTGGCCGATGTGCTGGGCAACTTTGTTTCGCGCGTGACCAAATTCTGCCGCAGCAAGTTTGGCGAGGTCGTGCCGGAAGGTGGCGCATATGGGGCGGCCGAGCAGGCCGTCATTGACGAAATCTCGACCCGCCTCGCAGCCTATCAGGCCCATATGGAGGCCATCGAGATCCGCAAGGCATCCGCCGAGCTGCGGGCGATCTGGGCAGCCGGCAACGAATATCTGCAAGAGGCCGCGCCCTGGGCCGCGTTCAAGACCGACCCCGAGCGCGCCGCCGCAACCATCCGCTTTGCGCTGAACCTGATCCGCCTTTACGCGGTTCTGTCAGAACCCTTCATCCCGGACGCGTCGGCAACAATACTCGGGGCGATGAAAACCGAGGCGCGTGACTGGCCCGATGATGTGGCCACCGCCATGAACATTCTGACGCCGGGACATGAATTCACCGTTCCCGATGTGCTGTTTGCGAAAATCACCGATGACGCGCGCGTCGAGATGGAACAGCGTTTCGCCGGCAAGGACAGCTGAGTTCAGCCCCCGCCCATGCCCCGTTTCATCCCGCGTGGCGTGGGCGCCCACCGGCAATTGTCGAATTCCGCGAAGGCAATCAGCCGCTCGGTCTGCCCCGGGCGACTGAGGCGCGAACAGCCCTCGACCGCATCCTGATCCGAAAACACCCCGACCATCGCCCTGGCCTGATCCGCGGGGACCTCAAGGCATAGCCGGTTACCAGAGGTCACGACACGCCCCTGCCGATGGCCGGCGAGATCATCAACCACCAGGAACAACGCCTCTGGGCTATCGTTTTCAATGCAAACGGGCGCGCCAACCGCCTGGGAAGCCCAGACAATCAGCGCGCCCGCAATCATCATGCCGGGCCACCTGCAAAGGCGGCCCGCGGTGCCGTTACTCGGAAAGAGTGGCAAGATATGCTGCGACGTTGACCCGATCAGCCTCTTTCTTGAGCTTGTAGGTCATCTTGGTCTTGGCCTTGGAGTCACCCAGGCGATCCTTGAGGTACTGCTTGGGGTTTTCCAGCCACTTGACGACTTCTTCCTCTGTCCAGACCAGACCGGCTTCGCCAGCGGCCTTGAGGCTCTTGCCGTATTTGTAGCCTTCATATGTTCCTGCGGTACGACCGATAACGCCATTAAGTACCGGGCCGACAGCGTTCTTGGCCTTTGGGCCAACCTTGTGGCAGGCCTTGCACTTCTTGAATACCTTTTCGCCTTTGGCCGCATCACCAGCGGCGTTGGCTGCATTGGCGGCAAGCGCGGCAACTGCAAGGATGGCGAGGCTCTTCATTCCGAAACGCATGTTGTATCCTTTCGTTTTTTCAGTGTGACTGATGTATCGTTCTTGTGTCTTCCCTGTTGGCCGGATCACAGCGCGTGACGTTCCGTAACACCAAGGTGAAAAAACGTTGCGCGACTGTGACCGCCTTTTCTGACAGTCCTTTTCATACAAACACGTCAAAAAGGAAACAGGGAAGATGACAAAATTGCACATCAATTCTGCGATAGCTGCTTTTGCAACAGCTGCTCTGCTTGGGGGAACCGCATTTGCGGGCGGCGCTCCGTTCGGGTCGGATCAGGATGCCGCCTATGCCAAACAGATCTGGCAGGCCATGCAGGCACAGCGCCTGGCCGGGCCGGATGCCATGTATTCGCACCCTTATGAGGGAACCGATCCACATGGGATGATGCTGGAAACATTCTATTCCAGCGCCACCATAAACGGCCACAAGGGCGCGCTGATCGTCAAGCGCAATTACGGCCCCAAAGGCGTTTCTGCCGACGAGGTGCAAATGAACCCGGCCAAGCATCTTGGCGCCATCACCGTGATGTTCAAGCGCGAAAAGGGCTATGACCCGGAAGACAAGGACTGGTTCTGGGTCAAGTTCCTGCCCGATGGCAGCTTGGACAAGAACCCCAAGGGCATGCGCCTGGCCGGCAAGGTCGCCAAGGGCGCCGACAAGGGCTGCATCGCCTGCCACCAGGCAGCCGGCGGCGATGATTTCGTCTTTACCTCGGATGCTGTAAAGTAAGAGCACTTCACAGGGAATCCTTCTCGGCCGTCCTCGCTTGCACACGGGGGCGGCCATTTCCATGCCAGACGACCGACGCTTTACAATAGCCACGCACCGGCTATGGTCGCCCCGCCCGCCCGCGTGGTGAAATTGGTAGACACAAGGGACTTAAAATCCCTCGGCGGCAACGCCATGCCGGTTCGAGTCCGGCCGCGGGCACCACTTGTTTGTTGCCTATGGGGGGGTGGAGACCTGTCTTGTGATCAACGCGGCCGTCGAGACCTTTTTCAAGACGATCAAGGCTGAACAGCTGTGGCAACGGTCGCGGGATGCCCGGAGATCTGCCGAACCGGCCATCTTCGAATACATCAACAGCTCCTATAACTCGCGTCCAAGGCGCTCGGCCCGGGGCTGGAAAAGACCCTTGGCTTTCAAAGCTCAGGCCGCATAAATGAGAAACCCGAGCGGCATCAAAACGTGACAGATCCAACGCAGCGCATTACCGTCCAAGATCAGGCGATAAAGACCCAGGATTTTGACATGTGTACAGAATTTGATTTTTTGCCGTGGCAGGTCAGACTTATTAAACATAAGTGGGTGATGTTAATTTTGGTGGCGCTTTTGATCGCCGCCTATAGCTGGCCATCGCGCCATTTCGACCAGGTCTTCTGGCCCGCGTCCGGTGAAAAACGACTTGAACGCCGGTCTGCCTGGCTGCAACGCCACGGTATAGTCGCGACCAGTTTTTGTGGGTACTCGCTCGATCCAAGGAGTTATGCAAACGGTCGGCCGAGCGTGGAAAAGTGGAAAAAGGACAAGGCACGCGCCGCCGAGGAAGAGTGTGGGCCAAAAATGCAGCTAACAAAACTTTTCCGCGACGATAGGGTAAACGCAGTGGTGGCCATCTATCGCTGTCAGTCCGATGGTCTTGTGGTGGAGCGGCTACTTGCCGAATACAAAGGAGCGTCGCACCCTACCAACCGGTGGTGCAGCGTCGGAGTGTTTTCGGTTTCGGATCACATTCCGGTTGGCGGCGGGGTCGGATATTGGAAAGAGTAGGCACGGACATTCGGGGCGGGCGAATATGTGCTGGCCTATCCATTTGATTTCCTGCGCTATAAAGAGGGCGAAGGGGCGAGCATTCTGCACCGCGACGGGCTGAGCTCGGTCCGGGTGATTTCCGACGCCGCCGTATTGCGCAGGCGCCTGCTTGTCGATTTCGGTTTGTCCGAGGGGCTGGCAGCTATGCCTGCCGAAAAACTTGTGCCGCGGGGCAGGCGCAAGTGCGAGGGATTTGACATATATGTGGTTGAATACAAAAGATGAGTAGCACAACCCGCATCAGATGCTCGGAGCAATAATTGCTGAAAAACATCAACAACCCCCTGATAGCATGGCGAATCTGGGCTATCACCTTTCTGTCAATCAGCGCTTTCTTCAACTTCGCGGACATCTGGTCGCTTGCCACCACGCCACATCCCTATTTCCCCCTGACAATCCTGAACCTGTTTATTGATACGCCGCGCGCAGCCACACTTGGTGAATACATGGCAAGCCGTGCCTTTCTGGTAGCGCCTTGGGTGTTGTTGAGCGTTGTTTTCATTGTGCGAAAGCCGCTATTTGCGGCCGGGCTATCCTTTATGGGCCTTGCCGCAAGCTTTTCGAACATGTTGCCGCTTTGGGCAAACGCCTGACGGCAATTCAACCTTCCCGCCGCAACGCCTGCCATGGTATCCGGGCAATCAAGCCGGGCAGGAACGCAAAAGCAGAAAAGGTGGCCGATCACGCATGTCAGACATTTCCGACAGCTTTGCCGATCACCTGAAATCTGGCCGCGTGATCGGGTTTGCCCATCGCGGGGCGGCGCTTGAGCATACAGAAAACAGCATGGCGGCATTCGCCCGTGCTTTCGAGCTGGGTTTCCGGTTTCTGGAAACCGACATCCGCGCCTCGCGCGATGGCACGCCCTGGGTGTTTCACGATGAAACCCTGTTGCGGCTGGCGGACGATCCCCGCCGCATGCGCGAGCTGAGTGACCGCGATCTCGCCAGTATCCGGGTCAGGGGCGGGCACGCAATCCTGCGCTTGTCGGAACTGTTCGAGGCATTCCCCGGCGCCTGTTTCAACCTCGACATCAAAAGCGACCTGGCACTTGAACCCATGGCGCGGGTCATTTCCGCGTATAACATGCAGCGGCGCGTCTTGATCGGCAGCTTTTCCGACAAGCGCATCAGCATGCTCAACCGTCTGCTGGGTGGGAACATCTGCCGCGGGGTGGGCACCGGCAATGCCCTGCGTTTTCACATCGGCGCGCGCCTGCGTCTGCCACAATTCTTCGGGGCTCACGCGGTCCAGCTGCCAATCTCGCACAAGGGAATCAGGCTGATCACACCGGCAAGCATTTCCTACGCCCATCGGCTGGGTCTGCGGGTGCATGTCTGGACGATCAACCACGCCCCCGTCATGCACGCCCTGTTCGACATGGGGGTCGATGGCATCATGTCCGACGACCCGGCGCTGCTGAAACAGGTCATGCAGGAACGCGGCATCTGGTAATCTCCTGACACGCAGCTTTCAGACCATATGGTCAATTTTCATCTTGCCGCGTCAAAGGCTTCGTGAAAGATTGTGCCATGGAAAAAACGACGACCACCCCCCCGCTCAAATCCTGGCCCGAAGCAGCCGCGCGCCTTGTCGCGGTCGCGGCCGGCCGTGAACCCGCCGATCTGGTCATCCGCAACTGCCGATGGGTCAATGTGCATTCACGCGAGGTGATCGGCGGCAGCGACATCGCCATTGCCGAGGGCCGCTTTGCCTATTGCGGACCGGATGCCGGCCATTGCATCGGTGACGACACGCAGGTGATCGACGCGGCCGGTCAATACGCCATCCCGGGGCTGTGCGACGCCCATATGCATATCGAAAGCGGCATGCTGACACCGGGCCAGTTCGCCCGCGCGGTCATCCCCCATGGCACCACGACCATGTTCACCGACCCGCATGAAATCGCCAATGTGCTGGGCCTGCGCGGCGTGCGGCTGATGCATGACGATGCGCTGTTGCAGCCGATCAACGTCTTTACCCAGATGCCCAGCTGCGCCCCCTCGGCGCCGGGGCTGGAAACAACCGGATACGAGATCACCCCACAGGATGTGGCCGAGGCCATGCAGTGGCCCGGCATCATCGGGCTGGGCGAGATGATGAACTTTCCCGGTGTCATCAATGCCGATCCCAAGATGCTGGCCGAGATCGCCGCGACCCAGAACGCCGGCAAGACGGTGGGCGGCCATTACGCCAGCCCCGACCTTGGCCCGGCCTTTGCGGCCTATGTCGCAGGCGGCCCTGCCGACGATCACGAAGGCACCCGCGAGGAAGACGCCATTGCCCGCGTCCGCCAGGGCATGCGCGCCATGCTGCGCCTTGGCAGCGCCTGGTACGACGTTGAAAGCCAGATCACAGCCGTCACCGAAAAGGGGCTGGATCCGCGCAATTTCATCTTGTGCACGGATGACTGCCATTCGGGCACGCTGGTCAATGACGGGCACATGAACCGCGTCGTGCGCCACGCCATTGATTGCGGGCTTGATCCGCTGGTCGCGCTGCAGATGGCAACGCTGAATACCGCCTGCCATTTCGGGCTGGAACGCGAGCTGGGCTCGATCACGCCGGGGCGCCGCGCCGATGTGATCCTGACCGACGATCTGCGTGCCCTGCCCATCAACCGGGTGATCGCGCGCGGCGTCACTGTCGCAATGGACGGCAGGTTGCTGGTCGGCCCCGACAGCTTTGAATGGCCCGAGGATGTGCGCCAAACCGTGCGCATGGGCAAGACGCTGGGCGAGGGTGACTTTGCCATCCAGGCGCCCGATGGGGCCAACACCGCCCGCGTCAAGGTGATCGGCATGGTCGAAAATCAGGCGCCCACGAAACTGCTGCATGCGGAACTGCCGGTCATCAATGGGCTTGTCGAGGGCGATGAGGCACGCGACATCTGTCAGATCGCGCTGGTCGAGCGCCACCGCGCCACCGGGCAGGTGGTCAACGCCTTTGTTTCGGGCTTTGGCTATAAGGGCCGCATGGCCATGGCCAGCACGGTTGCCCATGACAGCCACCACATGATCGTCGTCGGCACCGACCGCAAGATGATGGCCGCCGCTGCCAACCGCCTGGGCGAGGTCGGCGGCGGTGTCACCGTCTGGAAGGACGGGCGCGAGCTGGCGCTGGTCGAGCTGCCCATCGCGGGCCTCATGTCAGACCTGCCGGCCGCAGAGGTCGCCGAAAAGGCCGACCGCATGGTTGCCGCGATGCTGGAATGCGGCTGCAGCCTGAACAACGCCTATATGCAGCACAGCCTGCTGGCGCTGGTGGTGATCCCCGAGTTGCGGATTTCCGACAAGGGGCTGGTGGATGTGACCCGGTTCAAAGTGGTGGATCTGTTTGACGAGGTGGATGAATGAGGCGCGATGTAACAGCCCTGCCGCTTGAACAGGCCCCCGCTCTGCCGGCACTCGAAACCCTTGATCCCGCCGCAGCCGTGGCGCGCCTTCAGGAATTGTACGAACAGGCCACCGGCTATCTGATGGAACGCTTCCAGCAGGTTCTGTCGGGGCAGTCCCCGACCGC
>WFQE01000306.1 GCA_015487165.1 Paracoccaceae bacterium | reverse complement strand
CAGGGGGGGGCGAAAAACCCGCCCTCGTCATCGGGCAGGGTCAGCAGAAAACGCGCGATGCGCCAGGCCAGCGTTGCCTTGCCCACCCCGCGCGGGCCGGTCAGCAGCCATGCGTGGTGCAGCCGCCCGCCCGTGTGCGCCTCAAGAAAGGCGCGCTCGGCCTGTTGCTGGCCGAACAAATCCTGCGTGTGGCGCGGATGCGGCGCGCCCTCCAGCGCGTCGGGTTCGGGGATGTCGGCATCCTGTTCGGGTTTTCTGCTCATGCCCAGGCCTCTTGCACGGCGGCAAGCACATCGGCGGCGACGGCGTCAACGGATCGGTTGCCGTCGATCACCCGGCAGCGGGCAGGAAATTCGGCCGCGAGATCCAGAAAGCCCTGTCGCAACGCCTGCTGGAAGGGCAGGCCGAAATCCTCGAACCGGTCCTCGCCGGATTGCCGCGCCAGCCCGCGCGACAGCGCCTGTTCGGGATCCATGTCGATGATGAAGGTCAGATCCGGTTCCCGCCCGATCATCAGCTTGTGCAGCTTGTCCACAAGGCCCCGCAGCCCCGCGCGCGCGACCCCCTGATAGACACGGGTCGAATCTGCGAAACGGTCGCTGATGACCACCTTTCCAGAGGCGAGTGCGGGCAGGATCGTGCGTTCCAGATGATCGCGCCGCGCAGCGGTGAAAAGCAGGATCTCGCATTCCGGCGACCAGCGCGCGGGCTCGCCCTCGACCAGCAGCTTGCGGATTTCCTCGGCCCCCGGCGCGCCGCCCGGCTCGCGTGTCAGCACGATGTCGCGGCCCTGGCTGCGCAGATGCTCGGCCAGCAGGCGTGCCTGGGTCGATTTGCCGGATCCGTCGATCCCCTCGAAGGTGATGAACCGCCCGCCGCCCGTCATTACCTGGCCAGTTCCAGAACCTTGCCGCCAAGGATCTTGGCCGACAGCCACAGACGCGATGCAAACCCCGCCTTGTCAACCGTCGAGGCCGCCACCAGCGGCACAGTAACGGTTTTCAGCCCCGGCACGGTGACGGTCAGCGAGCCCAGTTTTTGCCCCTTGGTGATGGGGGCCTCAACCGGCGCATTCAGGCGGATTTCGCCCTTGAGCCTGTCCTTGCTGGCCACGGGCAGCAACAGCGAAACATCCTTGGCGACCTGCAGCCCGACCTTGTCGCTGGTGCCAAGCCAGACATCAGCCTCGCCCATCACCTGGCCAGCCTTCAGCACCTTCTTTTCAACGAATTGCCGAAACGCCCAGTTGATCAGCTTGGCGCCCTCGGTGGCACGGTCCTGCGCGGTTTCAAGGCCTGAAATCATCACGATCACCCTGCGCCCGTTTCTGACGGCCGATCCGACAAGGCCATATCCGGCCTCTTGCGTGTGGCCGGTTTTCAGGCCGTCGGCGCCGATATTCATCCGCAGCAACGGGTTGCGGTTATAGCGGTTGGCGGGCGAGCGGTTGTCGAAGGGGAATTCGCGGATGGCGAAATATTTGTAATATTCGGGAAAGTCCCGAATGATATGACTTGCCAGCGTCACCAGATCGCGCGCGCTCATTTTCTGGCCGGGATCGGGCCAGCCATTGGGATTGACGAAATGCGATTGTGTCATGCCCAGTTGCTGCGCACGCGCGGTCATGGCGCGGGCAAACTCGGCCTCGGATCCGGCCAGCGCCTCGGCAAGCACAACACAGGCGTCATTGCCCGACAGCACGATGACACCCTTGATCAGGTCTTCGACACGCACCTTGTCGCGCGTGTTCAGAAACATGGTCGAGCCACCGTATTTCATGGCATTTTCGGATACCGGCAGCTTTTCATCCAGGCTGAGGCGGCCATCCCTGAGGGCCTCGAATGTCATGTAAAGCGTCATCAGCTTGGACATCGAGGCTGGCGGCAAGGCGACATCGGCATTTTTCTGCAACAGGACAGTGCCGGTATTGTAATCAAGCACGAATGCCGCCTGCGCCCGTGTTTCCAGCGCTGCAAGCGGTGTTGCCACGGCCATGGCGACCAGCAGCGTCACAAGTGAAAGAGCACGTCCGAACACGGTCACACCTATCTATCTTGACACGAAATACGCGTCGTTGAAGCCCAGCTTGCGGGCCTTTTTCAACAGCACGGCCCGTTCCGATTTGGTCTGTGCCGGGCCGATCAGCACCCGCCAGAATTTCTTGCCACGCGATTCCTGCGCCTTGACGATCGGCAGAACCCCCTGCGTCTGCAATGCGGTTGCCGTGTTGCGGGCGTTCTGTTCCACGCTGAAGATGCCGATCTGGATATAGGGTTTGGCCAGCGGCGAAACCGGTTTTCGGGGCGTGGGCGGGGCGGTGGTTCGGGCCTGTTTTGCCGGCGCGGTTTTCACGCCCTTCGGCTTTGCCGATGCTGCGGTCTTGCGCTTGGGGTTGGGTTTCGGCTTGGCGCGGGTTTCGGCCTTGTCGATGGCAGCGGCGGCGATGCTGGTGATCTTGTCGCCCTTGGCCGGTTTTTCCGCGGGTTTAGGTGGTTCGAGCGGCACCTGCTCGCGGCGCAGCGCGGTCACGTTCAGTTTTGTCGGCTTTCCCGCCAGAATGCCAAGCGCCGCAGCCGCATCCGACGACAGCTGGAATTTCGGGCCGGGATTGTCGCGCTCGCGCTTGAACAGGGCGCCGATCACGAATTTGCCGTTTTCCTTGTTGCGGATGATCACGCGTTCGGGCTGGATGTCGCCGGGATAGGCAACCCAGACCCCGCCAAGCGAGGGGCGGCCGTCCCACAGCGCCATGTCGGTGACCTGAAACACATCCGGCGCCTCGACATCGCGCTCGACCAGCTTGACGGTGTTGTCAGGGGTCGGGGCTGCCGCCGCGGCGGCCTCTTTCTTTTTGCCCAGCTTGATTTGCGGCATCTTGAAATCGGACACGCATCCCGAAAGCCCCAGCGATACCGCCGCAAGGACCATGCCTGTTCGCACAGAAAACGGTAAGTTCATGGGTTTCATTCGTGCCCCCTGTAGAATGCCCACCCCTCTGGCCGGCTTGCCTGCCGGGGGGGATCAACCTGCCCTGGTCCGGTTCACATACATGCCGGGCCGCTTTGCGGCGCAGTCTAGCCGAGCGCCTGGCCCAAGGGAAGTGCCGCCACGGTATCGTCATTCACCGATGGCGGGATTTGGCTCATTCCGTTGACGAGCTGTCCCCGACAACCGGAATTCCGGTTGGCACCCCGTCCAGCGTGACGGCGTTTTTTTCCGCCCACCAGTGGCGAATGCCTGTCCGTCCCTTGTCTTCGTTCCATTTTTCCAGCGTGTCGCGTTCGCCCACATAGTCAAAGAACGGCACAGCATAGCCGCAGGAGGTTTGCAGCATCTCGACATTCATGTCAAAGATCTGCCGCGCTCCCGCCGAGGCCCCGACCGGGGGTGGAAACATCTCTGCCAGCGCATCAAATCCGTCATCACCTACATGCAGCGTCAACGCCGTCCCATAGGCCCGCATGATCAGCGGGCGCGTGGTGAACGAACACCACATCAGGGTCATCCGGTTGGCCTGTCGCAGATGCCCGGCGGTTTCGTTGCCGCTGCCGGTCAGGTTCAGCCAGACGATGCGGTTCGGCCCCATCACCCGCAGCGAATCCATCCCCTTGGGAGAGATGTTCACCCTTCCCTCGGGCGCGGCTGTGCCGACGAAAAAGATATGCTGTTCCTCGATGAACGCCCGGTTCCGGTCATCTATGTGATCAAACTGCTTTGCCACGACCATGCCCCTTCTTCTTTGCTCAAATACTCCGGGGGAGTCGCATCCGCGACGGGGGCAGCGCCCCCGATCCCCGGCAAAAACCTATTCCACCGTCACCGATTTGGCGAGGTTCCTCGGCTGATCCACATCGGTGCCCTTGGTCACGGCGGTATGATAGGCCAGCAGTTGCGCGGGTACCGCATAGACGATGGGGGCCAGCAGCGGGGCGACATCGGGCATGACGATCGTCTCCCACACGCCTTCGCCCGCCTCGCGCGCACCGGCTGCATCGGTGATCAGCACGATCCGCCCGCCGCGCGCCATGACCTCCTGCATGTTGGAAACCGTCTTGTCGAACAGATCGTCACGCGGGGCCATGACGACCACCGGCATGTGTTCATCGATCAGCGCGATGGGTCCGTGCTTGAGCTCGCCGCTGGCATAGCCCTCGGCGTGGATATAGCTGATCTCCTTCAGCTTGAGAGCCCCCTCCAGCGCCAGCGGAAACATCACCCCGCGGCCCAGAAACAGCACGTCGCGTGCCTCGGCCAGCTTGCGGGCGATGTCGCGGATGCCGTCCTCGGCGGCAAGTGCCGCATTGACCAGCTGCGGCAGGCTGGCAAGTGCTGCGCAAAGTTCGGCCTCGCGCGCGGCGTCGATCTGCCCCTTCTGGCGCGCGGCCGTGATCATCAGCGCGGCCAGCGTGACCAGCTGGCAGGTAAAGGCCTTGGTCGAGGCAACGCCGATTTCCGGCCCCGCCAGAATCGGCAGGGCCATGTCGGATTCCCGCGCAATCGTGCTTTCGGCGACATTCACGACTGCCACGGTTTTCGCCACCTTGCCGTTGCAATAGCGCAGTGCCGCCAGCGTGTCGGCGGTCTCGCCCGACTGGCTGACAAAGATCGCCACCCCGTCCGCGTCCAGCGGCGGTTCGCGATAGCGAAATTCCGAGGCAACATCCAGCTCGACCGGGATGCGCGCCAGACATTCGAACCAGTATTTCGCCACCAGACAGGCCAGATAGGCGGTGCCGCAGGCCACCATGGTGATGCCCCTGGTCTGCGTGAAGTCGATGCCGGCATCGGGCAGGCGCGCCGATTTGCCATCCGCGCTGATGTAATGATTGACGGCGTGGCCCAGAACCGCGGGCTGTTCGGCAATTTCCTTGGCCATGAAATGCTTGTAGCCGCCCTTGTCGGCGACCCCACCGTCAAGGCGGATCTCGCGGATTTCGCGATTTGCAGGCCGGCCCTCGGTGTCGTAAATCTCGGCGCCCTCGCGGGTGACGATGGCAAGATCGCCCTCTTCCAGATAGGTGACGCGGTCGGTCATGGGCGCCAGCGCCAGCGCGTCGGAACCCACGAACATTTCCCCCTCGCCATGCCCGATCGCCAGCGGCGAGCCCTTGCGCGCGGCGATCAGCAGGTTGTCATGGCCCTCGATCAGGAAACACAGCGCATAGGCGCCTTCCAGCTGGGCAATGGTGCGTTGTGCGGCCTCTTTCGGGGCAAGCCCCTGGTCGAGATGGTGTTCCATCAGCAGCGCGACGGTTTCGGTGTCGGTATCGGTGACGAAATCGCGCCCCTTTTCGGCCAGCCCGGCGCGCAGTTCGCGGAAATTCTCGATGATCCCGTTGTGGACGACCGCCACGCGTCCGGCGCGGTGGGGATGCGCGTTTTCGACCGTCGCCGCCCCGTGGGTGGCCCAGCGGGTGTGTCCGATGCCCGCCTTGCCGGGCAGGGGCTCGTGCACCAGCAGATCCGACAGGTTGATCAGCTTGCCGGTGGCGCGCCGACGGTCAAGCCGGCCGTCATGGATGGTGGCAATGCCGGCGCTGTCATAGCCGCGATATTCCAGCCGTTTCAGCGCGTCCAGAATGAGGGGGGAAACCTCGTGTTTGCCAAGAATGCCTACAATGCCGCACATGGGATGATTCCGTTTTCCAAATCAGTTTTCAGTTTTCAATTTCTTTGCCTTGATCGCCCGCAGACGGGCCATGTGCTTGCGCGCCAGCCCCTCGCGTGTGACCTGCTGGCTGCGCTCCAGCGCCAGCGCCCCATCGGGCACGTCGCGGGTGATCACGCTGCCCGAGCCGGTCACCGCCTCGTCGCCCACGCTGACGGGTGCCACCAGCGCCGTGTTCGAGCCGACAAAGGCGCGTTTGCCTATCTTCGTGCGGTGTTTCATCACCCCGTCGTAATTGCAGGTGATGGTGCCCGCGCCGATATTGGCGGCGTCCCCCACATCGGCATCGCCGATATAGGAAAGGTGGTTGGCCTTGGCGCCCTCGCCGAGGATGGCGTTCTTGATCTCGACGAAATTGCCCACATGGGCGTCATTGCCGATCTCGGCGCCGGGGCGCAGGCGGGCAAAGGGGCCGATGATGGCGCCCTGGCTGATATGACAGCCTTCGAGATGGCAGAACGCGCGGATTTCGGCGCCGGTTTCAACCGTGACCTCGGGGCCGAAAAAGACATTCGGCCCGATCACCACATCGCGCCCGATCACCGTGTCATGGGCCAGAAACACCGTTTCCGGGGCGGTCATGGTAACGCCTGACTCAAGAAGTTCGGCCCGCGCGCGCGCCTGAAAGGCGGCCTCGGCGGCGGCCAGTTCGGCGCGCGAGTTGATACCCATGGTCTCGGCCTCGTCGCAGATCACCACGCCGGATGACAGGCCGCGGGCGCGGGCCAGCGCGATGATGTCGGTCAGGTAATATTCGCCGCTGGCGTTGTCATTGCCGATTTCGGCCACCAGTTCGAACAGCAGCGCGGCCGGGGCGCAGATGACGCCCGAATTGCACAGCCTGACCTGCAATTCCTCGGGGGTCGCGTCCTTGGCCTCGACAATGGCCTCGAGCGCGCCCGTTCCATCCACGATCACCCGCCCATAGCGCCCCGGATTGGCGGCCTCGAACCCCAGCACCACGATGTCGTGCCGGCTGCGGGCCTCTTGCATCGCGCTCAGTGTTTCGGGGCGGATCAAGGGTGTGTCGCCATACAGCACGATCACATCGCCCTCGAACTCGGCCAACGCCGCGCGCGACTGTTCGACGGCATGCCCGGTGCCTTTCTGTTCGGCCTGCTCGACGATGGTGATTTCCGGGTCGATATCGCGCGCCGTATCTGCCACGGCCTGCGCGCCATGACCCACCACCAGAACGCTGCGCCTTGCGCCGATGGCGGCACCGGTCTGCATCACATGCTGCAACAGCGGCGCGCCGGCCAGGCGGTGCAGCACCTTGGGAAGGTCGGATTTCATCCTCGTGCCCTGGCCCGCGGCCAGGATGAGCGTCGCTATGGGCATCGGTATTCCTGTCGTTGCTGGGGATTTGTTGTAACGCCTTGGGCGGGCGGCGCAAAGGCTGCGGGCATCAACAATGCTTTCGGTTCATTACACTTGTTCCTATAAGCGTTTCATAGACAGGCGGAGCAGACATGAAAACGGTTATTTTCGATCTCGACGGCACATTGGCGGATACCAGCGCAGACCTGATAGCGGCAGCCAACGCAGCCTTTCGCATGGGCGGCATCGATGTGGCGCTCGACGCGCAAGCCGATGCGCTGACGGCCTTTCACGGCGGACGCGCCATGCTGCGGCTGGGGTTTTCGCGGCTTGCGGGCGGCTGGGACGAGGGCGACATCGACCGGCTGTACCCGATGCTGCTGGAATATTACGGCAACAACATCAACCACCACACGCGCCTGTATGACGGGGTGGTCGAGATGCTTGACGCGTTGGCCGCAGCAGGGCTGGCGCTGGGCATCTGCACCAACAAGCCCGAGGCGCTGGCCGAAACCCTTGTGCGCGAGCTGGGGATCCGCAACTATTTTGGCGCGCTGCTGGGGGCCGACAGCATCGCGGTGAAAAAGCCCGATCCCGAACATCTTCTGGAAACGGTGCGCCGCGTCGGCGGGGATGCGGGCCGTGCCGTGCTGGTGGGCGACACGGTAACCGACCGCGAGGCCGGGCGTGCGGCGGGCGTGCCGGTGGTTTTGGTGACATTTGGTCCGGCAGGCCGCGAGGTGGCCGCGCTGGAGCCCGAGGCATTGCTGGATCATTACCGCGATCTGCCCGGGGTGCTGGGGCGGTTGGGTCTGGGGTGAAGCAGGCAGCGTGCGTTTGCGACTACCCGCTGTTGTATAGATCGAGCCCGGGGCGCTTGCGGCCCGGGCATGCGCCCGCCCGCCCCTCGGCGGGCGCATTCGCACCCACCCGGGCAGTCGCATGCCCTCGGCTTGAGAAATGCGCACGAGGGATGCAGGGATCTGTTTCTGGAGGGGCATGCGGACGCCCCCGATTGACCCGCCACCCCGCGCCATCCTATGACGGGGCAAACAGCGAGGTGCCGTCTTGAAGACCCGTTTTACCGGAAATTTCACCCAGCAAGAGCCGATCCCCGAAGATGCCATCGAGGCGGCCGTTGCGGTGATGCGCTCGGGGCGGCTGCATCGCTATAACGTGGCCGAGGGCGAGGCCGGGGAAACCGCGCTGCTTGAACGCGAATTTGCCGATCTCACGGGGGCGAAATACTGTCTTGCGGTGGCTTCGGGCGGCTATGCGCTGGCTTGCGCGCTGCGCGCGGTCGGGGTGGGGCCAGGCGATCGGGTGCTGACCAACGGCTTTACGCTGGCCCCGGTGCCTGGCGCCATTGCCAGCCTTGGCGCGGAACCCGTGCTGGTCGAGGTGACGCCGGATCTGGTGGTCGACCTCGGCGATTTGGTGGCAAAGATCCAATCCAGCGGTGCCCGGGTGCTTATGCTTTCCCACATGCGTGGCCATATCTGCGACATGGATCGCCTGATGGAGCTGTGCGACGGCGCGCGCCTGACGGTGATCGAGGATTGCGCCCACACCATGGGGGCGGCATGGGACGGCGTGCCATCCGGGCGGCATGGGATGATCGGCTGCTATTCGACCCAGACCTACAAACATGTCAATTCCGGCGAGGGCGGGCTGCTGGTCAGCGACGACGACACGCTTATGGCGCGGATGATCCTGCTGTCGGGCAGCTATATGCTGTATGGCCGCCACCTGGCCGCCCCGCCCCCCGAGGCGTTCGGGGATGCGCGTTATGAAACCCCCAATATCTCGGGCCGGATGGATAATCTGCGCGCGGCGATCCTGCGCCCGCAACTTGCGCGCCTGCCCGAACGGGTGGCGGCGTGGAACGCGCGCTACCGGGTTGTCGAGGATGGCTTGCGCGGGGCAAGGGGAATTGCCCTGGTCGCGCGTTCGGCGAAAGAGGCCTTTGTCGGCTCGTCCATCCAGTTTCGCCTGCCGGATTTCGATGCAGCGCAGATCGGGGCGCTGCTTGCGAATTGCGCCGCCCGCGGGGTTGAACTGAAATGGTTCGGCGCGGATGAACCCACGGGCTATACCTCGCGCCACGACAGCTGGCGCTATGCACCGGCACAGGAATTGCCGCGCACCGATGCGGTGCTGGCGACGTTGATCGACATGCGCCTGCCCCTGACCTTTTCGCTGGAGGATTGCGCGCTGATCGCTGCGATCATTCGTGAAGAGGTCGAATTGCTTGCCCTAAACGCGCCCGGCTGATCCCGCCCAGTTTGCGGGATCGACATACAGGCCAAACCAGACCGACCACAGCCCAAGCAGGATGAAAACGCCGCCCAATATCCGGCGCATTGCCGCCTTGCCCGGTTTCAGGGCGACCAGCCGCATGGGAGCCTTGCCCGAAAAGGCATCAAGCGCAAGCAAAGGCAGCGACAACGCCAGCCCGAACACTGCCAGCATGACAAAACCGCTGGCAAGCGATGCGGTCCCCGCCGAGAAAGTGAACAGGCCAAAGATCAACGGGGCGGCACAGGCCGGGATGTTCAGCGCAAATGCCAGCCCCAGAACTGCCGGGTTGCGCATCTGTCTCCACCGCTCGGGCGCCAATGACAGGCGATGTGCCAGACGGTTGTGCCAGCCTGCCAGATAGGCGATCCCGATTGCCAGATAGGCCAGGCCGAAAGCCAGCCACAGCCCGGTCTGGAAACCGACCAGAACGCGCCCCACAAGTGCAAAACCCAGCCCGATCACGCCCATGGCCAGCGCCCTGACCAGAATGAAGGTCACGATCCCCTGCCGCCGTTGTGCGGCCCCTTTCAGTGACTTGAGAAACAGCAGATGCGCACCGATGGTGCAGGGCTCGACAAAGCCCAGCAGGCCCAGCCCGACGGGCAGCAATATCAGCATGTAAAGATCTGGCATTCCGGCGCACCTGTTGCTTTCGGCCCAGTCTGGGCAGTCCGGAGGGCCGGGTCAAATCACGTCACCGCCAGCGCAGGCGTCGCGCCCAGGCAAGTGCGCCCAGGGTCAGCAGGCCATAGATCGACAGAATGAAGATCAGCTGTTCAGGGGCGGTGATGGCCTCGTACCACAGGATGATGCCGGTGCCGCCCAGCAACGTGACCATGGAAAACACGGTCATCAACACATGCGAACGGGTCTTGTCGCGCATCCGGTGATTGGCGACCGCCATCAGGAAGGATACCAGCAGAAAGGTGACCGAACCGAATTCCAGAATGACCCGCAGGCTGCCCGCCAGCACCAGCGCCGAGGCCGTCAGAGCCATGGCCAGGATCGCGCGTCGCGGGATGCCGCCGCTGCGGTGCGCCAGGAACATGGGCAGGAACCCGTCGGTCGCGATCACCGCCATCTGCCGCGATGCGCCGAAAAGGGTGCCGCTGATCGCGCTCATCGTGGCCAGCAGCGCACCCGCGATGACGATGGCCGAGCCCATGTTGCCCAGCGTGTCGCGGGTGCCGGCGGCCAGTGCGAATTCCTTGTCGCGCAGGATGTCTTCGAACGGGATGGCAAAGACCGCGCCGGCGGCGATCACCACATAGACGCCGGCGGCAATGGCAATGGCGCCATAAATGGCGCGCGGGATGTTGCGCGCCGGGTCGGTCATCTCGTTCATGGCGTTGATGACCAGCTGAAAACCCTCAAACGCGACGAATGTGACCGAGGCCACGATCAGCAGCCCCCACAGCGAAAGCGGCGGCGATTGCTCGACCAGCTGGGGCAGGGTTGTGCGCCCGTTTGCCAGCAGCAACCCCGAGATCAGCAGCAGGAACAGGATCTTGGTATAAACCATCAGATCCTCGATTCGGCCCATGCCCTTGACGCTCCACAGATTGATCAGTGTGAAGAAACCGATCACTGCCAGTGCGACGGCCTTGCGGACCATGTCATCCTGCGCCCAGGCGCTGTCGCTGATGGCGTATGAGGCAAATGTATAGGAATACAGCGCGATCGTGCTGATATAGCCGAAGATCACCCACCAGCCGATCAACGAGGCCGCCAGCGGGTGCTCGGGATAGGTGCGTTTGAAGAACGAATAAGTCGCGCCCTCGTCACGATAGAACAGCGCCAGCTTGACATAGGAATACGAGGCCAGCGCCGCCACGACGGCCCCCATGCCAATGGCCAGAGGCGCATAGACCCCGACGATCGACACCGAAATGCCCAGGATGGTAAAGATGCCGCCCCCGATCATGCCGCCAAGGGCGATGGCCAGCAGTTCGGGCAGGCCAAGCGGCTTGCCGGTTGGGGGTTTCTGCCTGTGCATCTGTTCTGCCTTTCGATGAGCCTGTCTTTCAGGTTAGGGATGGCATGTGCCAGCTTCAAGACATCCCCGACGTGACATCCCGGCTGGACAGGGCGGGGGTGCGCTGCTATTAAATGAACGTCCGTTCAATTAACCGGGAGTCTGCCCCATGTTCACCGCCTCCATGAATTTCGCACTTGGCGAGGAAATCGAAGCCCTGCGCGACATGGTTCACCGCTGGGCCCAGGAACGCGTGGCCCCGATGGCGGCCGAGATCGACCGCTCCAACAACTTCCCGGCCGAGCTGTGGCGCGAGATGGGTGATCTGGGCCTGTTGGGCATCACCGTGGAAGAGGAATATGGCGGTGCCGGCATGGGCTATCTGGCCCACACCATCGCGGTCGAGGAAATTGCCCGCGCTTCGGCCTCGGTGTCGCTGTCCTATGGCGCGCATTCCAACCTGTGCGTGAACCAGATCCGTCTGAATGGCACTGACGAACAGAAACGTAAATATCTGCCGAAACTGATTTCCGGCGAACATGTGGGCGCGCTCGCCATGTCGGAAGCGGGCGCCGGCAGCGACGTGGTGTCGATGCGCCTGCGGGCAGAAAAGAAGAACGGCTATTACACGCTGAACGGCACGAAATACTGGATCACCAACGGCCCCGATGCCGACACGCTGGTCGTCTATGCCAAGACCGACCCCGAGGCAGGCCCGCGCGGCATCACCGCCTTTCTGATCGAAAAGACCATGAAGGGCTTTTCCACCAGCCCGCATTTCGACAAGCTGGGCATGCGGGGCAGCAACACGGCCGAGCTGATCTTTGAAGATGTCGAAGTACCCTTTGAAAACGTGCTGGGCAAGGAAGGCGAGGGCGTCAAGGTGCTGATGTCGGGTCTTGATTACGAGCGCGTCGTGCTGTCGGGCATCGGGGTTGGCGTCATGCATGCGGTGCTGGATCACATCATGCCCTATCTGCATGAGCGCAAGCAGTTCGGCAAACCCATCGGGGATTTCCAGCTGATGCAGGGCAAGATCGCCGATATCTATACCGCCATGAACAGCGCGCGCGCCTATGTCTATGCGGTTGCCGCCAGCTGCGACCGGGGCGAGGTCACGCGCCAGGATGCGGCGGCCTGCGTTCTGTATGCCAGCGAAAAGGCAATGGAGGTCGCGGTGCAGGGCGTGCAGGCCATGGGCGGCACCGGCTACATGAATGAAAGCCCGGTCAGCCGCATCATGCGCGATGCCAAGCTGATGGAAATCGGCGCCGGCACATCCGAGATCCGGCGCATGCTGTGCGGGCGCGAGCTGATGAAGGTGACGGCACCATAAGTGCCCGGCGCGGGACGCCCCCACGGTAAACAAGGATCACGCGATGCGACTGAAATCGAATTTCCTGCCCGGCACTGACGCCGCACGCGCCAACCGCGAAGGCCATCTGAAGGCGCTGGAACAGGTGCGCGCCGCCGCCGAGGCCGCTGCACAGGGCGGCAGCGCGCGTGCGCGCGAACGTCATCTGAGCCGCGGCAAGATGCTGCCGCGCGACCGGGTCGCCAACCTGCTCGACCCCGGCTCTCCCTGGCTGGAAATCGGCGCGACCGCCGCCCATGACATGTATGAAGGCGCGGCCCCCGGTGCCGGCATCATCTGCGGCATCGGCCGCGTCCACGGGCTTGAGGTCATGGTCATCTGCAATGACGCCACCGTCAAGGGCGGCACATATTTCCCGATGACGGTCAAGAAACATCTGCGCGCCCAGGAAATCGCCGAGCAGAACCATCTGCCCTGCATCTATCTGGTCGATTCAGGCGGCGCCAACCTGCCCAATCAGGACGAGGTCTTTCCCGATCGCGACCATTTCGGCCGTATCTTTTATAACCAGGCGAACATGAGCGCCAAGGGCATCCCCCAGATCGGCGTGGTCATGGGTTCCTGCACCGCGGGCGGGGCCTATGTGCCCGCCATGTCGGATGTCAGTATCATCGTGCGCAACCAGGGCACGATCTTTCTGGCGGGGCCGCCGCTGGTCAAGGCGGCGCTGGGCGAGATCGTCAGCGCCGAGGAGCTGGGTGGGGGGGATGTCCATACCCGCCTGTCGGGGGTGGCCGACTATCTGGCCGAGAACGACGCCCACGCGCTTGCCCTGGCGCGCCGCGCCGTCGCCATGCTCAACCGGCGCAAGCCCGAAACCGTGCTGCTGGCACAGGGACAAGAGCCCGATTACGACCCCGAGGAACTGTTGTCCATCGTGCCGCCCGACAACCGCACCCCCTATGACGTGCGCGAGGTGATCGCGCGCATCGTCGACGGATCGTTTTTTGATGAATTCAAGCCGCGTTTCGGCGAAACCCTTGTCACCGGCTTTGCCCATGTCAAGGGCATCCCCGTCGGCATCATTGCCAATAACGGCGTGATGTTTTCCGACAGCGCCGCCAAGGGCGCCCATTTCGTCGAGCTGTGCAGCCAGCGCAAGATTCCGCTGGTGTTCCTGCAGAACATCACCGGCTTCATGGTCGGGAAAAAATCCGAAAACGAAGGCATCGCCCGCCACGGCGCCAAGATGGTGACGGCGGTGGCCTCGACCGCGGTACCCAAGATCACCATGATCATCGGGGCCTCGAACGGGGCAGGAAATTACGGCATGGCCGGGCGCGCCTATAGCCCGCGATTCCTGTGGACCTGGCCGAATTCCTCGGTCGCGGTGATGGGCGGCGAACAGGCGGCCGGTGTGCTGGCCACCGTCAAACGCGACGCCATCGAGCGCGCGGGCGGCACATGGTCGGCCGAGGAAGAGGCCGAATTCAAGCGCCCCACGCTGGAAATGTTCGCACGTCAAGGCCACCCCCTCTATGCCAGCGCGCGGCTATGGGATGACGGCATCATCGACGCCCGCAAGAGCCGCGAAGTGCTGGCCCTGTCGTTGTCGGCCAGCCTGTGCGCCCCGATCCCCGACACGCGCTTTGGCGTATTCAGGATGTGAGGGGGTGATGATGTGCCAGTCAGCCAACCCGTTCGCCGCGCATTCAGGGCAGGAGCCTCCGGCGGGCGTATTTGCGCAAAAGAGAAGGCTTCTTCTTTGGAAAAATACGCATGGCGCATTCAGAACGAGGGACGACCATGTTTGACCGCATCCTGATCGCCAACCGGGGCGAAATCGCCTGCCGGATCATCCGCACCGCCCGCCGCATGGGTGTTGAAACCGTTGCGGTGTTTTCCGATGCCGATGCGGGTGCGCTGCATGTCGAGATGGCCGACCGCGCCGTGCATATCGGTGGCGCCGCCCCGGCCGACAGTTACCTCAAGGGCGATGCGATCATCCGGGCAGCACGGGAAAGCGGCGCGCAGGCGATTCATCCCGGCTATGGCTTTCTGTCGGAAAACCCCGACTTCGTTGATGCGGTCGGGGCGGCGGGGCTGGTCTTCATCGGGCCGTCGGCGGATGCGATCCGGGCGATGGGGCTGAAAGACGCGGCCAAGGCGCTGATGGAAAAGGCCGGGGTGCCGGTGGTGCCCGGCTATCACGGCGCGGGGCAGGATGACGAACTTCTGGCAGGTGCGGCCGACGCCATCGGCTATCCGGTGCTGATCAAGGCGGTGGCCGGCGGTGGTGGCAAGGGCATGCGCCTGGTCGAGCGCGCCGCGGATTTCGCGCAGGCGCTGGATTCGGCGCGTTCCGAGGCGCGCAAGGCATTCGGCAATGATACCGTCCTGATCGAAAAATACATCCAGAAGCCCCGCCATATCGAGATCCAGATATTCGGCGACGGCACCGATGCGCTGCATCTGTATGAGCGCGACTGCTCGCTCCAGCGGCGGCACCAGAAGGTGATCGAAGAGGCCCCGGCACCGGGCATGACGCCCGAGATGCGGGCGGCAATGGGCGATGCAGCGGTGCGGGCTGCGAGGGCCATCGGATACAGTGGCGCCGGCACGGTTGAATTCATCGTGGACGCCAGCGAGGGCCTGCGGCCCGACCGCTTCTGGTTCATGGAGATGAACACCCGCCTTCAGGTCGAACATCCCGTGACCGAGGCCATTACCGGCGTCGATCTGGTAGAATGGCAGCTGCGGGTTGCCGCGGGCGAGGGGTTGCCTGCCCGACAACAGGATCTGGCAATCAACGGCCACGCCTTCGAGGCCCGCCTTTACGCCGAGGACGTGCCCGCAGGCTTTCTGCCCGCAACCGGGCGGCTGGAGCATCTGGCCTTTCCACAAGGCGCGCGCATCGACAGCGGTGTGCGCGCGGGTGATGTGATTTCACCCCATTACGACCCGATGATTGCCAAGATCACAACCCACGGCGAAAGCCGCGAGATCGCCTTGAAGCGCCTTGAGCGCGCATTGGCGGCGACAAGGGTTGCAGGTGCCGTGACGAATATCGCCTTTCTGGGCGCGCTGTGCCGTCATGAGGGCTTTGCCGCGGGCGAGGTCGATACCGGCCTGATCGCGCGCGACATCGATGCGCTGACGGCGGAACCCGCGCCGATGCCCGCGGCTTTGGCCCTTGCCGCCCTTGGCGCGGCCGGCCTGCATGAGGGGGGCGACTGGTCGCGCGGCTTTACCCTGTGGTCGCCCCTGGAACAGGATGCCACGCTTTGCCACAAGGCCGAGGAAATCTCCGCCCGCATCACCACATTGGCGCCGACGCGGTTTCAGGTCGCGCTGGACGAGGCCCGGATCGGGGTCGAGCGCCGCGCGGGCCAGTGGTGGATCAATGGCGACAAGACCGATCTTTCCCTTGTGGTCACCGAAAGTGCTGTGACCGTGTTTGGCGATGCCACCTGGGAATTCCGGCCCAGCGACCCGCTGGATGTGGTGGGCGACGCCCATGGTGGCGGCAATATCATCGCGGCACCCATGCCGGGCGCCGTCCGCCGTATATTTGTCGAGGCCGGCCAGCAGGTCGAAAAGGGCGCACAGTTGGTCATGCTCGAGGCCATGAAGATGGAACACCCCCTGCAGGCGCCGCGCGCTGGCGTCATTGCCGAGGTGCTGGTCGCCGAGGGCGCGCAGGTCGAATCGGGCGCGGCATTGATCCGTCTGGAAGAGGGGGAATGATGCTTCTTCTTTGCACAAATACTCATCTGCGCCGTTTGCAGCAGACGCCCCGATATGAGTATTTTCACAAAGAAGAAGCCAAGGGAGTCACCCCATGACCCGCCGCCTGCATCACGGCTGGGAAAGCCGCTCGACCCGCTCGCTGGCCCTGCTTTACGAGATGGGGCTGGAATTCGAGCTGGTCGTTCACAGCTTTCGCAAGTCGCTTTACAACGATGATTACCGCAAGCTGTCGCCGGCAGGCCGCGTGCCCTGCCTGGAGGATGGCGATGTGGTGGTGTTCGAGACCGGCGCCATCACCGAATATCTGGTCGAGACCTATCCCGAATGCGGGCTGGGCCGGGCACCGGGCGATCCCGAACGGGTGGAATGGCTGCAATATCTGCATTTTGCCGAAACCATCGGCCAGCATATCGCCACGCTGACCCAGCACCACGTGGTGCTGCGCGAGGACTGGATGCGTTCGCCCACGGTGATGAAATACGAAACCATGCGCCTGAAACGCACGCTTGCTGTGCTGGAGCAGGGGCTGTCGGACGGGCGCGAGTATCTGCTGGCCAGCGGATTTTCGGCGATCGACACCAATATCGGCTATTCCGTCTATGGGGCAGCGCATTTCGTGCGGCTGGATGAATTTCCCGCCGTGGCCGCCTATTGGGCGCGGCTGAGTGAACGCCCCGCCTTCCGCAAGGCGCTGCCGCCCGAGGGGGCCGAGCGTCTGTATCACAAGAATTTCTACGAGTTGCCCGATGCCTGAAACAGTCGAGATATTCGAGGTCGGCCCGCGCGACGGGTTGCAGAACGAAAAACGTCCGATTGCCGTTGCCGACAAGATCCGGCTGGTGGACATGCTGTCGGAATGCGGCTTTCGGCGCATCGAGGTTGCCAGTTTCGTGTCACCAAAATGGGTGCCGCAGATGGCCGACAGCGACAAGGTGCTGGCAGGCATCCGGCGTGCGCCGGGCGTGCGCTATGCGGCGCTGACGCCCAACATGCGCGGGTTCGAAGGCGCGCGTGCGGCCGGGGCCGACGAGATCGCCATTTTCGGTGCGGCCTCGGAGGGGTTTTCAAAGGCCAATATCAATTGTTCCATCTCGGAATCGCTTGACCGTTTCCGTCCCGTGGTCGAGGCGGCGCTTGACGCCGGCATTCCGGTGCGCGGCTATGTCTCCTGCGTGACCGACTGCCCCTATGACGGGCCGACTCCTCCGGCGCAGGTGGCCGCTGTGGCGCGCGCCCTGTTCGAGATGGGCTGCTACGAGATCAGCCTTGGCGACACCATCGGCCAGGGCAGGCCGGAAAGCGTGACCGCCATGCTGAAGGCGGTTCTTGACGAGGTGCCTGCCGACAGGCTGGCGGGCCATTTTCACGACACCGCAGGCCGGGCGCTGGAGAATATCGCGGCGTCCCTGGAACTGGGGGTGCGGGTGTTCGATGCGGCGGTTGGCGGGCTTGGCGGTTGCCCCTATGCGCCGGGCGCTGCGGGCAATGTGGCAACCGAGGCGGTTGATGCAAGGCTGCGCGCGCTCGGCTTCGAGACCGGGCTGGATGCGGAAAAACTGGCTGCGGCCAGCGCCTTTGCCCGCAGCCTGAGAGAGGAATAGACGATGTTCGAAACCATCCGGATCGAAACCGACGCGCGCGGGGTTGCCACGCTGTGGCTGGCGCGCGCAGACAAGCACAACGCCCTTTCCGGCCAGATGATCGACGAGCTGACCGCCGCCGCCGCACAGCTGGGCGCGGATGATGCGGTGCGCGTGGTGGTTCTTGCCGCCGAGGGAAAATCCTTTTGCGCAGGCGGCGATCTGAAATGGATGCAGGCGCAGATGACGGCCACGGCTGACGAACGTCGGATTGAGGCGCGCAAGCTGGCCGACATGCTGTTTGCGCTGAACACGCTGCCGAAACCGCTGATCGGGCGTGTGCAGGGCAACGCCTTTGGCGGCGGCATCGGCATGATCTCGGTGTGCGATGTGGCGGTCGGCGCGGCAGGCGCGCGATTCGGGCTGACCGAGGTGCGGCTGGGGTTGATCCCGGCGACCATCAGCCCCTATGTGCTGGCCCGCATGGGCGAGGGCAAGGCGCGCCGTGTCTTCATGTCGGCACGTCTGTTCGATGCGCATGAGGCGCGCGATCTGGACCTGCTGGCGCGTGTCGTTTCGCCCGAAGATATGGACGCCGCAATCGACGCCGAAGTCGTGCCCTATCTGCAGGCCGCCCCAGGTGCAGTGGCCGAATCAAAGCGACTCACCCGGATGCTGGGCAGCCCCATCACGCCCGAGATCATCGACGCCACGATCGACCGTCTGGTGGCCGCCTGGGAAGGGGACGAAGCCCCCGAGGGGATCGCGGCGTTCTTTGACCGACGCAAGCCACGTTGGACAGACTGAAGCGCGGCCCTGTTTCGCAGTGAAATCGCGCCTTCCTGCTGGCCGCCGAGGGTAATTCAGGTTAAGTATACCGAAATCCGTCAGGATGTCTTTTGCGCGTGTTGACCTCTCGAAAAGGCAGGAGTAAACCACCCGCAAGCCACGGCATACAATTGTATATCAGGAGGGCACGTTGGACGCATTGCTACGAGAATACCTTCCGGTCCTCATTTTCTTCGGTCTTGCGATCATCATCGGTCTGGTCCTGTTGCTGGCCGCCGTCGTCGTGGCCGTGCGGAACCCGGACCCCGAAAAGATCAGCGCCTATGAGTGCGGCTTCAACGCCTTTGATGATGCGCGCATGAAGTTCGACGTGCGGTTCTATCTGGTTTCGATCCTGTTCATCATCTTCGACCTCGAAATTTCCTTCCTGTTTCCCTGGGCGGTTGCCTTCAAGGATGTCGGGTTGCTTGGTTTCTGGTCGATGCTGGTATTCCTGTCGGTGCTGACCATCGGCTTTGCCTATGAATGGAAGAAAGGGGCGCTGGAATGGGAGTGAGCACCTCAGTCAACACGGCGGGCGCCGACAAGGAAGTTGCCACCGCCGCGCTGTCGGCCGAGCTGCAGGACAAGGGTTTCCTGCTGACCTCGACCGAGGACATCATCAACTGGGCCCGCACCGGCAGCCTGCACTGGATGACCTTTGGTCTGGCCTGCTGCGCGGTCGAGATGATGCAGGCCTCGATGCCGCGCTATGACCTTGAACGTTACGGCACCGCCCCGCGCGCCAGTCCGCGCCAGTCCGACCTGATGATCGTGGCCGGCACGCTGACCAACAAGATGGCCCCCGCGCTGCGCAAGGTCTATGACCAGATGCCCGAGCCGCGCTATGTCATCTCGATGGGATCCTGCGCCAATGGTGGCGGATATTATCACTACAGCTATTCCGTGGTGCGCGGCTGCGACCGTATCGTGCCGGTCGATATCTATGTGCCCGGCTGCCCGCCGACGGCCGAGGCGCTGATGTATGGCCTGCTGCAGCTGCAGCGCAAGATCCGCCGCACGGGGACGATTACCCGCTAGCAAGGGAAAACAACATGAGCGAAGCTCTGAAACAACTGGCCGGACTGATCGAGGAAAAGCAGGCCGATGCGGTCATTTCCACGCAGATCACCCATGGCGAGCTGACCGTGGTTGTCGCGCTGAACGCGATCCCGGATTTCGTCAATTTCCTCAGATGTGACCGCGAGTGCCTGTTTTCGACGCTGGTGGATATCACTGCAGTCGATTACCCGGGGCGCGAAAAGCGGTTCGACGTGGTCTATCATTTCCTGTCCATGTACCAGAACCATCGCATCCGGGTGAAGGCCTGCCTGCGCGAAGACGAACACGTGCCCTCGATCACCTCGATCCACCCGTCTGCCGGCTGGTTCGAGCGCGAAGTCTTTGACATGTATGGCATCCTGTTTTCGGGGCATCCCGACCTGCGCCGCCTGCTGACGGATTACGGTTTCCGCGGCCACCCGCTGCGCAAGGATTTCCCGACCACCGGCTATACCGAAGTGCGCTATGACGACAAGGAAAAGCGGGTGATCTACGAACCCGTTTCCCTGATCCAGGAATATCGGCAGTTCGATTTCATGTCGCCGTGGGAGGGTGCGCAATACATCCTGCCGGGCGATGAAAAAGGCGAGGGGGCGGAATGATGGGTTACGGTTTTGGCATGGGGGGATTCGGCATTGTCTGGTTCGTTGTAGGTGCCGTGCTGATCGTCGTTCCCTTCTGGCGGCTTCTGCCACAGTTCGGGATCCCGAACTGGGTGGCTATTTTCACGATCATTCCGCTGGTGGCGCTGGTCCTGCTGTGGATCATGGCATTCAACAAGCGTGCCGATGGAGGAACCAGGTGATGGATGGCAAGTTTGACGACGTTCTGACCGGCGAGCAGAAGATCCGCAACTTCAACATCAACTTTGGCCCCCAGCACCCGGCGGCCCACGGCGTGCTGCGCATGGTGCTGGAATTGGACGGCGAGGTTGTCGAACGCGCCGACCCCCATATCGGCCTGTTGCATCGCGGCACCGAAAAACTGATGGAAAGCCGCACCTATTTGCAGAACCTGCCCTATTTCGACCGGCTCGACTATGTCGCGCCGATGAATCAGGAACATGCCTGGTGTCTGGCGATCGAACGCCTCTGCGGCATCGAGATCCCGCGCCGCGCCAGCCTGATCCGGGTCTTGTATTCCGAAATCGGGCGTATCCTGAATCACCTGCTGAACGTGACCACGCAGGCCATGGATGTGGGTGCGCTGACGCCGCCGCTATGGGGGTTCGAAGAGCGCGAAAAGCTGATGATCTTTTACGAGCGCGCCTGTGGTGCGCGCCTGCACTCGGCCTATTTCCGCCCTGGTGGTGTGCATCAGGATCTGCCGCAGGATCTGCTTGACGATATCTGGGCCTGGACCGGCACCTTCCCCGAGATCCTTGACGACATCGACGGGCTGCTGACCGAAAACCGCATCTTCAAGCAGCGCAATGTCGGCATCGCCGTGGTCAGCGAACAAGAGGCGCTGGACTGGGGCTTTTCGGGCGTGATGGTGCGCGGTTCCGGCATGGCCTGGGATCTGCGCCGCGCGCAGCCCTATGAATGCTATGACGAATTCGACTTCCAGATCCCGGTCGGCAAGCATGGCGACTGCTATGACCGCTATCTGGTGCGCATGGCCGAGATGCGCGAAAGCGTCAAGATCATCCGCCAGGCAATCGAAAAGCTGGCAAACGAGCCCGGCGACGTGCTGGTACGCGGCAAGTTCACGCCCCCGCGCCGGGGCGACATGAAGACCTCGATGGAGGCCCTGATCCATCACTTCAAGCTGTATACCGAGGGCTTCCATGTGCCCGCCGGCGAGATCTACGCCGCGGTAGAGGCGCCCAAGGGCGAATTCGGTGTCTATCTGGTCGCCGATGGCACCAACAAGCCCTACAAGGCCAAGATCCGCGCGCCGGGCTACCTGCACCTGCAGGCGATGGATCACCTTGCCAGGGGGCACATGCTGGCCGATGTCGCGGCCATCATCGGCTCGCTTGATGTCGTGTTCGGGGAAATCGACCGATGATCATGTCCCGCCCCGTTCTTCTTTGCCCAAATACTCCCGCCGGAGGCGCCTGCCTTGTGCGCAGCCGGTCGATGCCGAAGGAAACCCGATAAATGCTCCGCCGCCTTCACGCAGATCAACCCGACAGTTTCGCCTTTACCCCCGCCAATCTGGAATGGGCAAAGGCGCAGATTGCCAAATACCCCGAGGGCCGCGCGGCCTCTGCGGTGATCCCGCTCTTGTGGCGCGCGCAGGAACAGGAAGGCTGGCTGACCCGGCCCGCGATCGAATATGTGGCCGATATGCTGGGCATGGCTTACATTCGCGCGCTCGAGGTTGCGACCTTCTATTTCATGTTCCAGCTGCATCCGGTCGGCTCGGTCGCCCATGTGCAGGTTTGCGGCACGCTGTCCTGCATGATCTGCGGCGCCGAGGATCTGATCGGCGTGCTGAAAGAGGAAATCGCGCCCGAGCCGTTCCAGCTGTCGCCCGACGGCAAGTTCAGCTGGGAAGAGGTCGAATGCCTCGGCGCCTGCACCAACGCGCCCATGGTGCAGATCGGCAAGGATTATTACGAGGATCTGACCGCCGACAAGCTGCGCGAAATCCTGGCCGCCTTTGCCCGTGGCGAAGTGCCCGTGCCCGGCCCGCAGAACGGGCGCTATGCGGCCGAGCCCCTGTCGGGGCTGACCAGCCTGAAAGAACATGAAAAGGGTCGCGAGGCGCATAACGCATCGGTCGCCCGCGCCGTGGCGCTGGGCGACACCGTCAAGCGCATCCAGGGCGACGAGGTGCCGGTGCTGAAGCCGCGCAAGGCAACGTCGGGTGGTGCTGCGAAAAACGCCGCGAAAAAGGATGCAAAAAAGGCGGGGGCGGCTGAGGGCAGCAAGCCCGCCACGCTGGATGCGCCGCGCGACGGCAAGGCGGATGACCTGAAAAAGATCAAGGGCCTTGGTCCCGCGCTCGAAAAAACGCTGAACGGGCTGGGCATCTGGCATTACGACCAGATCGCCAGCTGGAGCGATGCCGAGGTCGCATGGATCGACGCCAATCTTGGCCGTTTCAAGGGCAAGGCCAGCCGCGATGGCTGGGTCGCGCAGGCCAAGGCGCTGATGGGCTAACCATTTGCGGGCAGGATTTTCCAGCCCGCCATGACAAAGGAGCGACATGTGGTCGTGACGGCCGAAAATACCAACCGCGGGGGCCTGTGCAGGTCTTTCTGCTGGCTGACCGGGATCACGCTGGGCGGCGCTTCCGCCTGGGCGCTGGTTTCCGATTTCGGCGTTGGCAGGCTGTTGTCCGCGGTGGTCGGGGCCGTTGTTGCGGTTGTTCTGTCCCTCACGCTGCGCGGAATCCTGTGCCGTAGCGATCGGGACCGTGTCGCCACCCGTCGGGAAGAGGCCAGGCGCCGGCAGCTTGCCCGCAAGGTGATCGAAGGTTACGAAAGGCACAGCGCAATCGGCGCGGTTCCCACCCCGGATGTGGCTGCGGTCAATGACGAACTCGATGAAAGGCTGAAGGCCGAGGCCGATCGGATCAAGGCAGACAGCGCGGACGCGCTAGCCGACAGTGCGGAGCCCGAGAGGGGCGAAACCGCCGAAGAAGCCGAAACCATCGAAGACCCCGCGCCTGAACCCGCCGCGCAATCCGACGAGGCACCAAGCGTCGAGGAAAAGCTTGCCGAGATCGCCGAAACGATCAAATCCGAGCTTGGCGAAACAGATGCCGACACGAAAGGGGACAGCGCGGGACCCGCGCCCCAGGCGCCCTCTGCACCGGCAGCGTCGGACGATACCATGTTGCTGACCCAGCCGATCCTGCCCGGCTCGCCAGACAAGGCCGTTCCCACACCAAAGGACGCGCCATTGTCCGAAGTCGCGCCTTCGCGCCCCAAGGGCCTGGAAACCCCGCGCGAAGAGGGGGCCGACCGGCTGGTGCGTATCGACGGGCTGTCGGAAATTCACGAGGCTGAACTCAACGCCGCCGGAATATTCCATTTCGACCAGCTTGCCGCCATGAACAAGCGCGAGCTTGCCTGGGTGGACACGGACATCATCAAGGACGGCTCTACCAGTGCCGCACAGTGGCGCAAGCAGGCCATTGCCCTTGCACAGAAGAAACAGAAATGACCGGCCGCAAGGCCGCACACCGAACAGGAAAGACGAACAGAACAACATGAAGAACCGCGCGAACATCGAAACCCGCCGCTCCATCAGCTGGCTGATCGCCCTTGTGGCGGGCGTGGCGCTGGCCGTTGTGCTGGTGCGCCAGGGTATTGCCGGGCCTGGCCTGGCCGTTCCCGCGGGGATCGCAATGTTCTTTACCGTGGCTTTCTGGCTGATACGGCTGTTTGCCATGCCGGCCGAGCGTGCCGCGATCGAGGACATGAAAAAGGAACACACGGCGTGATGTTTGCGCCGGCAACAAATATGGGGGCCCTGGTGGACAGGAACGATCAGCAGAAACAGACGCGTCTGGCCGCGATCGTCATTCTTGTCACCTTTCCGGCATGGATGGGGGTCTCGTGGCTTGGCGGCAAGATGGGCTGGGAGCCGCGCTATGCCATCTTGGCCGATCTGGCCGCCCTGGCTGCGCTCTTCTGGGCGATGGTCGTATTGTTTCAGATCTGGCGTGCGCGCCAGCGGGATGAGGAATGACAGGATGCTGAAAGATCAGGACCGGATCTTTACCAACCTCTACGGGATGCACGAGCGCACGCTTGCGGGCGCGCGCAAGCGCGGCCACTGGGACGGCACCGGCGCCATCATCAAGAAGGGGCAGGACTGGATCATCGAACAGGTCAAGGCCAGCGGTCTGCGCGGCCGCGGCGGTGCAGGCTTTCCGACCGGCCTGAAATGGTCGTTCATGCCCAAGCAAAGCGACGGCCGGCCCAGCTATCTGGTCATCAATGCCGACGAATCCGAACCCGGCACCTGCAAGGACCGCGAAATCATGCGTCACGATCCGCATACGCTGATCGAAGGCGCGCTGATCGCCAGTTTCGCCATGGGGGCGCATGCAGCCTATATCTATATCCGCGGCGAGTTCATCCGCGAGCGCGAGGCCCTGCAGGCCGCCATCGACGAATGCTATGATGCCGGGCTGCTGGGCAAGAACGCCGCCGGCTCGGGCTGGGATTTCGACCTGTATCTGCATCACGGCGCCGGCGCCTATATCTGCGGCGAGGAAACCGCGCTGCTGGAAAGCCTGGAAGGCAAGAAGGGCATGCCGCGCCTCAAGCCGCCTTTCCCTGCGGGGGCGGGGTTGTATGGCTGCCCGACCACGGTCAACAATGTCGAAAGCATCGCGGTCGTGCCCACTATCCTGCGCCGTGGCGCCGACTGGTTTGCCGGCTTCGGCCGCCCCAACAATGCGGGCACCAAGCTGTTTGCCATATCGGGCCACGTCAACAACCCCTGCGTTGTCGAAGAGGAAATGTCGATTTCCTTCGAAGAGCTGATCGAAAAGCATTGCGGCGGCATTCGCGGCGGCTGGGACAATCTCAAGGCGGTCATTCCGGGCGGCTCGTCCGTGCCGCTGCTGCCGGCCGATATTGCCCGCGAGGCGATCATGGATTTCGACTGGCTGCGCGAGCAGCGCTCGGGCCTTGGCACCGCGGCGGTGATCGTGATGGACCAGTCGGTTGATATCATCAAGGCGATCTGGCGGCTGTCGGCCTTTTACAAGCACGAAAGCTGTGGCCAGTGCACGCCGTGCCGTGAAGGCACCGGCTGGATGATGCGTCTGATGGAACGTTTGGTGACGGGGGACGCAGAGATCGAGGAAATCGACATGCTGCTGGATGTGACCAAGCAGGTCGAGGGGCACACCATCTGCGCCCTTGGCGATGCCGCCGCCTGGCCGATCCAGGGGCTTGTGCGCCACTTCCGCGACGAAATCGAAGACCGCATCCGCGCCCGCAAGGCGGGCCGCGCGATGGCTGCGGAATAGGGGGGCCGACATGAAACCCGGCATCGTGACAGCAGCAAGGGCAGGCAGGGCGCGCATGGCGTTGCTGACGGTCGTGCTTGTCGTTGTCGCGGCGCTGTCGGTGGTTTCGGCAAGCCCGGTTCTGGCCAAGGAAGGGCTGGCCAAGGAAAAGGACAT
>WFQE01000305.1 GCA_015487165.1 Paracoccaceae bacterium | reverse complement strand
GGAAGGCGCCGGATTCGAAATCCGCGACCTGGGCATCAACAACCCGGTCGAGGATTACATTGCCGCGCTGGAAGAGGAAAATGCCGATATCCTGGGCCGATCGCACGGCCGAATTCCTCGTTCAGCGGCGCACCGCCCACCAGGATGATATAGTCGTCGCGGATGCCCTTTTCCTTCATCGTGTCGATCACGACCTTCATGTATGGCATGGTCGTGGTCAGCAGCGCCGACATGCCCAGGATATCGGCATTTTCCTCTTCCAGCGCGGCAATGTAATCCTCGACCGGGTTGTTGATGCCCAGGTCGCGGATTTCGAATCCGGCGCCTTCCATCATCATCGCCACAAGGTTCTTGCCGATGTCGTGGATGTCGCCCTTGACCGTGCCGATCACCATCTTGCCCATCTTGGGCGCGCCGGTTTCCACCAAGAGGGGTTTCAGGATGAACATGCCCGCCTTCATGGCGTTGGCGGCCAGCAGAACCTCGGGCACGAACAGGATGCCGTCGCGAAAATCGTCGCCAACGACCTTCATGCCCGCGACCAGCGCCTCGGTCAGAATCCTGTAGGGCGTCCAGCCCCGTTCGAGCAGGATGTTGACGCCTTCCTCGATTTCCTCTTTCAGGCCATCGTAAAGGTCGTCATGCATCTGCAGGACCAGCTCGTCATCGTCGAGCTCGGCAAGGATGATGTCATCTTCCTGTTCATCAGACATTGGGTGCGTCCTGTTCCCGTCGGAATATTGTCCGGGTGATCATATGGCAGCAAACTGGGGCTGTCACAGGTGAATATCTGCGATCACAGCGACATGTTGCCAACTCATTCCGACGCCGCATTGCGCCGGCGGCCGCGGCGTTCACGCCGCTTGGTCGCGGGCGAGGCAGTAGTGCCGTCGGAATCGGACGAAAAACCGCCCAGCTTCTCGACGATCTGTTCCAGTGTCGGGCGCGGGCCTTTGGGTGTGGTTTCCAGCGCCTCGCGCATGGCCGAAAGATGTTCGGGCATGGTGCCGCAACAGCCGCCAATGATGGTGGCGCCGATATCGCGGGCCAGCAGCGCGTAAGAGGCCATCAGTTCCGGCGTGCCGTCGTAATGGATATGGCCGTCATGGAATTTCGGAATGCCGGCATTGGCCTTGGCAATCATGGGCAGGCGCGGGTTCTCGTCGGCAAAGCCCATCAGCGTGCGCAGCAGGTCGGATGCACCGACGCCGCAATTGGCGCCAAAGGCCAGCGGTGCGTGGTCGATCGACTGCACCATGTCCACCATGTCGCTGGAGGTCAGCCCCATCATGGTGCGCCCGGCGGTGTCAAAGCTCATGGTGCCGGCCCAGGGCATGCCCGCCAGCGCGATACCTTCGGCGGCGGCCAGATATTCCTCTTTCGCCGAAAGGGTTTCCACCCACAGGATGTCGGCCCCGCCTTCCTTGAGGCCCTCGGCCTGTTCGTGGAACATCTCGACTGCGGCGGAATGCGAAAGCGTGCCGACGGGTTCCATGATCTCGCCCGTGGGCCCCATCGAGCCGGCCACGATCACCGGGCGGTGCATGCGGTCGGCGACCTCGCGGCCGATCTCTGCGGCCATGCGGTTCAGTTCACGCACGCGCTTGTGGGCGTCGTGCAGTTTCAGGCGCGAATAGTTGCCCCCAAACGAGTTGGTCAGAAACAGGTCGCTGCCCGCATCCACCGCGCTTTGATACAGGCGCGCGATTCGGTCGGGGTGGCGTTCGTTCCACAGCTCGGGCGCTTCGCCGGCTTCGAGCCCCATGTTGAACAGGTTGGTGCCGGTGGCGCCATCGGCCAGCAGCCATCCGCGCTCGGCCAGCAGGGCCGTCATCTTGTTGGTCATCTTGTCCTCGTCACGCAGCCGCCTCGGCCGCCAGTTTGCGTATCCGTTCCACCATTGCCCGCAGCCCGTTCGATCGTTGCGCCGAAAGATGCTGGTCCAGCCCAAGGCGCGCCAGCTCGGCCAGGGCATCGACCTTCAGCACCTCTTCCAGTGTCAGGCCGTTGTATAGCGCCGCAAGCACCGCAATCAAGCCGCGCACGATCATCGCGTCGCTGTCGCCGCGAAAGCGGAACACGCCGTCATGTATGTCGGGGACCATCCAGACCTGGCTGGCGCATCCATGCACCTTGGTCGCCGGCACCTTCAGGGCATCGTCAAGGGGCTCCATCGCCTTGCCCAGTTCGATCACATGGCGATACCGGTCTTCCCAGTCATCAAGAAATTCGAAATCCTCGGCGATTTCCTCGAATGCTGCGCTGGCCATTTCTTTCTCTTTCACTCAACTTTTTCGTTCACCTATGATGCTCAACTGCAAAGGTCCAGAAGGAAAAGCAGACATAAGCGCGCGGCAAGCCTTTTCAAAGGGGGTGTTTTTGTGCTTATCCAAAGGGGAACCGATCAGGGGGACGGGGTGTTGAGAACCAGACTTATAGCCGCGATTGCCGTGTTGGGCCTGCTTGCGGGCTGCGGGGGCAAGCTGAACCCCAAGAACTGGTTTGGCCGCAGCAAGCAGGAGCAGGTGCAGACCAAGCCGAAAGATCCACACCAGCTGGTTGCACAGATTGTCAGCCTGCGGGCCGATCGCACCCCCGGCGGGGCGATCATCCGGGCCGTTGGCCTGCCCGAACGTCAGGGCTATTTCGAAGCAATCCTAAAGCCGTTGAATGACGAAAAGCCGGTCAAGGGCGTGTTGACCTACGAATTCCGCCTGATGCCGCCCGAAAAACCGACCGATGCCGGCACCAGACGCTCGCGCGAGGTATTGGTCGCAAGGTTCGTTTCCAACCAGAGCTTGCAAGGCGTGCGGGTCATCAAGGTGGTGGGGCAGAACAACAGGCGCAGCGTCAGGCGCTAGCCGTTTTCGGCAAATGCCTGCAATGCGGCCCGGTCGATCAGCGTCACGCGGCCACGATCCAGCCGGATGAACCCCCGTTTTGCCAGCGCGTCCAGACGGCGCGAGACAACCTCGCGTGCGCTGCCGATCTGGGTTGCAAGTTCCTGATGCGTTGCATGCACCATGTTTCCGGCATCAGCACGCGCCAGCAGGGCGCTTGCAAGACGTATCTCGACCCGGACAAAGGCAACCTGTTCAAGCAGTTGCATCATTTCCTGAAGGCGCCGCGCGAAGGCGCCAAAGACGAAATCGCGGAACGGGCCGGAATGGGCCAGCAGGCGCTGGAACAGGTCGCGCGGGATCAGGGCCAGTTCGCAATCGGTTTCGCAATGGGCCTCGGCCGAGTAATCCTCGTGCCCCAGGATGCCCAGGGTCGATTGCACGCAGGTCTGGCCGGGGGTGATGTCATAAAGCAATATGTCGCGCCCGCCGGGGCCGATCAGATAGACCCCCACGCGCCCCGACAGCACGATGGCAAAGCCGCGCACCGCGTCGCCGGGGCGAAACAGGATCGTGTCGCGTGCCAGATGCGCCGCCTGCACCGGGGCCAGCAGGGCGCGCCCCTCGGCGTCCAGCATGTCGGCCAGCGCCGAGCGGTCGATCCAGTCGGGTGACGTCATCCGCGCGACTTGCCGGCAAGCCAGGGCAGCACGGCCGAGAAATCCATGCCCTTGCCGCCCTCGCTTTCGACGAACTGGCGGTACAGATCGGTCGCCCGCGCACCGATCGGGGTTTGCGCATCGGCGGCCTCGGCGGCCTGCTGGCTGAGCATCAGATCCTTGAGCATCAGCTCGGCCGCAAAGCCGGGCTTGTAGTCGTTGTCGGCGGGGCTGGTTGCGCCGACGCCGGGGGCAGGGGTGTAGGCGTTCATCGTCCAGCTGTAGCCCGACGAGGTGCTGACCACATCGAACATCTTTTGCCGGTCAAGGCCCAGCTTGTCGGCCAGCGCAAAGGCCTCGCAGGTTACCAGCATGGTCGCGCCGAGGATCATGTTGTTGCAGATCTTGGCGGCCTGCCCGTTGCCCGAGGGCCCGCAATGCACCGCCTTTTGCCCCATGATGTCAAACAGCGGCCTGGCCTTTTCAAAGGCGGCATCAGAGCCGCCGGCCATGAAGGTCAGCGTGCCGGCCTGCGCGCCGCCAATGCCGCCCGAAACCGGCGCATCCGCCGCCAGCAGGCCCGCGGCCTCGGCATCATGCGCAACCGCACGCGCGCTTTCGACATCCACGGTCGAGCAATCCAG
>WFQE01000304.1 GCA_015487165.1 Paracoccaceae bacterium | reverse complement strand
GCCCAGACCAAGGCCAGCGCCGAGCCGAACCAATCGACAAACAGGTCAGTTGCATATGACACCACCGTTTCCGGCAGATCATCAAACCGTATTTTAGCCGCAAATTCGGCCAGTTCGCGCGCGGCGCTCATACGCTGTTACCCCTTTTTCATCAGGCGGTCGGATTTCTTGCGCACCAGCACCATGCGCAGATCGTGCATGGCCATCAGCAGCTGGTCGGTGAAGGCCTCGAGATCCTCGTCGCTGGCCTTGGTCTGGGCCCAGTGCGTCGTCAGGTTCAGGTGGTCGATGGTGCGCATGATGTCGTCAAGCTCGCGCCTTTTCAGCAGATTGCGACGGGTTTCGATCCAGTCGCGGATGGCGGCGGTTTCGGCGTCGGTCGGTGGGGTGTTGGCGTGTGGCTTGACCTCGCCATTGCGGACATTGGCCACGGCGATCTGGGTCAGTTCCAGCCGGCGCTGGCGGTTTTCGGTATCGACGCGAAACACCGTCGCGCCGTTTTCGCGCACGCGGAAATAGAGGTTCAGATCGTTGTCCATCATGGCTCGGTCTCCGGCCGTCTATCGCAGCGCCGCACAGAATTCCTGAATGCGGGTGCAGGCCTGTTTCAGCATCTCGTCCGAGGCAGCATAGCTGACGCGGAAACAGGGCGAAAGGCCGAAGGCCGCGCCAAAGACCACGGCAACACCGGTTTCCTGCAACAGGGCGGTTGCGAAATCCTCGTCGGTTTCAATCAATCTGCCGCCGGGGCTGCGCCTGCCGATGCAGCCTTCGATCGATGGGTAGGCGTAAAAGGCGCCCTCGGGCAGGGGGCAGGAAATACCGCTTGCCTTGTTCAGCATGGCGACAACCATGTCGCGGCGGCGTTGAAAGACGGCCAGGCTGTCATGCACGTAATCCTGCGGGCCGCTCAGCGCCTCAACCGCTGCCCATTGCGAAATCGTGCAGGGGTTTGATGTCGATTGCGATTGCAGCTTGCGCATGGTGGCGATCAGTTCGCGCGGCCCGCCAGCATAGCCGATGCGCCAGCCGGTCATGGCATAGGCCTTGGACACCCCGTTCATGGTCAGCGTGCGGTCCTTCAGCCGTGGCTCGACCTGCGCGGGGGTGCTAAAGCTGAAGGGCGGATAGGACAGGTGTTCATAGATATCATCGCTCAGCACCCAGACATGGGGGTGGCGCAGCAGCACGTCGGTCAGCGCGCGCAGCTCGGCCCGGCTATAGCCCGCGCCGGTCGGGTTTGAGGGCGAGTTGAAGATCAGCCATTTGGTGCGCGGTGTGATCACATTTTCAAGCGCGTCAGAAGTGATCTTGAAGCCGTCCTGCGCCCGCGTGGGCAGAACCACCGGAGAGCCGCCCGCGATTGTCACCATATCGGGGTAGGAAACCCAGTAGGGGGCGGGAATGATGACCTCATCGTCCTTGTCAAGAGTGGCCATCAATGCATTGAAAAGAATCTGTTTTCCACCAGATGAAACCGTGATTTCATCAAGCCCGTAATCAAGCCCGTTCTCGCGGCGGAACTTTTCGGCAACGGCCTGTTTCAACTCGACCATCCCGTCGGGCGCGGTATAGCGGGTCTTGCCCTGGTCGATGGCGCGCTTGGCGGCGGCACGGATGTTTTCGGGCGTGTCGAAATCGGGCTCTCCGGCCGAAAGCGAGATGATGTCGCGGCCCTGCGCCCGCAGCTCTTGCGCAAGGGTCGAAATGGCGATGGTGGGCGAGGCCCTGACCGCCGAAAGTTTCGAGGAAAGAAAAGCCATTTCGCCCACCTGCCGCATTTGCAAACCCGTTTGCCAAGTCATAGGCTGCGCCCCGAGGGCGATCAAGCGGCCTGAAGGGGAAGATTGTTGACGCAGGCGGAATATGGATACGGCATCGATCTGGGCGGCACCAAGATCGAAGGCGTGGTGCTGGCCCCCGATGGGAAAGAGTTGATCCGCCACCGCATCCGCACCCCGCGCGGCGATTACACGGCCACGATCCGGGCGATTGCCGATCTGGTCGGATTCATGGAGCGCGAAACGGGAATTGCGTCTGCAAGGGTCGGGGTGGGGATTCCCGGCTCGGCCTCGCCCCGTACGGGGCTGGTGCGCAACGCGAATTCGACATGGATCAACGGCAGGCCGCTGGAACGCGATCTGAACGAGGCGTTGGCCCGGCCCGTACGGCTGGCCAATGACGCCAACTGTCTGGCCCTGTCCGAAAGCATCGACGGCGCCGCGCGGGGCGCGGACAGCGTGTTTGCCGTGATCCTGGGCACGGGCGTGGGCGGCGGTCTGGTCATCAACGGGCGGATCATTGCCGGCGCGCATGGGCTGGCGGGCGAGTGGGGGCATGTGCCGCTGCCCGATATGCCCGAGGGCGCGCGGCCCTGCTTTTGCGGGCGGCGGGGATGTATCGAGACCTGGCTTTCAGGGCCAGCGATCACGCAACAATATCGCGACGCGGGTGGCCATGCCGCGCGTTTGCAAGGCGTGGTTGCCGCCAGCGGGCGGGGCGAGGCGCTGGCCCGCGAGGTACTGGCGCGGTTTGTCGAAAACCTGGCGCGTGCGCTGGGGATGATCGTCAATATCATCGACCCCGAGGTGATCGTGCTTGGCGGGGGGGTGTCGAATCTGCCCGACCTGCGGGAAGGGCTTGCATCCGCCATCCGCCCCCATGTATTCGCAAGCCCGAGCGACGGCATCGAAATCGACCTGCGCCTTGCTCGCTGGGGCGACAGTTCGGGCGTGCGGGGGGCGGCGCGGCTATGGGACATGACACATGACATCTGAAAGCCCTGAACACAGGCTGAAACGCCTGAAAATGCGCTCGATGCGGCGCGGCATCAAGGAAATGGATCTGATCCTTGGCCCCTTTGCCGACAAGGGGCTTGCCGCGCTGGATGCAGCAACACTTGACCTGTATGAACAGATGCTGGGCGAAAACGATCAGGATCTTTATCAGTGGTTTTCGGGGCAAAAGACGGCGCCCGACGAATATGTGGCGCTGATCAAACATGTCAGCGCGGTGGTGGGATTCGCCCGATAGGCGCAACTTAACGCGATATTCGTGAAATTTCCCGACAGTCGAATCATCAGGATTCGACCGGGAGTATCGCGAATGAAACAGATGTCGATTCCCTCACTCGAGGAGGGTTTTCACCGGGATTACCTTGAAACCCTCGCCATGATCGAGCGGCTGCACCGCCTGCTGCTTGACGTGATCAAGGATGAATTCGAGCGCCTGAACATCCTTGACATCAACGCGGTTCAGGCCCTGCTGCTGTTCAATATCGGCGATCACGAGGTCACCGCGGGCGAACTCAAAAGCCGCGGCTATTATCAGGGATCGAATGTTTCCTACAACCTCAAGAAACTGGTTCAGGGAAATTACATGCATCACAAGCGCTGTCATATCGACCGGCGCGCGGTAAGGGTGCGCCTGACGGACAAGGGGCGCGAGATTCGCGCGATTGTGGCCGATCTGTTTGCGCGACATTCCGCAAGGCTGGAAGAAAGCGGCATCATCGACACCACCGCGCTTGACTACATGAATGCGTCATTGCGCGTGATGGAGCGTTTCTGGTCGGATCAGATCCGATACATCTATTGAGGGCGTATGGGGCGAAAATGACAGGAAAGTGACGCCAAAAACGCGCATCCTGCGGCGATTTGTGGGCTGCATCCAGCAAAATGGTCTGCTAGTGTCCCGGGGACACTCAGATAGAGGATCGCCAAAATGGACTATGCAGCACGACTCGACCAGGCCATCCAGGGGTTGCACGACGAAGGTCGCTATCGCACCTTTATCGACATCGAACGCAAGCAGGGGCATTTCCCGCATGCGGTCTGGCATGCGCCCGACGGGACAAGCCGGGACATTACAGTGTGGTGCGGCAACGACTATCTGGGCATGGGCCAGCACCCCGAGGTTCTGGCCGCGATGCATGAGGCGATCGATGCAACGGGCGCCGGGTCGGGCGGAACGCGCAACATTTCGGGAACCACTGTCTATCACAAGGCGCTTGAGGCCGAGATCGCGGATCTGCACGGCAAAGAGGCCGCTCTGCTGTTTACCTCGGCCTATATTGCCAATGACGCGACGCTTTCGACCCTGCCCAAGCTGTTTCCGGGGCTGGTGATCCTGTCGGACGAGCTGAACCATGCCTCGATGATCCAGGGCATCCGTCACGGCAACTGCGAAAAGCATATCTGGCGGCACAACGATACCGCCCATCTGCGCGAACTGCTTGAATCCATCGAGCCGGGCCGCCCGATCCTGATTGCCTTTGAATCTATCTATTCCATGGACGGCGATTTCGGCCCGATCGAAGAGGTCTGCGACCTGGCCGACGAATTCGGCGCGCTGACCTATATCGACGAGGTGCACGCCGTAGGCATGTATGGCCCGCGCGGCGGCGGGGTGTCGGAACGCGACAACCTTGCCCACCGCATCGACCTGATCAACGGCACGCTGGCCAAGGCCTTTGGCGTCATGGGGGGCTATGTTGCCGCCAGCGCCAAGATGGTGGACGCGATCCGCTCTTTCGCGCCGGGCTTCATCTTTACCACATCTCTGCCGCCGGCAATCGCCGCGGGTGCTACCGCCTCGATCCGCCACCTCAAGCGCGACGACACGCTGCGCCAGCAGCAGCAGACCAATGCCCGCATCCTGAAGATGCGCCTCAAGGGGCTGGGCCTGCCGATCACCGATCACGGCAGCCATATCGTGCCCGTACATGTGGGCAACCCGGTCAAATGCAAGATGCTGTCCGACATGCTGTTGGAAAACTACGGCATCTATGTGCAGCCGATCAATTTCCCGACGGTTCCGCGCGGCACCGAAAGGCTGCGCTTCACCCCCTCGCCGGTGCATACGCCCGACCTGCTGAACCAGCTGGTCGAAGCCATGGATGACCTCTGGCGGCAGTGTGAGCTGAATCGTGCCGATCTGAGCGCCTGACCCCTTTTGGGGCCTGTGCAAAAATACTTGCCATGTGTTAATGTCGCCACGCCAAAAGGCCCCTGAAACCGAATCGGGGGGCAGGGCGGAGGGGATCGAGATGCACGCAATACGTGCAGAGCAAGAGTCTGTATTCATGGTTGATGATGGCGATGTCCCAAAGGTGAAGGGGTTCGATTCGTACCCTGTACGTCTGGGCGACCTGATGCGCGGCGAGCGCGCGACCATGGGCAAGTCTTTGCTGGATGTGCAGCGCGATCTTCGCATTCGCGCAACCTATATCGCGGCGATTGAAAACTGCGATTGCAATGCTTTCTCGACCCCCGGATTCATTGCTGGATATGTGCGTTCCTACGCGCGTTATCTGGGGCTGGATCCAGACAAGACTTTTGAACAATTCTGCGCGGAATCCGGATTTAACGGGATCCATGCCGAAGACCGCAAGATCAAGGGCCTGCAGCCGCGTTCCGATTCGGGACCATCCGGGTCAAAGGTTATCCAGATGCGTCACGAAAGCGGGCCGGCGCTGAAATTGCCGGGCAATGGTTTCCCGGAACCCGCGGGTGCCGAAGGGATCCTGGCCGCCTTGCCGTTTTCGTCAATCGGTTCGGTCCTTGTCCTGCTGGCATTGATCCTTGGGCTTGGCTATGGCGCCTGGACGGTATTGCTTGATATCCAGCGGGTCGAGATAACGCCGGTCGAGGCCTCGCCTGTGATTGTCGCAAATGACAGTTTGAAAGGGGATATTTCCCCCGCCGGGGCCGAGCTGGCATCTACCACTCCGGTTCGCAGTCTGCGCGAGTTGAAAGTGCCGGTGATGACACCGCGTGATGGCGCCATTGCAAATCTTGATCCGGCCCGTATCGGTGCGCTTGTGCCCGATAATGGTGGCCGCCAGGCGGCCGATGTCGCGCGCAAGCTGGAGGCGTCCACCCCGCAGGTTACCGAGATGGCTGCCCCGCGCCTTGCCGTGGTTGCCCGCCGCCCTGCCTGGGTGCGAATCTCGCGCAAGGATGGCACGGTTCTGTTCGAGCGCATCCTTGACGGCGGCGAAAGCTTTGTCCTGCCCGAGGGCGTGACCGATCTGCGTTTGCGTGCCGGCAATTCCGGCAACGTCTATCTCACCCTTGACGGGCGCGCCTATGGCCCCGTGGGCAAGGGGAAATCGGTAGCCAAGAATGTGGTTCTTTCGGCCGATGTCGTTGCCAGCGCATTTCCGAAGGTCTCGGACAACTCGGCGCTCAAGGCGCTGGACAAGCCGCGTGTGATCACCCTCAACGACAAGCCTGCATCGCAATAGCCCGGGCACGGGGGCGCATTGCCCGTCCGGCCCTTGTGATATAGAGCGGTGCCAGATTCCTTTCCGAACAGGACAAACATGCGATGGCCACTCATCCCCTGCGCCCCTGGCGCCATATAGACCGGCGGAAATCCCGCAAGATCAGGGTTGGCACTGTCGAGGTTGGCGGCGATGCGCCGATTTCGGTGCAGAGCATGACCAATACCGACACCGGCGATGTGGCCGCAACACTGGCCCAGATCAACGCCTGTGCCGAGGCGGGCGCCGACATCATGCGCGTGTCGTGTCCCGACGAGGCCGCAACGCGCGCCTTGAAAGAGATTTGCCGTGAAAGCCCGGTGCCGATCGTGGCCGACATCCATTTTCACTACAGGCGCGCGATCGAGGCGGCCGAGGCTGGTGCTGCATGTCTGCGGATCAATCCGGGCAATATCGGCAATGCCACCCGCGTGCGCGAGGTCATCAATGCCGCGCGCGATCACGGTTGTTCGATCCGCATCGGGGTCAATGCCGGCAGTCTGGAAAAGCATCTTCTCGACAAATATGGCGAACCTTGCCCCGAGGCGATGATCGAGTCGGGGCTGGAACATATCCGCATCCTGGAGGATAACGATTTCCACGACTTCAAGATCAGCGTGAAGGCATCCGACGTGTTTCTGGCGGCCGCGGCCTACCAGGGGCTTGCCGAGGCAACCGACGCGCCCATCCATCTGGGCATAACCGAGGCCGGTGGGCATTTTGCCGGCACTGTGAAATCGGCCATAGGCCTTGGCAATCTGCTGTGGTCGGGTATCGGCGACACCTTGCGCGTGTCACTTTCCGCCGACCCTGTGGAAGAGGTCAAGGCGGGCTTTGAAATCCTCAAGGCGCTGGGGCTGCGCCATCGCGGCGTGTCGATCATTTCCTGCCCGACCTGCGCGCGGCAGGGGTTTGACGTGATCAAGACGGTTTCCATCCTCGAAGAACGACTTGCCCATATCCACACCCCGATCAGCCTGTCGATCATCGGCTGTGTCGTCAACGGGCCCGGCGAGGCCCTGATGACCGATGTCGGCTTTACCGGCGGCGGGGCGGGGTCAGGCATGGTTTACATTGCAGGCAAGCAGGATCACAAGTTGAACAATGACCAGCTGGTCGAACATATCATCGAGCTGGTCGAAAAACGGGCCGCCGAGATCGAAAAGGAGGCGGGCGCTTGAAGCTGGCCCTTGCTCTTGGCGCGCTCGCCCTCGCCACAGCCGGAGGGGTGGCCTATGTGCGGCTGGCGCCATCAGACGCGGCGCGCTGGCATGTCGATCCCCTGACAGCGGTCAAGCCGCCAAGCCCGAATTCATGGTTGTTGCGGCCCCAGGGGGGCGATGGACAGGCTCCTGTTTACGATGTGTCGGCGACCGATCTTGCGGCTGATTTCGACCATTTCGTGAAGGGGCGCCCGCGCGTGACGCGGCTGGCGGGGTCGGTGCAGGATCTGTGGGTCACCTATGTCGCCCGCAGCCGGCTGATCGGATTCCCGGATTATGTCTCGGTCAGGTTCATTCCGCTGTCGCCGGATCAATCGACCCTGGCGATCTTTTCGCGTTCCCGCTTTGGCTATGGCGATGGCGGCGTCAATCGGAAGCGGGTCGAATCCTGGCTGAAACGGTTTCAGCCATCCCCTTCCGCCGGGGGCAGCAAGGGCTGATCGGGTTGCTCTTCGCCTCGGGCGGGGGGCACCACAAGACCCGCGGAAATCACCAGCTTGGCGGCGGCCTCGACATCCATATCCAGCAGGATCACGTCCTCCTTGGGCACGAACAACAGAAAGCCCGAGGTCGGGTTGGGTGTGGTGGGCAGAAAGACGCTCAGATATTCACCATCTCCGGGCAGGGCCTCGAGAACCCGCCCCTTGGTTTCGGTGGCGACAAAGGCAACCGCCCACAGCCCCTTGCGCGGATATTCCACAAGGCAGGCCTGCTCGAACGAGTTGTTCGACTGGCTGAGCGCGGTTTCCACGATCTGCTTGAGGCCGTTATAGATCGAGCGCACCACCGGCATGCGATCGACAAGGCGTTCCACCCGATGCAGCACGGCACGCCCGATAAACCCCTTGGCCATCGAGCCGACGAGAACCGTGAACAGAATGAAGATCGCCAGTCCGTAGCCCTTGATATTGATGCCGAGATAGGGCTCGGGCTGATAGCGTTCGGGAACCAGGGGCAGAACCCAGCTGTCGATAAGACCGACAAACCACCAGATGAGATAGGCCGTCAGAAAGACCGGCGCGACGACAATGAGGCCGGTCAGGAAATTCGCGCGCAGTTTCGACAGAAAGCTGGCCCTGCGGACACGGCGTCTGCGCTTGCGTTCACTTTTTCGACTTTTTGCCATGACACCCCTGAAAAGAAATAAACCTGAGTCTCGTTTTATGG
>WFQE01000303.1 GCA_015487165.1 Paracoccaceae bacterium | reverse complement strand
TGGTCCGCTGGTCGGATGTCGATCAGGTCGATTATTTCAGGTTCGAGGGGGTCGTTGCCCGCAGGGCATTTTTCAGGCGGATTGCGGTCGACCCCGAGGACAGTTCGTTCCTGGCCCGCCAGCCAGAGGGGCAGATATGCAGCGGCCGCTGGCCGACCGAGCCCCCGGATGAAAGCCGCGGGCCGCGTGAGCAATTTGTCTGGTGGCCGAAATCAAGCTGACCAGACCCGGCCACCGAAACCGTCACCCGCGAATTCGTTCCAGATAATCACGTCCGGCGGCGGTGATTTTCAGGTCAAGATAGTGCACCGGATCTTCCATCGCGCTGGCATCAAAGCCGGTAACCAGGCCTCGCTGCACCAGATCCTCGACGTTCGCCCAAAGCTTGTCCTTGGGCACATGCGAGAAACGCTCGATCGGCTGGTCTATGGCACCGGGGAACGCATCCATGGCGGCCGCGAGTATCTCTTTCTGAAATTCCTTGTCCAACATCTCAATTCCTCCATCGTGTTGATTCGTACCACCGATGGTGGAGGCGGGGGTATGGTCCGTCAACCATTCCCCCGCCGCTTTTCGGAGGCGGCATCATGATCCTGCGACAGCAGATAGACGCGCAGATGCGCGCGCTGGTGGGCGGGCATGGCTGCCTGGAGGCCGCGGCCGAGGCCGTGAATGCGCGCTGGGGAACGAATGTCTGCAAGGGCACGCTGTCGCGGCGCGTTTCGTCGGAACTCCCCTGGACGATTCTGGACGTGATCGGGCTTGAGGATGCGCTCGGCCGATACCCCGTCACGCGCATGATGGCGCGGCGGATGGGCGAAACCGGGGCCGGGGATGTCGTTTCCGCCGCGCAGGCGGTGGCCAAGGAAACGGGCGAGGCCGTTGCGGCGCTGATGGGGGCGACAGTCACGGCGGCCCCGGCCGAGATGGCGCGCGCCGTGGTCGAGATCGACGAGGCAATCGAGGCCTTGCGGCAGGCCCGGGCTGCACTGGAGGCCGGGCAGCATGATGGCCCGATATTCCGGAGTGGAGGCAAGAAATGAGTTTCATGACCGGCTCTTCTTCCGAGGTCCGCAATCGCACGGTCCATAGGGTGACGATGCTGCGCAGAGCCGGGGCCCTTTGCATCGGGTCGATGAAGAGCGCCAATCGTCACAACGCGACGGCATTCCCGGCCGAGAACCCGCGCAGGGCAGGGGCAAGAACGCATTTCCTGTGGGGACTGGGTGTGGGGCTTCGGCCCTGCACCCGCCTTTTTTGGGAGGGTGATCTGTGAAAGACCTGCCTGACGATCTGCTGGGATGGGATATCCTTCTGGAGCCAACGATGCGCCGGAAATGGGACGGCCTGCTATATGTCGATGTGCCGCTGGCGGATGCGGCAAGGCGGCTGAGGGGGCGGCTGGTCTATCTGGCAACGCCCTACAGCCGACAGGTTATCGGCAACGACGGCCACTGGTGCCCGGTCAGATCGACCGAGTTCGGTATCCGCGCGGCCATGTGGGCGTGCAGGCTCGCCGGGGAGGGTGTCACGGCGGTGTCTCCGATCGTCCAGGCGGTCGAAATGGTCCATTGCGGCGCGGCGGGCGAACCTGATCCGCTGGACGCCGAATTCTGGGAAAAGTGGTGTCGGCCATTGCTGGCGAAGGCCGACGCGGTGGTTGTGCCCCCGATCAGGGGGTGGCAGGTCAGCGTCGGCGTCTGGCGCGAGGCGATCGAGGCGCTGGCGACATCGCGGCAGGTCTGGCTGTTGAAAGACGATATGGGAGGCCGCAAATGAGTGCCCGCCTCCAAAGCTCGGCCGTGATGCAGCAGCGGGTCGAGCCGCATGACAGCCTGGACTATTTCCCCACACCGCCCTGGGCGACCCGCGCGCTGTGCGAATGGATCGGCAAATCGCACGAACTGGCGCGGATGTCGGTATGGGAACCTGCTTGTGGCGAAGGCTATATGGCGCGGCCGCTGGCGGAATATTTCCGGTCCGTGCGGGCGACGGATATCGCCGATTACAGGGCGACATTTCCCGAGCAGGACGGGGTGGAAGATTTTCTTCTGGATTGGCCGACGGCCAGCCCGCCGCCGTCGGCCGACTGGATCATTACCAACCCGCCGTTCAATCGCGCGGCCGAGTTTGTCGAGCTGGCGCTGCGGCGCGCGCAGGTCGGGGTCGCGGTTTTTGTTCGCACCTCGTTTCTCGAGGGTGGGCGCAGATACAGGGAATTGTGGTCGCGCCACTGGCCCGCGCTGATCCTTCAGTTTGCCGAGCGCGTCCCGGTGGTAAAGGGGCGCGTCGACCCGGATGCGTCGTCAGCCACATCTTTCTGCTGGGTGATCTGGGAGCGCGCCAGGCGCGACGTTCCGAGGATCAACTGGATCGCCCCTTGCCGCCGCCGACTGGAAAAGGTCGGTGACTACAGGTCTGTCGTGCAGCCCCCGGCAGAGCCCGGGCCGCTGGTGTCATTGATGGAGGGCGGCGATGACGTTTCGTGAGCCTGATCCGCGCATCAATGAGGCCAAGGCGCTGCCGATTTCCGATGTCGTCGATCGGCTGGGGATTGCAGGTCTCAAGAGGATGGGCGGCGAGCTGGTCGGCCCATGCCCCCTGTGCGGCGGGCGCGATCGTTTTGCGATCAACTTGCGCTCGAACGTGTTCCTGTGCCGCCGGTGCGACATTCGTGGTGGCGACCAGATTGCCCTGGTCAGGCAGATACTGAACCTGTCGTTTCTCGAAGCGCTGGATTGGCTGTGCGGGGAACGTGCGGCGGCGGTCGATCCCAAGGAAATTGCCCGTAGACGCGCCCGGGCCGAGGCATCCAGACGCCGGCAGGAAGAATATGCCGCGCGCGCCCAGGCGCAGGCCCGCAGAGATGCGCAGCGGATATGGAAACAGTCGAGGCCTGCCACGGGCACCCAAGTCGCGGAATATCTGGAACGGCGCGGGATCACGATGCGGGCGCTTCCGTCGATCCCGAGGTCAATCAGGTATTTGCCCGAGCACCCATATGTTCGGCGCGAAGGCGGTGAGCTGATATCGGCCCATTGCGGGCCCGCGATGATCGCAGTGATACAGGATCCGGAAGGGCGCGGCACGGCGGTGCACCAGACATGGATCGACCTGAAGAACGAAACAGGGAAGGCGGCGATCACCTGGCAGGGGAAGAAACTGCCTGCAAAGCTGGTGAGGGGGTCAAAGAAAGGCGGGGCGATCCGCCTGCACAGCCCGGCCGGGGCGGATACCCTGGTGGTCGGCGAGGGTATCGAGACCACGTTGAGCGCTCTTGTCGCGCAGCCGGTCCCCGGAGCGGCCTACTGGTGCGGTGTCGACCTCGGGAACATGGCGGGCCGCATGCAGCGTGTCGCCGGCAAGCGATATTCTGGCTTGCCGGATATGTCCGATGACCGTGCGTTCACCCCGCCCCCATGGGTGAGGCGGCTGATTTTCATAATGGATGGCGATTCCGACCCTGCCATGACCCGCGCAAAGCTCGAATGCGGGCTCCGCCGCGCCATGGCGGTTCGGCCCGGGCTCGTCGCCCAGCTGGTGGAAGCGGGCCGGGGCGTTGACCTGAATGACGTCCTCAGACGGGGAGCGGCATGAATGAGCGCGCAACACCACAGTTTCATCACGATGCCGTTTTTGTTGCCTGCCGCGAGCTATGGTGCGCGGTCATCATGCAGGCATGGAAAGATGCGCTTTCAGGCAGTCGAACCAGCGGCAAGCGTGAAAAGCTGTTTGTCACCCAGGCGCGGCGCTGGTTCGGGTCGGCGGACTTCTACCACGTCTGCGCGTTGGCCGGTGTCGATGGTGAAAAGATGTTGGCCGGTTTTCTGCGCGCCTATAACGAGGAAAGGGCAGCGTGATGGATGATGGCGTCGGGGAAATCCGGAAAGCTTTCGACGCGGCCGAGAATATTTCGCCGGCAAGCGTAGATTCGTCCGGCGACAACAGCCCGCCGGATGGAAGCGGCGATAACGCCGAGACGCTGCGCAAGGCGGCAGGTCTGCCGATGAACGATTTCGGCAACGGGCAGAGGTTCGCCCTTCATTTCGGCGAGGATGCCATGTTCGTCCCGCGTGTCGGGTGGTTTTCCTGGAGCGGGAAGTTCTGGGAAAAGGATCCCGACCAGCTGAACATGCGCGCCAAGGCGCAGAAGCTTTCCGACCTGATCCTGCAGGAAATTCCCGTGCTGGAGTTGCCCAAATGGGAACGCGACCTGCTTGCAAGGGAGGGCGACATCAAGGCGCGCCTGCGCGAGATCGAGGCCCAGGCACCCGGCGACCGAAGCCCCGACGATGATGCGGCGATGGCCAAGGCGCGCGCGGATCTCGCCCAGATCGGCAGGATCAAGACCAGGCTCGAAAAGAAGCAGGAGCAACACAAGAGGTTCGCGCAAACCACCGGAAACTCGGGCCGGATCAACAACGCCCTGATCGAGGCCAGTGTCGCGTTGGCGGTGCCGCTCGAGGCGCTGGATGCGGGCCCGCTGGATATCAACACGGAGGCCGGGGTGCTGAAATTCAGCGTCTGCGGCGGAGAGGGGTTCAGCCGGACGGCCGAGGTCACCTTTGCCGGCCACAGCAGGGACCAGCTGCTGACCAAGATCATGCCGGTCGAATACACGCCTGACGCCAGGGCCCCGCTGTTCGACAAGTTCCTCGCGCGCATCCAGCCCGACCGGGAAATGCGGGAATTCCTGCAACGCTGGTTCGGCTTGGCCATGACGGCGCTGACCGGCGACCAGAAGATCGCGTTTTTCTATGGCTCGGGGGCGAACGGCAAATCCGTGCTGGTCGATCTCATGGCGCGGCTGTTCGGGAATTACGCGGCGACTGCCCGCATCGAAAGCCTGACAGGCAACAATCGCCGGGGCGGCAGCGATGCCACCCCCGATCTCGTGCCGTTGATCGGGGCGCGGTTCGTGCGCACATCCGAGCCTGACGAAGGCCAGCGCCTGCAAGAGGGGCTGATCAAGGAACTGACCGGCGGCGAAACGATCCTCGTGCGCGCCCTTCATTCCGATTTCGTCGAGGTGCGGCCGCAATTCAAGCTGACGATCAGCGGGAACCACAAGCCCGAGATCCGCGGCAGCGACGACGGCATCTGGCGGCGCGTCATGCTGGTGCCGTTCGACATCCAGATCCCCGAGGATGAGCGCGACCCGGATCTGGGCGACAAGCTGTGGCAAGAGCGCGCGGGCATCCTGAACTGGCTGATCGACGGCCTGATCGATTACCTTGAACGCGGCCTCGCGCCGCCCGATCATGTGCTGTCGGCGACGCAGGAATATCGCGAGGAAAGCGACCCGCTGGGAACCTTCCTGACCGATTGCTGCATCGTCACCGGCCTTGCCGACGACAGCGTGACATCCAAGGACCTGTGCGAGGCGTTCAACTATTACCTGCTTGAGCGGGGCGAAAACCAGTGGAAGCTGGGCACCATCAGCCGACAGATGAAGGTCCGGGCATCCCGCTGGAAGCACCCCCGTTCAGGGGCCAGCTTTGCCGCGCACAAGGCCTCGATCATGATGTATCTGGGCATCCGCCTGGAAGATGCCTTTGGCAAGCGTTTCCGCAATGCCCCGCGCGACGGTCAGGGCCGCATCATGGGCATCGGTGAAGAGGGGCTGACATGATGGCCGGGCCCTCGATCACGTCACGCGGCGACATCTTGCGCGGCGTCTTCGGCCAGCGGCATTTCGTGCCGGCCGATGATTTCATTCCAGGTCGCCTCGGCAATAAAGGCGGAGCGCGTCATGCCGCGCATCCTGGCCTCGCGATCTATGGCGGCAAGCATTCCCCTGTCGATGGAAATATTGGCGCGGACGGGCTTTTTCTCCATGGTGACATGCGGAACGGCCAGCAGGAACGCCCCTTCCTGAAGGTCTGCCTTTACATCCGGGTCGGCGGCCACCTCGACAGGATCGCGCGATTCCGGCGCATCAAGCCCTTCAAGATGCATGGCCAGCGCATCGATGGCGTTGGCCAGGATGTCATCCCTGGAATCGGCGGCGGAAAAGCATCCGGGCACATCGGGGAAGCTGATGCCAAAGGCGCTGTCGGCATCCTTGTGAACGACGGCAATATAGGTTCGCATTTCTTTCATTCCTCCTGTAGCCATCCAGCGTCCCGCGCGATGGCCCTTGCCGTTCCGACGGGCAGGTCCTTCTTCGGGTGGGGCACGGTAAGCCTTTTGCCATCCTTTTCGAACTGGTGGTGCGATCCGGATATCCGCACCTCGTTCCAGCCTTCGCGCTTGAGACGCTTGATGATCTTTCGGCTGTTTCGCTCTACGGCCATGCGCACATATATGGGCAAATTTGCCCCTTTGTCAATCGTTTTGCGCATTATTGTGCGCAAAACACAGCCATCTGGCGCCCCACATCCGGGCTTGATCCATGCGCGCCCCTCAATCGACGATATCGTCCAGATCGACGCCAAGCGCGGCGGCCAGCGCCACAAGGGTGGACTGGCGGGGGTCGATCCTGCCCTGTTCGATATCGCTGATCGTGGCCATTCTGACGTCGGCCTTTCCGGCCAGCTGGGCCTGTGTCAGGCCGACGGTCTTGCGCCATGCGGCGAGCGGGTGCAGGCGGCCGTCAAGCGTTGCCTTGACCAGCTCGGCGGGCATCGACGGCTTGCCCTCGTCCTCGGCCCGCGCCTCAAGCGCCAGGGCGATGTCGATGGCGTCCTCGGCCGCGGCCAGGGCCTTGCGGGCGCGCCGCGCCTTGAGCCCGCCTTCAAGGGCCTCGATCGTGACCTCACCGTCTTCTGCATCATCCTGATCGGCCGGAATTGCGATCGCATCGCGCGCAGCACGGCCAGGATCCAGCGGCACCAGTGCCAGCGTCGCGCCTTCGCGCCAGCCGGACAGGCTGGTGTCGGCCTCGATCTCGTCGATGCTGCGCGGGGCGGGGATCTCGATCCCGTCCTCGAGCATGGCCGAGACGTGAAAGGCCAGCACCTCGCGGGCCCGCGCCAGTGCCTCTTCCATCGTGCCGCCCTGCGTCACGCAGCCGGGAAAATCGGGAAAGCTGATCCCGAATCCGGGCGCGTCATCAGCGTGAATGAATGCCACATAGCGCATGGTCGCCTCCTTTCGAGCGGGCCAGCATACACGCCGCTGCCGAGGACGTCACGGGAATTTCGGGGCGCAAGACACACAGATATCACCACCTTGACACAGGCGCCGCAGGCGGGCACCATACCCGTGCAACCGCAAAAAACGGTTGTCGGGATTGACACCCCGCATGACCAGAGGCGCCCGAAAAGCCGCGCCACAAACGCGGCTTTTGTTATGGTCGGGCGTGCAGGAGCAGCTTCGGCTGCGCCGTTCCTCTGGGCGGTAGTGTCAATCCTGTGCGTCCGGCCACCCGGGATTGACACCTCTGGTGGTCGGTTAACCCGAACCAGAGGAGGTGCCCATCATGAGCACAGACAGGGCCATTGCGCCCATTTCCATCACCTTGCCGCCATTGCCGCGCCTGCAGGACAGATTCCTGGCCTGGGCGGCGATCGGCGTCATGGTCAATGGCGTCGGCCGCGTGCGGCCGAGCGCCAGGCTGGCCACGGAAACACTGGTCGATCAGTGGATTGCCCTGGCCGAAAGCGTCTGCCGGGGCGAGGCGGGCGGCATTGTCGATATCGCCGCGCAGATCGTGGTGGCGATCGGCGACGACGATGCCGACGGATCATTCTGGCAGACCGCACTGCGCCGCCAGGCAATCAGCATCATTACAGGAAAGGAACAGACAGATGCCTTTTGACGAAAACCATAACCGGATCATCCCCTTCGATTTCGAGGGGCAGCTTTTCCGCTCGCTTCTGATCGACGGCGAACCGTGGTTCGTGGCGATTGACGTATGCAACGTTCTGGAGATCGCGAACGCAAGAGATGCGGTCAGCCGGCTTGATGACGATGAGCGGCAGATGGTGGACCTTAATACCGTCGGTTTAACCGACGGTATGCCCGGGAATCCGAACACCAACATCGTCTCGGAATCCGGCCTCTATGCGCTGGTCTTCACCAGCCGCAAACCCGCGGCCAAACGGTTCCGCAAATGGGTGACGTCCGAGGTGCTGCCCGCCCTGCGCAAGCATGGCCACTATCAAATGCCCGAGCGCGACCCCGCAC
>WFQE01000302.1 GCA_015487165.1 Paracoccaceae bacterium | reverse complement strand
TATCGTGGCGCAGTCCAAGATCATAGACGCAATAATTGCCGCCGTGGATGCCCGGCGCGATGACCTGATCCGCCTGACGCAGGATCTGGTGAGGATCCCGACCCTCAACCCGCCGGGGCTGAACTATCGCGAGATCTGCGATTTTCTGGCCTGGCGTCTGGGCGGGGCGGGGGCGGCGGTTCCGCTGGCCGCGCCCGAGGCTGCAATCACCGCAATCCGCGCATTGGCAGCCACGGTTTCGCCCTCTTTGGCGATGATCTCGGCCAGCACGCCGGCGGCAGGCGCGGGCACCTCTACCGAAACCTTGTCGGTTTCCAGCTCGCACAGCATCTCGTCAACGGCAACGGTGTCGCCAACCTGTTTGAACCAGGTCGAAACCGTGGCCTCGGTCACGCTTTCACCCAGGGCGGGCACCATCACATCGACAGTTTCCGACGGTTTTTCGGCGGCCGGGGCAGCCTCGGCGGCAGGAGCCGGCGTTTCGGCGCTGGCCGAAGGAGCAGCTGCGGCGCCTTCCTCGATACGGGCCAGCAGGGCATCGACACCAACGGTTTCGCCCTCTTTGGCGACGATTTCAGCCAGGGTGCCGGCAACAGGTGAAGGCACCTCGACGGTGACCTTGTCGGTTTCCAGCTCGCACAGCATCTCGTCAACGGCAACCGCGTCACCCGGTTTCTTGAACCAGGTCGCGATTGTGGCCTCGGTGACGCTCTCACCCAGGGTGGGCACTCGGACTTCGGTAGACATCGGGTTTACTCCGCTTCAATGCCAAGCGCATCGCATACGAGCGCCTGTTGTTGTTTCTTGTGTTGCGAGGCCAGGCCCGTGGCGGGCGAGGCGGCGGCCGGGCGTCCGGCATATATCGGTCGTTTGCTGTCTGCCTGGATCCGGTCGAGGATCCATTCGATGTTAGGCTCGACAAAGGTCCAGCCGCCCTGGTTCTTGGGTTCTTCCTGACACCAGATGATTTCGGCCTGTTTGAAGCGGCTCAGCTCCTTGGACATGGCCATTGCCGGGAAGGGATAGAACTGTTCCAGCCGCAGCAGATAGACGTCATCCAGCCCCTCGGCATCGCGGCGTTCCAGCAGGTCGTAATAGACCTTGCCCGAACAGATCACCACACGCCTGATCTTGTCGTCCGGTTTCAGCTCAAGCGCCGAGCTGCCCTTTTGCGCATCATCCCACAACACCCGGTGGAAGGACGAGCCGGTGGCGAATTCCTCGATATTGCTGACGGCCAGCTTGTGGCGCAGCAGGGATTTCGGGGTCATCATGATCAGCGGCTTGCGGAAACTGCGGTGCATCTGCCGGCGCAGGATGTGGAAATAGTTGGCCGGTGTCGTGCAGTTGGCGACGATCCAGTTGTCTTCGGCGCTCATCTGAAGGAAGCGTTCCAGCCGGGCCGAGCTGTGTTCGGGCCCCTGCCCTTCGAACCCGTGGGGCAGCAGCACCACCAGGCCCGACATGCGCAGCCATTTGCGTTCGCCCGAGCTGATGAACTGGTCGAACATGATCTGGGCACCATTGGCGAAATCGCCGAACTGGGCCTCCCACAGCACAAGGGCGTTGGGTTCGGCCAGCGAATAGCCATATTCAAACCCCAGAACCGCGTATTCCGACAGCATGGAATCGATCACGTCCAGCCGCGGCTGATCGGGGCGGATATTGTTGAGCGGGAAATACCGTTCCTCGGTTTCCTGATCGATGATCGCGGAATGGCGCTGGCTGAAGGTGCCGCGGATTGAATCCTGCCCCGACAGGCGCACGGGGTAGCCTTCGAGCAGCAGCGTGCCAAAGGCCAAGGCCTCGGCCGTGGCCCAGTCGACCCCCTTGCCCGCCTCAAGTGTCTGGCGGCGATGATCCAGCAGACGCTGCACGGTCTTGTGAACGTGAAAGCCCTCGGGGACACGGGTCAGCGCCTCGCCGACCTCTTGCAGGCGCTCGGGCGAGACGGCGGTTTCGCCACGCTGATATTCGCCGCCCTGACGGTGGATATGCGACCAGCGCCCATCCAGCCAGTCGGCCTTGCTGGGGCGGTATTCCTTGCCGGCCTCGAATTCGGCATTCAGATGGGCCTGGAAGGCGGCCTTCATGTCCTCGATTTCACCCGAGGGGATCAGCCCGTCCTTGACCAGCCGTTCCGTGTACAGTTGCAGCGTGGTCTTGTGCTTCTTGATCTTCTTGTACATCACCGGGTTGGTGAACATGGGCTCATCGCCCTCGTTGTGACCAAAGCGGCGATAGCAGAACATGTCGATGACCACGTCCTTGTGGAACAGCTGGCGGAATTCGGTTGCCACCTTGGCGGCGTGAACCACCGCCTCGGGGTCGTCGCCATTGACGTGGAAAATGGGCGCCTCGACCATCAGCGCGATGTCGGTCGGATAGGGCGACGAGCGGCTGAAATGCGGCGCGGTGGTGAACCCGATCTGGTTGTTCACGACGATATGGATGGTGCCGCCGGTGCGGTGGCCGACCAGCCCCGACAGACCGAAACATTCGGCCACGACGCCCTGGCCCGCAAAGGCGGCATCGCCATGCAGCAGGATAGGCAGCACACGGGTGCGTTCGGTATCGCCCTTCTGGAACTGCTTGGCCCGCACCTTGCCCAGAACCACGGGGTTGACGGCCTCGAGGTGGCTGGGGTTGGCGGTCAGCGACAGGTGCACCTTGTTGCCGTCGAATTCGCGATCGGAACTGGTGCCCAGGTGATATTTGACATCGCCCGACCCCTCGACATCGTCGGGCTTGAAGCTGCCGCCGTGGAATTCGTTGAAGATGGCGCGGTAGGGCTTGCCCATCACATTGGCAAGCACGTTCAGGCGCCCGCGGTGCGGCATGCCGATAACGATTTCCTCGACCCCCATGGCGCCGCCGCGCTTGATGATCTGCTCCATCGCGGGGATCAGGCTTTCGCCGCCGTCCAGACCGAAACGCTTGGTCCCCATGTATTTGACATGCAGGAATTTCTCAAATCCCTCGGCCTCGACCAGCTTGTTGAGGATGGCCTTGCGCCCCTTGCGGGTAAAGGTGATTTCCTTGCCGAACCCCTCGATCCGTTCCTTCAGCCAGGCGGCCTGTTCCGGGTCGGAGATATGCATGTATTGCAGCGCGAAGGTGCCACAATAGGTGCGTTTCACGATGGCCAGGATCTCGCGCATGGTGGCGATCTCCAGCCCCAGCACGTTGTCCAGAAAGATCGGACGATCCAGATCGGCATCGGTAAAGCCATAGGTACGGGGGTCGAGCTCGACCAGATGCGAGGTGTCGCGCATGCCCAGCGGATCAAGATCGGCAGCCAGATGGCCCCGGATACGATAGGCGCGGATCAGCATCAAGGCGCGGACCGAGTCAAGCACCGCACGGCGCACCTGCGCCTCGGACAGGTCAAACCCCTTTTCCTGCGCCTTGGCACGCACCTTGTCGGCGGCCTTTTCAGGCTCGGCCGGCCATTGGCCATCAAGGGCTGCGGTCAGCTCGTCATTGGGCTGCGGGGGCCAGTCGGCGCGGTGCCAGGCCGGCCCCGAGGCCTCGTGCCGCACGTCACCGGCATCGTCGCCAAGTGCCGCGAACCATTCGCGCCAGCTGGCATCGACGGATTCGGGGTTTTCGGCATAGCGGGCATAAAGCTGCTCGACATATTCCGCGTTTTGCCCCTGCAGAAAGCTGGATGCGTGGAATTCGGAATTCTTGGGTTGTTCGGTCATCGCTTGCTCTCGGGCCCCTTGGGCCGCTCCCCTGTGTATCGCCCCTCCCGAACGGGGGAGAGGCGCAATCGTGAAACCTTACTTGCCAATCGCCTCGAGTACCGCCTGCCCCAGCCCGGCCGGGCTGTCGGCGACCACGATACCGGCGCTGCGCATGGCCTCGATCTTGTCCTCGGCGCCGCCCTTGCCGCCCGACACGATGGCCCCGGCATGGCCCATGCGCCGGCCCGGAGGCGCGGTGCGCCCGGCGATAAAGCCGGCCACGGGTTTGCTGCGGCCCTTTTTGGCCTCGTCCTTCAGGAACTGCGCGGCCTCTTCTTCGGCGCTGCCGCCGATTTCACCGATCATGATGATCGATTCGGTTTCATCATCGGCCAGGAACATTTCCAGAATGTCGATATGTTCGCATCCCTTGATCGGATCGCCCCCGATACCAATGGCCGAGGACTGGCCCAGCCCCACATCGGTGGTCTGCTTGACGGCCTCGTAGGTCAGCGTGCCGGACCGCGACACCACCCCGCAAGAGCCGCGCTGAAAGATGTTGCCGGGCATGATGCCGATCTTGCATTCACCGGGCGTCAGAACGCCGGGGCAGTTGGGGCCGATCAGGGTGGATTTCGACCCTTCCAGCGCCCGCTTGACCTTCATCATGTCCAGCACGGGAATGCCCTCGGTGATGCAGACGATCAGCTCCATCTCGGCATCGATGGCCTCGAGGATCGCGTCGGCCGCAAAGGGCGGCGGCACATAGATCGCCGTTGCATTGGCCTCGGTCGCGGCGCGGGCCTCGGCCACGGTGTTGAAGATCGGCAGCCCGATATGGGTCTGCCCGCCCTTGCCGGGGGTGACGCCACCAACCATCTGGGTGCCATAGGCAACCGCCTGCTCGGTGTGAAACGTGCCCTGGCTGCCGGTCAGGCCCTGGCAGATGACGCGGGTGTTCTTGTCGACAAGTATGGCCATTTTCTTTCCTTGGATGACATCTGTTTATGGGTGGATGTTGGTGGCGATCATTCGCGATACGGGATGCGATACAACCTTGCCCGACGGGTCAGGAACTTGGCCCATGTCGAGGCAGGTAACGCCAATTCATAAAGACCGCGCCGGATTTCCCGCCTGAGCTTGGCAAACCCGCCTACCCCCTCGGGAAGCTGCATGTAGGCAACGGTGTCTTGTGGTTCGTTCCCCTGCCGGACAAGGGCCGGGACGATCTGATAGATGTTGAGGGCACGCGCCGCACGGCTCGCGTTTATGTTGAACAGGATATGGTCGATCACCATGTCGAACGGCCGGGACTCCAGCAGCACCTGCGCGGCCCGACGATTGAGCATGTAACCCGCAGCCCCCATGTGGCGCGTCAGCATCTTCCTGACCTCGCGACCCATATGGGAAACCCCGCCATTTTCAAGCAGGACACGCACCCGCTCGTCATTCCAGCGCTCGAGCTTGACCATATCGGCATCAACCGGCCACCAGGACAGGTCGCGCAGCCATTCGCCTGTCTCGGGGGAGATGTGGATATCGTCCTCCATGATCAGGGCAATATCGGCATCAGATTCGAGAAACCGCTCCCAAGCGAGCGAGTGACTTATGGTGCAGGCCTGGTGGGAACGCGCAAACGCGCCCCAAGGGCCCTGGTCGCGACAATATTGGGCAACCTCTTCGGCGCTGTGTTCCTTGAAATCGAAGGCGGGAAAAAACTCGGCCGAGATCCCCGCCCGCGCAAGTTCGGCGCGCATGAGCTCGCGCCGGTCCCTCGCCCGGTCAAGATTGATCATCTCGGCATAAAGTTTCATCCTGCACATACCCCTTTTACCTGGCCGGAGGGGCGGACGCCCTTGCCACGGGCCTGCGAAAAGAAACGGAACGCTGCGTCATACAGCTGTTCGGCAGTCGCACGCACTGCCAGCGGCGAGATCGTCAGTTCCTGTCCGGGGGCGCGCAACTTCGGCAAACCAAGGCCGTCCGCCGTCGTCAGCCGGCGCACTGGCCGGATGCCTTCCTCAAGCACAATATGCAGGCGCCACGCGCGGTTGGTCTTTTTCAGTTCTACCGAACGCACATTTCGCCAGCTTATGGGCTTGCGCATGGTTCTGTGGTCGATGAACCCCTCGGGTGAAAACCGGACAATCCAGTGCGGAAGCGTGACAAGATCCCTGATGGCAAACGGCAGTACTGCACCGAAATAGAGCAGCCCCAACCACCCATATACGACCATGCGGGTGTGAGGGTTGTTCCTGCTGTCCATGTGGCCGTTTATCATCAACCATCCAAGCACACACATCGAGGCCGCCAGAAGAACCATACCAAGAAGGGCCGGGCTCGATTTCGCGAACCTGACCTCTTCCTGGGAAATGTCCTTGCCGTAATCCACCAAACTACCCCTTCACCGCCTTGACGATCTTCTGTGCCGCGTCATCCAGATCGTCGGCGGCGATCACGTCAGGGTCTGACTGGGTGACAGGCGCATGCACCTTGATCGCGTTCCCCCGTGCAACACAGTTCTTCCCCCTCTGACCAACAAAGACGGCCCCTTCAGCGCGGAGGGGGTCTTGACAGCCGGTGGTCCCTTGCCAGGAGGCCCTAGTATCACCTTCGGTGTGCGTGATCATGTTAGCATTTCCGATTCACAGGTATGTCTTGAAGATGACAACGATCAGATGCACCAATCCAAAGGCGCCGAAAAGCAGGCCGATCCCCTGTCCAACCAGACCTCCCGCCCCATAGATGGTGAAAAACAGCCGAGGTAATCTGCGCTCGGCTTCTTCCCGGGTCATCGAACGCTTGTAAACCAGCTGAAACCACGGGTTGTGGCGGCTGATCTCGATTACCTTGTCCCGGTGCCTTGCGGTGGTCCGTATTGCCGTCGAAATGGTCCAGTAGAACAGGCCAAACCCCATCAGCAGGATTGAATCCAGCGGATTGTTGAAATCGAGTATGGCGCCGCCATCAACAGCCATGATCAGCCCTTCACTGCCTTGACGATTTTCTGTGCCGCGTCATCCAGATCGTCGGCCGCGATCACGTCCAGGCCAGAGGTGTTGATGATCTCCTTGCCCTTTTCGACATTGGTGCCTTCCAGGCGCACGACCAGCGGCACCTTGAGGCCGACCTCTTTCACCGCGGCGACCACGCCTTCGGCGATCACGTCGCAGCGCATGATGCCGCCAAAGATGTTGACCAGGATCCCCTTGACGTTGGAATCCGAGGTGATGATCTTGAACGCCTCGGTGACCTTTTCCTTGGTGGCGCCACCGCCCACGTCAAGGAAGTTCGCGGGTTCGGCGCCATACAGCTTGATAATGTCCATGGTCGCCATGGCCAGGCCGGCGCCGTTGACCATGCAACCGATCTCGCCATCCAGCGCGATGTAGTTGAGGTCGTATTTGCTGGCTTCCAGCTCTTTCGGGTCTTCCTCGGTCTCGTCGCGCATTTCTGCAATGTCGGGATGGCGATACAGCGCGTTGTCGTCAAAGCCGATCTTGGCGTCCAGGCATTTGAGATCGCCCTTGTCGGTCACGATCAGGGGGTTGATTTCCAGCATCGACATGTCGCTTTCAAGGAACATCCGATACAGGGTTTCGACCAGCTTGACGCATTGCTTGATCTGCGCGCCTTCCAGCCCCAGGGCAAAGGCCACGCGGCGGCCGTGGAAGGGTGAATAGCCCGATGCCGGGTCGATCGAGAAGGTCAGGATCTTTTC
>WFQE01000301.1 GCA_015487165.1 Paracoccaceae bacterium | reverse complement strand
CGACCGTGGCATCGGCAAGCCGCGCCGCCATGCCATCGGGGAATGGCCAGCGCAGGCCCTCGCGGCGCAGCTCGACATGTGTGATGGCCTGTCCTTCCATGACCGGCTGCAGTCCGCGCCGTACGGTTTCGACTTCGGGGAGTTCCGGCATACTGCACCTTTTGCCGCGTCAGATGATTTGTGGCCGGGGGCGCATTGTGTCCCCCGGAAACTTCCCTATAAGAATAGGCAGTTTCATGATCCGGCAAGGCCCCATGACAGATTCAGACACGAATTCAGCCACCAGGACCACGCATTTCGGCTTTCGCACCGTCCCCGAGGACGTCAAGGCGGATATGGTGCATGGTGTATTCACCAATGTGGCGTCGAAATACGACGTAATGAATGACGCCATGTCGCTTGGCATCCACCGCATCTGGAAAGACGCGATGATGGACTGGCTGGCACCGCGCAACGGGCAAAAGCTGCTGGATGTCGCGGGCGGCACCGGCGACATTGCCTTTCGCTTTCTCAAGCGCGCACCGAACGCCCATGCGACTGTGTTCGACATGACGCAAGGCATGCTGGACGAAGGCCGCAAGCGGGCCGAGGCGGCACAGATGGGTGACCGGCTTGACTGGATCTGCGGCGACGCGATGGCGCTGCCATTCGCCGACAACAGCTTTGACGTTTACACGATTTCCTTCGGCATTCGGAACGTGACCCGCATTCAGGACGCCATCAACGAGGCCTACCGGGTGCTGAAGCCCGGCGGTCGCATGATGGTGCTGGAATTCAGCCAGATCCCGACACCCGGCTTGCAATGGCTGTATGACCGCTATTCCTTTAACGTGATCCCGCGTCTGGGGCAGGCCATCGCCAATGACCGCGATTCATATCAATACCTTGTCGAAAGCATTCGAAAGTTCCCTCCGCAAGAGGTCTTTGCCGACATGATCCGCAAGGGTGGATTCGAAAACGTCAAGTACCGCAACCTGTCGATGGGCATTGCGGCGCTGCACTCGGGCTGGAAAATCTGACATATGCGTGGACCTCACAATATCTGGCGGCTGATCCGCACCGGCGCAACATTCGAGCGCACGGGCGCGATGAAGCAGATCCTCGAAGCGGTCGATGCACCACCCGCCCTGCGCATTGCCGCGCGCATCATGGGCTGGCCCTTCAAATGGCTGGGCCTGCGGGGCGACCCGGACATGCCACCGATATTGCGCGCGCTTACGGCGCTGGGACCGGCCTACATAAAGTTCGGGCAGATCCTTTCGACACGCCCCGATGTTGTTGGCGACGAGCTGGCGGCCGAGCTGCGCATTCTGCAGGACAAGCTGCCCCCGTTTTCGATGATCGAGGCGCGCAAGGCCATCGAGGCCGAGTTGGGGGCCGAGGTGGAAACCCTGTTTTCCGAATTCAGCGAACCCATTGCGGCGGCCTCGATCGCGCAGGTTCATCGCGCGACGTTGCGGGATACGGGGCAGGATGTGGCGGTCAAGATCCTGCGCCCCGATATCGAACGCCTTTTCAGACGCGACATCGACGCCTTCTATTTTGCCGCCGGCATCATCGAATTCCTGTCGCCGGCATCCCGCAGGCTGCACCCGAATGATGTGGTCGCGCATTTCGATTCGGTCGTCAAAGGCGAACTTGACCTGCGGATGGAGGCCTCTGCCGCTGCCGAGTTTCACGCCACGACCGAACAGGACAAGGGTTTTCGGGTTCCACGCCTCAACTGGAACCTCTGTGCCCGCCGGGTGATGACGCTGGAATGGGCCGAAGGCATCCCCCTTGGCGACAACGAGGCCCTGCTGGCCGCCGGCCACGACCTCAAGGAACTGGGCGCGCGCGTCATCCAGATGTTCCTGCGCCACGCACTGCGGGACGGCTATTTTCATGCCGACATGCACCAGGGCAACCTGAAGGTGGCCGACAATGGCGACCTTATCGCGCTGGATTTCGGCATCATGGGGCGGATCGACGAATATACCCGTCGCGTCTATGCCGAGATCCTGATGGGGTTCATCCAGAAAGACTATCGCAAGGTGGCAGAGGTGCATTTCGAGGCAGGCTATGTTCCGGCAGATCAGGACGTTGCCGAATTTGCCCAGGCGCTGCGCTCGGTTGGCGAACCGATCTTTGGCGCCGATGCCAGCCATATTTCCATGGCCCGCCTTCTGGCGCATCTGTTCGATGTGACCGAACAGTTCGGCATGGAAACCCGCATCGAACTGATCCTGTTGCAGCGCACGATGGTCGTGGTCGAAGGCGTGGCCCGCTCGCTTGATCCGGAACTCAACATGTGGGAGGTCGCCCGCCCGGTCGTCGAAACCTACATCATGGACAATGTCGGCCCCAAGGCCATTGCCCGCGACCTGATGGCGACCGCCCGTATCGTCGCGCGCTTTGGTCCAAGGCTGCCGAAGCTTACAGAAACCGCGTTGATCAGGCTGACATCGGAAAAGGAACCCGAACGCAGGGCGCCCCTGCTTGGCTCAGCCGGATATTTCGGCCTCGGCATCATCGCCGCCAGCCTGCTGATCATCGCGCTGCAGCTGACGCAGGGCTGAAAGCTCCAGATCCCGCGCCCGCGCATAGCCGTCGGCCCCCCTCTCGGCCCTCCAATGGCAATAGGCCACCATGCGAAGATGAAACAGCGGTCTGAGGGCAAGATACCTCTCGACCGTCGCGCGGTGGGGATAGGCATCCAGAAAGGCCATTTCCGTTGCCTTGGGCAGTGGGCGCCCCGCATACAGATACTGCATCGCCGGTGACAGAAACGACGCCAGATCCTCAGCCGGATCCCCCAGCGCGGGACACTGCCAGTCGATCAGCATCGGGCCTTTGCGTGAGCCGATGATGTTTCCGGGAACGACGTCACGATGTATCAGGGCGTTCCGAGCGACTGCGGCAACCTTCACTAACGGCATATCCCTCGGGAAACCGGGCGGGAGCGAAGAACATTCAGCCATGATTGCACGCAGCTGCTCACCCAGAGCATCTGAACCGGAAGGAACGATATCCGGCAATACAGGCGGGTCAACCTGATGCAGACGCCCAAGCAGTTCGGCCACTTGAGTCGCATTGGAGAGTTCTGTCGAAGTGGGCACAAAATCATACCCCAGCACATCATGCCCGCCGATGCGCGTCAGAAACTGCGGACGGGGGGCAAGATCCATTCCCTCCAGGGCGTTCAGGATCCTGAATTCCGACCGGGGATCATTGGGGAAAAGCGGATTGATGTCTTTCAGAAACAATTTGCATACCAGCGCAGCCCCGGGCGTTGACACCTTCCACACCATGTTTGTCCTGCCCCCGGACAGGGATTCCCATACCGCATCGGCGGCGACCAGCCGGGCAGTAACCAGGCCGCGCGCCAGCCAGCGCGGTGGGGTTGCGCTGGACGGCTGTCGGAAACCTGCAATACTGTGCATCTGCTTTCCAGTGATGGGATAGTCGGGCCTGAACCGTGAAGTGACGTGGCTCATTTGAACGGTTCCGCATGGTTTCGCAAGGCATCCCCCGTTTTACCGGAATAACCGCCATGTCCTGTTCCCCCAATGGCCTGATGCCGCATATCCGCATTTGGGATTTCCGATTATCCGCATGTTTGTCCCCTTCGGTCGAATACATGCATGAAATCAACGGAATGCGCGTGATGAACCGTCTTGCGTGCATCCCCCGCCCCCCTTGGCACCGCCCTATCGACCGCCAATTACGTCGGGGCGATTGAATCTTCAGCGGCCGTAGCTCTGTATAGGGCTGTTGTGGTTTTGAATGGCATCAGATACGGTTAAAAGAGATTTTGCCGGAGAAATAACAATTTGCCGTTGTGGTCCCCCGGCTGACCAGCCCAATAACGCCCATGCCTGAACCTATATCGTTGTGAAATAAGTGTTTTATGGCATAGTCGCGACAAAATGGCGCTTCTACCATTAGCTTGACCAAGGTCAAGTAACGATACGACGCCGGCGCTATAACCGTGCCGAACACTTCGAGGTAGACATGTGCCAAATCCTGAGAACCTTCCCGAAAATCCTTGTGTTTCTCCTTTTGTTTCCTCTGGTTGCAACTGGTTTGAACGCAAAACCCCTGACCGGATCGGTCCTTTCCCGTTATCTCGTGAAAGTACAACCTGCCGAAGTTCTTCCCGGCGCAGATGCGTTTGGGAAAATTCGCGCTGACCTTCCGGTTGCCCCCATCCTCAAGGGTGGAAAAACTGTCGGCTGGGCCTTTGCCACGTCCGATTTCGTGGGCACCATCGGTTATTCCGGCAAACCGATTCACATCATCGTGGGGGTATCCACCGATGCCGTCGTTACCGGGGCCAAGCTGGTCAAGCATTCCGAACCGATCGTTCTGGTCGGCATACCGGAATCAAAGATCCGCCGCCTGATCCACAGCTATGCAGGCACTGATCTGAAGGCCGAGGTCAAGGCCAAGGGATCGTCGCACAAGCTTGACATCGTGTCGGGGGCAACCGTGACGGTGATGATCATCGACGACACCATCCTGCGGGCCGGCATCAAGGTATCGCGGGCCCTGGGATTGGGCGGGATGAGCGGCTCGGATCTTGCCACGGGGCCGAAATACACCATCAGCCAGAAGATCGGCCCGGCCAAAAGCTGGCAGGATCTGCTAGGTGACGGTTCGATCCGGCGCATCACCGTCGATGTCCGTCAGATCAACGAGGCCTTCGCCCGCAGCGGCAACAAGAAGGCCGCCGCACGGCCTGAAAAGGGCGACCCGAATGATACCTATCTCGATGTCGCTGTGGCGCTGGTCAGCGTACCCGAAATCGGCATCAGCCTGCTGGGCGAGGCCGAATACAAGAACCTGAAAAGCTGGCTCAAGCCGGGTGAGCAGGCCATTCTGGTGGTTGGGCGCGGGCGCTATTCCTTCAAGGGAACGGGTTATGTGCGCGGCGGTATCTTTGACCGCATTACCGTGACGCAGGGCGATCGCACGGTGCGTTTCCACGACCACGACCACCGGCGCCTTGGCCGGGTTGCCGCGCCCGATGCCCCCGAATTTACAGAAACCGACCTGTTCAAGATACCGGCGGATACGGAATTCGACCCAACGGCACCCTGGTCGTTCAATCTGCTGGTGCATCGCGCCATCGGGCCCATCAAGAAAACCTTTCTGACCTATCACCTGAGCTATCATCTGCCAGAGAAATATCTGGTTCCCGTCAAACAGACGGCACCCGCGCAAACCCTGTCATCGGAAGAAAAGGAAGCCGCGGCCAAGACTGCCCTGTGGCAAAAGATCTGGCTCGCCCGCAAATACGAGATCGGCGGCCTGCTGGCCATGCTGCTGGTGCTGACCGGAGCATTCTTCTTCCAGAAACAGGTCACCCGCAATGCGCGCGCCTTCTTCTGGTTCCGCATGAGCTATCTGACGGTCACGCTGGTGTTCCTTGGCTGGTATGCAAATGCACAGCTGTCGGTCGTCAACCTGATGGCGCTGGCCGGCAGCCTGCGCACCGGTTTTACCTGGGATGCCTTCCTGCTGGATCCGCTGATCTTCATCCTGTGGTCCTCGGTCGCGGTTGCGTTGATGTTCTGGGGGCGTGGCGCATATTGCGGCTGGCTCTGCCCCTTTGGCGCCCTGCAGGAGCTGACCAACAAGATCGCCCGCGCGCTGCATGTGCCGCAGATCCGTCTGCCCTGGGGCCTGCATGAACGGCTGTGGCCGTTCAAGTACCTGATCTTTCTGGTGCTGTTCGGCATCTCGCTGGCCTCGATCCCGCTGGCCGAACATTACGCCGAGGTCGAGCCCTTCAAGACCGCGATCATCCTGAAATTTGCCCGCGGCTGGCCCTATATCGCCTATGTTCTGGCACTGCTGTTTGCTGGGCTATTCATCGAGCGATTCTATTGCCGCTATCTGTGCCCGCTGGGCGGCGCGCTGGCGATCCCGGCCAGGATGCGCATGTTCCAGTGGCTGAAACGCTATCGCGAATGCGGCAACCCCTGCCAGACCTGTTCCAACGAATGCCCGGTCGATTCGATCCACCCCACCGGCGAGATCAACCCGAACGAGTGCATCAACTGCCTGCATTGCCAGGTTCTGTATCAAAGCGACACGAAATGTCCTGTCGTCATCAAGCAAGTTAAGCGTCGCGCAAAGGATCGCGCGGCAGTCGAAGCCAGTCGGGCCGCAATGGAGCGCCTTCTGGCTGATCAATCCGGGAAAAAGGAGACCCGAAATGTCTGACAAAGATGACAAAATCAAAGTAACCCGCCGCGGCTTGCTGGGAGCAACCGCAACCGGGGCACTGGTGGCGACGACTCCGGCCGCCTGGCTTGCCGCTGCCAACAAGGCGCGTGCCGAAGCCAAGAGCAGCATCAACGTCAAGCCGGGTGAGCTGGACGAATATTACGGCTTCTGGTCCGGTGGCCAGTCGGGCGAGGTGCGTATCATCGGCTTTCCCTCGATGCGCGAGCTGATGCGCATTCCGGTCTTCAACCGCGACAGCGCCACCGGCTGGGGCATCACCAATGAAAGCCTCAAGATCCTGACCGAAGGTCTGTTGCCGCACAGCAAGGAGTTCCTCGCCAAGCGCGGCAGGGTGACCTATGACAATGGCGACCTGCACCACCCGCACATGTCGTTCACCGACGGCACCTATGACGGGCGCTATCTGTTCGTGAACGACAAGGCCAACACCCGCGTTGCCCGTATCCGTTGCGACGTGATGAAGGTGGACAAGATCATCCAGATCCCCAACGCGCAGGATATCCACGGCATGCGGCCGCAGAAATACCCGCGTACCGGATACATCTTTGCCAATGGCGAACACGAAACCCCGCTGGTCAACGACGGCAAGATCCTGGATGAGCCCGACAAGTATGTGAACATCTTTACCGCCATTGACGGCGACAAGATGGAGGTCGCCTGGCAGGTCATCGTCAGCGGCAACCTCGACAACTGCGATGCAGACTATCAGGGCAAATATGCCTTTGCATCCAGCTACAACTCGGAAATGGGCATGAACCTGGGCGAAATGACCGCCGCCGAAATGGATCATGTCGTGGTGTTCAACATTGCCGAGATCGAAAAGGGCGTGAAAGCCGGCGACTATCAGATGTTGAACGGTGTGCCTGTTCTGGATGGGCGCAAGGGACGCAACAAGAACTATACCCGTTACATCCCGATCCCGAACAACCCGCATGGCGTCAACGTCGCCCCCGACAAGCGCCATGTCTGCATCGCCGGCAAGCTGTCGCCGACGGTTTCGGTCATCGATGTGACCAAGGTGGACGCGCTGTTCGAAAAGAATGCCGATCCGCGTTCCTGCGTGGTGGCCGAACCGGAACTGGGCCTTGGCCCGCTTCACACCGCGTTTGACGGCAAGGGCAACGCCTTTACCACGCTGTTCCTCGACAGCCAGGTGGTCAAGTGGAACATCGACAAGGCGATCCGCGCCTATAACGGCGAGGATGTCGATCCCATCATCTCGAAGGTCGATGTGCAGTATCAGCCGGGTCACAACCACTCGTCCATGGGCGAAACACTCGAGGCCGATGGCAAGTGGCTGGTGTCGCTCAACAAGTTCTCGAAGGACCGCTTCCTCAATGCCGGCCCGCTGAAACCCGAGAACGATCAGCTGATCGACATTTCCAGCGACGACATGCAGGTGGTGCATGACGGGCCGAACTTTGCCGAACCCCATGATGCGATCATCGTGCGGGCCGACATCGTCAACCCGAAAAGCCTGTGGACCCGCGACGACAAGATGTTCGCCGATGCGGTCGCCCAGGCGAAAAAGGACGGCGTGGTTCTGGAAGAGGACAACAAGATCATCCGCGACGGCAACAAGGTGCGTGTCTACATGACCTCGCAGGCCCCGGTCTTCGGGCTCGAGAAATTCGAGGTCAACCAGGGCGACGAGGTCACCGTCTACGTCACCAATATCGACGATGTCGATGACGTGACCCACGGGTTCACGCTCTCGAATCACTCGATCGCGATGGAGATTGCACCGCAGGCGACTGCCTCGATCACCTTCACGGCCGACATGCCCGGTGTACACTGGTACTATTGCCAGTGGTTCTGCCACGCCCTCCACATGGAGATGCGCGGCCGGATGCTGGTCAAGCCGGCCTGATCGAAAACACAGGAGCGCCTCGATGGGCAAGATCCTTTCCAGTGTGATCCTCCAGGGGCGGGTGCTGCCGGCATCCGTCCTGCTGGCGGCCTTGTTGTCGGCCACACCGACAACAGCCGCCCTGCGTGAGGTCACGCCGGGAGAGGGTGCGCTGATCGAGGCGATAAAAACGGCCGAGGCGGGGGATATCCTGCGCCTCGGCCCCGGAACCTATGCCGGCCCCATCGTCATCGACAAACCGCTGACGATCGACGGTGCCGGCAAGGCCCTGGTTCAGGGCAATGGAAGTGGCAGCGTGATCACGGTAAGGGCATCAGACGTGACCATACGCGGCCTGACAATCAAGGGATCGGGCTCGTCCAACCAGACACTGGACAGCGCCGTAAAGCTGCCGCGCAACTGGCGCAATGCAGTTGTCGAGAACAACATTATGCTGGGCAATCTCGTGGGCGTCGATGTTCACGGCGCGATCGATGCGCGGGTTTCCGGCAATGTCATCATCGGGCGCCGCGGCAAACGCATGAACGACCGCGGCAACGGCATATATGTGTGGAACGCGCCGGGGCTGGTGGTCGAGAACAACGACATCCGCTATGGCCGCGATGGCGTTTTCGTCAACACCAGCAACAGGAATATCTTTCGCAACAACCGTTTCCGCGATCTGCGTTTCGCGGTACACTACATGTACACCCATAACAGCGTGGTCAGCGGCAATTATTCGACACGCAACCACCTGGGCTATGCGGTGATGTTTTCAAACAACGTCAAGATCACCGACAATATCTCGGTAAATGACCGCGATTACGGGATCATGCTGAACTATACCAACAACAGCGTGATTTCAGACAACCTGCTGAAAGGCGTCAAGGATCGGGGCATCTTTGTCTATAATGCACAAAAGAACCGCATCACCGGCAACCGGATCGAACGCTGCGGCATTGGCATCCATTTCACCGCCGGCTCGGAACGCAATATCGTCAGCGGCAATGCCTTTGTCGGCAACCGCATCCAGGTGAAATATGTTGGCACCAAATGGGTGGACTGGAGCTATCAGGGCCGCGGCAACTACTGGAGCAACTTTGCCGCCTATGACCTGAACGGCGATGGCATTGCCGAGGGCATCTTTCGGCCCAACGACGCCGTTGATCGGGTACTGTGGACACAACCGGCCGCGCGCCTGCTGCTGGGTTCGCCCGCAGTGCAGCTGGTGCGCTGGTCGCAATCGGCCTTTCCGGCACTGCTGCCCGGTGGCGTCGTTGACCGGCACCCGCTGATGAACCCCGTCAAGATCGACATACCTGATTGGGAGGCACGCCATGGTAGCGGCAGTTGAGGGCAGGGACGACATGCTTGAGGTGCGCAATGTCGTGAAAAGGCAGGGCCTGCGCGAGACCGTCAGCGATGTCAGTCTGAGCTTGCGCGCCGGCGAACGTCTGGCGCTTCTGGGCCATAACGGTGCCGGCAAGACCACGTTGATCCGCATGATCCTGGGGCTGACCCGGATCGACGGCGGCAGCATTTCCGTTTTTGGCAACCGCCCCGGCGACGGCAAAGCGCGGCGGATCACCTCGTATCTGCCGGAATCCGTGGTATTTCACAAATCGCTGAGCGGGCTTGAACAGCTGGCGCTTTTTGCGCGCCTTGCAGGGCAACCGGTCAAGGCCTGTGCGCCACTGCTGGAACGCGTCGGCCTGTCGGATGCCGCCAACCGCCGCGTCGGTGCCTATTCCAAGGGCATGCGCCAACGTCTGGGGCTCGCGCAGGTTCTGCTGGGCCGACCCCGCCTTGCCCTGCTGGACGAGCCGACCAGCGGGCTGGACCCGATCTCGCGTCATGATTTCTATGGCATCGTCGATGACATGGCCGCGCAGGGAACGGCGGTACTGGTGTCGTCCCACGCCCTGACCGAGCTCGAGGCCCGCACCGACCGCATCGCGATCCTGCGCGCGGGCAAGCTGGTGGCGATGGACAGCCTGGAAAATCTGCGTCGCCGCGCGGGGTTGCCGATCCGCATCCATGTGCGCGCCGCCGATGGCCATGCCGACGAGGTAGCCGGCACACTTGGCGGCAACCGCATGAATGGCTGCCGGGTCGAGCTGTCCTGCACCGCCGATCAGAAAATGGCCCGCCTCAAGGCAATCACCGCGCTGGGTGATGCGGTGGCTGACGTGGATGTCGTGCCGCCCAGCCTCGAGGATCTGTATCGTCACTATGCCGCAGGGGAGGCCGGATCATGATACGCCGCATTTCCGCAATAGCCGGGGCCGAGCTGCGCATCGCGCTGCGCAACCGCTGGATATTGATCGCGACATCTCTGATGGTTCTGTTTTCGCTGGCGCTGACCTTTTCCGGCTCGGCCCCCACCGGTGCGCTGGGGGTCGATCTGCTGACGGTTTCGGTTGCCTCGATGACAACGCTTTCGGTCTATCTGGTGCCCTTGCTGGCGCTGCTCATGTCGTTCGACGCCATCGCAGGCGAGGTGGAACGCGGCGCGCTGGCACTGGTGCTGACCTATCCGGTTTCGCGCGGCGAGCTGCTGGTGGGAAAGCTGGTATCGCATCTGGTGGTATTATCGCTGGCCGTGTTCCTTGGCTTTGGTATCGCCGGTCTGGCGGCATGGCTGGCCGGCGGCGCCAGCGGCGAAAGCCTGGCCGCGCTGTTGCGCCTGTGCTGGAGCGCGGTTGTCCTGGGGGCCAGCTTTCTGGCGATCGGCTATGCGCTGTCCTCCGTTGCCCGCAGTTCCAGCGCCGCGGCGGGGCTGGCCATCGGGGTCTGGATCCTGTTTGTCGTGCTTTACGACCTCGGGCTTCTGGGGGCGCTGGTCTTTGACGGCGGCGGGTTTTTCACGCGCAAACTGTTTCCGCTGCTGCTGGCAGCCAACCCGGCCGACGCCTTTCGCATCTTCAACCTGTCTGGCGCCGGCAAGGTGGCGCTGGCATCCGGCCTTGCCGGGGCAACGACCGGGCTGCCCAGCTGGGCGGTGCTGGTGTCGATGTTCGGCTGGCCACTCGCTATTCTGGCGCTCGCGCGTCTCGCTTTGAAAAGGGTCGAACCATGATCAGATACGCACTTCTGATAGCTGTCACATTGTTGGCGGGATGTCGCGACGACACCACCGCAAACATGCCGCCACCTGCCCCGATTACCGACGAAACCGTAGCCTATTTCTGTCATATGCTGGTGGTCAACATGCCGGGGCCAAAGGCGCAGATCATCCTGGAAGGGGTGGACGAGCCACTGTTCTTTGCGCAGGTACGCGATGGCGTTGCCTATATGAAGCAGCCCGAGCGCACCGCCCCGATCCTGGCCTTTTATGTCAATGACGTGGCCCAGGCCAAAAGCTGGGAACAGCCAGGGCGCAACAACTGGACCGACGGCAAGAAGGCGTTTTACGTTATCGGCGCCGACGTCAAAGGTGGCATGGGCGCGCCCGAACTGGCCCCTTTTGCAAAACGCGAGGATGCCGAAAAATTCGCCCGTGAAAAGGGTGGCACCGTCGCGACATTTGATTCCATCCCCGATGATGCGGTCCTCAAGGCGGTCGAACATCCGGTGATGGATCCTGCCATGCAGATGGGCACGGGGTCGAAATCGAGCATGGATATGGGGTCTGACAACATGACGACCGCGCCGATGAAAATGACGCCGGCAGGAAACATGAAAGGGAATTGACTGACATGACTCGCTTGACGGAACTCCCACCCCGCCTTCCCTCGCGCCGCAGGTTCATTGCAATCGGTGCCGCCGCAGCTGGCGTTTCCGCCCTGCCTGCAAGCCTGCGAGCCGCAGTGCCTTCGGCCACCTGGCGTGGTATCGCGCTGGGCGCCGAGGCGAGCGCCACACTTGCCGGGGTAACCCAGGCAGAGGCACGTCCGCTGTTTCGTCGCATGGAATCCGAATTGAGCCGTCTGGAGGATATTTTCAGCCTCTACCGCCCCCATTCCGCGCTGTCGCTGCTGAATGAACAGGGTGTCCTGCGCAGACCGCCGCCCGAGCTTCTCGAGGTGCTGTCGCTGGCAGATGCCATCCACGCGGAAACAAATGGCGCATTCGACCCGACCGTGCAGCCGCTATGGAAGCTCTATGCAGCGGCAGTAAGGCAAAACCGTTTGCCAGACAGTACCGAGTTAGGCGCAGCGCGCAAGCTTGTCGGTTGGGGTTCCGTCCGGTTTGATGCCGACAGGGTTGATTTCTTGCGCCCCGGCATGGGGATCACCCTTAACGGTATAGCGCAGGGCTATATTTCCGATCGAATTGCCGAACTTCTGCGCGCCGAAGGGTTGCGTAACGTTCTGGTCGATATGGGGGAAATTCATGCCATGGGCCAACGCCCGGGTGGCGGGCCTTGGCGTGTGGGAATCCGCAACCCCGAGGGGGGAATTCTGTCGCATCAGGTGCCGCTTTCCAATCGTGCCCTGGCCACATCGGCCCCAATGGGTACGGTTCTCGATTCATCCGGAAAAATCGGCCATATATTCAGCCCGGCCACCGGCCTTCCCGCTGCTTCATGGAAACAGGTTTCGGTTTCCGCCAGCGCTGCGGCAATGGCTGACGGGCTGGCGACCGCATTCTGCCTGATGGAACGCACGGACATCATGCGCGCGGCCTCGAAATTCCAGAGCGTCAAGGTCGAAAAGCTGATCGCGTGACAGGTGTCGGCAAGGGCAACCCCACCAGCCCGCCGGCCAATCCCCTTGGCGCTGTTTTCCACGGGGATCGCCGAACGACGCCCGGCATCAGGGACATCACCCCTTGCCGGCTCGGCGCAGGATCTTGCCGAGCAGCTTTCCACGACTTGACTGACCGGTGGCCTTTTCCATCTTGCGATAATGAACTTCGGGATCATAGGTCTTGACGCCAAGACCAAGATGACGGGCGGTCAACAGGCCCATCGCCGACAACAGACCATAGGCAGCGATTTCCTCGTCATGATGGGCGCTGGCCAGATTTGTCTGAGCCTCGAAAAGAACCTTTTCTGCGTCCAGAACATCCAGCCCCGTGCGGCTGCCAAGGCTGGCCTCATCACGGATACCATTCAGCGCGATACGCGCGGATTCGACTTCCTTGCGCCGGGCGGCAATGGTTGCCCGTGCAATCGTCAACTGGGCCCAGGCGCGGTTGACGCCTTGTGAAACAAGCTGGCCGGCACGTTGCAGATCAAATCGCGCCTTCTGCGCCAGCGCCTGCGCCTTGCGCACAGCCGACGTCAGGCTGCCGCCCTGATAGATCGGAACTGATCCGACGATCGACACGCTGGCCGTATCCCCTGTCGTCGCATTGGCATTCACGCCAAGATTCCCCTGCAGCATGATCCGCGGCTTCATGGCCGCGCGGGCACGCGCAACATTGAGATCGGCTATTTCCGCCAGGGTTTGCGCCCTGCGAATGGCGGGATGGCCTTTCAGGGCCAGGGCGCGCGCGGCCGCTTCGGTTCTTGGCAGTCTGGGCAATGGCGGCGGCGACGCCAATTTGCCGGGATATTTACCAACCGCCACATGATAGGCCTCGCGCGAAATTTCCAGCGTTCCCTGCCGCAACGCGACGATACTTTGGGCAAGCGCCAGGCGGGCCTCTACCTGGCTGACATCCGTGCGCCGCACCTCTCCGACCTGGAAACGGTCCCTGGTTGCCTTGACCTGTTGTGCGGCAACGTCAAGGCTGGTGCGGGCGAGTTTCAGCAATTTCTCGTCACGGCGCATGTCCATATAGGCGGTGATGGCGGCCAGCAGCACCGACTGTTCCGTTTCGATCAAGGTCGCGCGGCCCACCTTGACCCCGGCCTTGGCCGAACGGATTGCCAGATCGGTCATTCCGCCGTCCCACAATGTCAGGCTGGCGGCAAGGTTGAGGGTGGCAAACTGAGTATCGCTGTTGAAGGCAAACAAGTGGCTGGCACCGGCCGAAGCCTGCGCGCTGAGCGTCGGTCGCCGCGCTGCCCACGCCTTGGCGACATCCTCGTCCGATCCCCGAAGAGATGCCCGCTGTGCCTTGAGTTCGGGGCTGCTGCGGTATGCGGAAATCAAAGCGCTTGTCAGGTTCTCGGCCGCAGACATGGTGGGAATCATGGTGCTGCTGAAGACCAGGACAGCTGTCAAGAGGCCTGACTTCAGCAGGCGTGGCAGATTGCCTGAAAGGTCATTGGGGAAATATCTGGACATGGCTCTTTTCTCATTTGGCGGGCCACTTGGCCGGCATGGGATTCGGGATAATTCAGGGCGGGGCGAATGGTCAGTCGGTGGTGTCCGACACCCCATAGGCGGCAAGAAACATGTCAACGCCGCTGTTGACGATATGGCATATCTCTGTGTCATCGGGGGGGGCGGATGCGTGGGCGAAAAGGCGCGCGCGCATGATGCCGGCAATACACAATTCGAACAGCTGGAAAGCCGCAAGATTGATATCGGGTATCGAAAGCAGACCGCGTTCGACCTGCGCCGACAGATAGTCAGACAAAATCGCGTGGCCTCTCAGCGGACCCTTTTCAAAGAACCTCTCCCCAAGGTCGGGCATGCGTGCCGCAACCGCGATCACGGTTCTTTGCGCGCGAACAACTGGCTCTGAACATAAACGACTGGCAAGGGTGCAGCCGAAAGACACAAGCGTCTGCCGCACATCTTCAAGATTCTGTTCGGTGTGTGTATTCAACCTGCCGTACAGGTCAGAAAACACCTTGCGCCGCTCGTCATCGACGATGGCCTCGAACAGTTCTTCCTTGTTTGCGAAATAGACGTAAACCGTGCCCTTGGACACACCGGCCGCGCGCGTGATGTCATTCATCGAGGCCGCATCAAAACCCATCTCGCGAAATACACGCCGTGCACCGTCAAGAATCTGGTCGCGCTTGCGCGGGTTCTGACCAGCCTGACACCTGACACCGTCCCGCCCGCCGGAGGACGGGGCAGGACGGGACGGGCCGGGAGAAACGGATTCAGCCTTGGATGACATTGATGCTCCGTATTTTCGAACCGAACCGTTCGGTTCTACTTGATTATTGTCGATCGAATCGGTTAATGCAACAGAAAATCGCACCGAACCGTTCGGTTCAATAACTTCAGGATAAAAAAACATGGCGCGCAATGCATCGGCACGGAAAAGTGGCGCAACGGGCAAGGATCGCGAGGACGCAACCCCTATCACCAAGGCATCTGAAACCCCCTCGCCGCAAACGGATGCAGCTGAATCCACACAGACATCCCAGCCACCGAAAAAGCGGCGGGGAAAGTTCGTTCTGTTTCTGATTCTGGCCGCCGCACTGTCGGCCGGTGGATATTTCGGGCGCGAATACTGGCTGGTCGGCCGTTTCATGGTGACCACCGATGACGCCTATCTCAAGGCCGACTCAGCCTTCGTTTCGCCCAAGGTTCCCGGCTATGTGGCGCGTGTGCCCGTGGTCGAAAACCAGATGGTAAAAAAGGGCGATCCTCTGGTTCTGATCGACGATGGTGATTATCGTATCGCACTGGAAAGTGCCCAGGCAAAGATCGACAGCCAGAAAATGACACTGGCGCGCATCGACGCCCAGATCACGGCCGCCCGCGCACAGATCGCGCAAGCCGAGGCCGGGTTGCAATCGACCCAGGCCACCGCCGACAACGCCGCCCGCGAACGCAAGCGTGCCGACGAGCTGTTTGCCAGCGGCACCATCACCAGCGCGCGGCGCGATCAGGCCGTCACCGCCGACCGGCGCGCGCGCGCAGCCGTGGCCTCGGCCAGGGCGCAGCTTGCAGCCGCCAAGGCCAATGTCGCCGTATTGAAGGCCCAGCGTGCCGAAGCCGCCAGCCGCATGAGAGGGCTTGAACTGGCCCGCAAGAAAGCCGCGCGCGATCTTGGATTTACCACCTTGCGCGCGCCCTTTGACGGGCAGGTCGCCAATGTCACCGCCCATCCCGGCGATCTGGTCGGCGTGGGGCAAAAGCTGGCCATGGTGGTGCCGGTGGGGCGCCTGTATATCACCGCGAATTTCAAGGAAACCCAGATGGAACGCGTGGTGCCCGGCGAAAAGGTCAGCATCAAGGTCGATGCGCTGCCCGATATCGCCTTTACCGGGCGGGTGGCATCCATCGCACCGGGCACCGGCGCACTGTTTTCGCTGCTACCGGCGGACAACGCGACCGGGAACTTCACCAAGATCGTGCAGCGCGTGCCCGTGCGCATCGATCTGACCGGCCCTCGCGAGGCCCTGTCGCGCCTGCGGGCGGGCCTCAGTGTGGTGGTCAGGGTGGACAGCCGCACCGCCCCGAAGGCAGGAAATGGCGCGGCTCCGACCCCCTCCAGCGACCAGACCGGCCCGGAGCCACGCATCAGCATGGGCAACTGACATGTCGTCGATCACGACAGAACCAGCGGATGCAGCCGCATCCTCCCCCAGCCCTGCCCGGACTGCAGAACAGCCGATCACCATGGCACGCATCGTCGCCTTTGGCGTGATGGTGTTCGGCATGTTCATGGCGATCCTCGACATCCAGATCGTCTCGGCCTCGCTGACCGAGATCCAGGCCGGCCTCAGCGCCTCGAACAGCGAGATCGCCTGGGTGCAAACCGCCTATCTGATTGCCGAGGTAATCATGATCCCGCTCTCGGGCTATCTGGCGCGGATGCTGTCGACGCGCGTCGTGTTCACGATTTCCGCGGCCGGTTTCACCATCGCCAGCGCGATGGCCGCCACCGCCACCAATATCGACCAGATGATCATCTATCGCGCGGCGCAGGGCTTTATCGGGGGCGGCATGATCCCCAGCGTCTTTGCCGCCGCATTCACCATCTTTCCGCCCTCGAAAAGGGCGATCGTGTCGCCGATCATCGGGCTGATCGCAACGCTAGCCCCGACCATCGGCCCGACAGTGGGGGGATACCTCAGCCACGCCTTTTCATGGCACTGGCTGTTTCTGGTCAACGTGCCGATCGGCATTCTGGTCACCATTTTCGCCTGGCTGCTGATCGACTTCGACAAGCCCAACCTTGCCCTTTTCCACAAGTTCGACTGGTGGGGCCTGCTGGGCATGGCGCTGTTTCTGGGTTCGCTGGAATATGTGCTGGAAGAGGGGCCGGCCAATGACTGGCTGCAAGACGAAACGGTGCGCAACTTTTCCATCATCATGGTAATCGGCGCGGTGCTGTTCTTTTGGCGGGCCTTCACCAGCGAGGAACCGATCGTCGACCTCAAGGCGTTTTCGGATGTCAATTTCGCGGTCGGCTCGCTATTTTCCTTTACCCTTGGCGTGGGATTGTACGGGCTGACCTATCTTTATCCCCTCTATCTGGGGCGGATCCGGGGATATGATTCCCTGATGATCGGCGAAACCCTGGCCGTCAGCGGCGCGGTCATGTTCCTGTCGGCGCCGCTTTCGGGGATGCTGACGCGAATACTCGACCTCAGGGTGATGCTGATGGGCGGGTTCATCATCTTTGCCGCGGGCACATGGCGGATGACCTATCTGACGGCGGACTGGGATTTCAACGAACTGCTGGTGCCGCAGGTGCTGCGGGGCATGGCGCTCATGCTGTGCATGGTGCCCATCAACAACCTGTCGCTGGGAACACTCCCGCGCGACCGTATCAAGAATGCTTCCGGCCTGTACAATCTGACGCGTAACCTCGGGGGCGCTTTCGGGCTGGCGATCATCAACACCATGCTCACCAAACGCGCCGATTTCCATTATGCACGCCTGGCAGAAACGGTGAACTACGCCAATGCCCAGGCCGTTGGACTGGTTGACAAGCTGTCGCGCAGCTATTCCAGCCACGGGCTTGACGGGCAAACCGCAGCCCT
>WFQE01000300.1 GCA_015487165.1 Paracoccaceae bacterium | reverse complement strand
AGCGCTTCCAGACGGTGTTGCCCTCTTCATCGATCTGGGGCACGCGGCAGGTGATGTTTGCGTGCAGATGCACGATGCCCGCATTCAGCGCGTGGTTCACCTCTTCCATCGAGGCAAAGACCATGCCCTCGCCCTTCATGCCCTTGCGGGCGAGCGTGATGTAATACAGGCCAAGGATCATGTCCTGCGAGGGCACGATGATCGGCTTGCCGTTGGCAGGCGACAACACGTTGTTGGTGGACATCATCAGCACGCGCGATTCCAGCTGCGCCTCGAGGCTCAGCGGAACGTGAACGGCCATCTGGTCGCCGTCGAAGTCGGCGTTGAAGGCCGCGCAGACCAGCGGGTGCAGCTGAATGGCCTTGCCCTCGATCAGCACGGGTTCGAACGCCTGGATGCCAAGGCGGTGCAGCGTCGGCGCGCGGTTCAGCAGAACCGGGTGTTCGCGGATCACCTCGTCAAGGATGTCCCAAACCTCGGGGCGTTCCTTTTCGACGATCTTCTTGGCCTGTTTCACCGTTGACGACAGGCCCTTGGCCTCGAGCCGGGAATAGATGAACGGCTTGAACAGCTCCAGCGCCATCTTTTTCGGCAGCCCGCATTGATGCAACAACAGCTCGGGGCCGGTCACGATGACCGAACGGCCCGAGAAATCGACCCGTTTACCAAGCAGGTTCTGGCGGAAACGGCCCTGCTTGCCCTTGAGCATGTCGGACAGCGATTTCAGCGGGCGCTTGTTGGAACCGGTGATGACGCGGCCGCGACGACCGTTGTCAAACAGCGCGTCAACGGATTCCTGAAGCATCCGCTTTTCGTTGCGCACGATGATGTCGGGCGCGCGCAGCTCGATCAGGCGCTTGAGACGGTTGTTCCGGTTGATGACCCGACGATACAGATCGTTCAGGTCAGAGGTTGCGAAACGGCCCCCGTCCAGCGGCACCAGCGGGCGCAGTTCGGGCGGGATCACGGGGATCACCGTCAGCACCATCCATTCCGGGCGGTTGCCGGATTCAAGGAAGTTTTCGACGACCTTGAGGCGTTTGATGATCTTTTTCGGCTTCAGCTCGCCAGTGGCTTCGGCCAGATCGGCGCGCAGCTTTTCGGCCTCGGCCTCGAGGTCGATCTGGGCCAGCATTTCGCGAATGGCCTCGGCGCCGATCCCGGCGTTGAAGGCATCAGCGCCATACTGGTCTTCGGCGTCAAGGAATTCTTCCTCGGTCAACAGCTGGCCGTGGGTCAGGTCGGTCAGACCCGGTTCGATCACGACATACTGTTCGAAATAGAGGATGCGTTCCAGATCGCGCAGCGTCATGTCCAGCATCAGGCCGATGCGGCTGGGCAGCGACTTGAGGAACCAGATATGCGCAACCGGCGCGGCCAGCTCGATATGGCCCATGCGTTCGCGGCGCACCTTTTGCAGCGTCACCTCGACGCCGCATTTTTCGCAGGTCACGCCGCGATATTTCATGCGCTTGTATTTGCCGCACAGACATTCGTAATCCTTGATCGGGCCAAAGATACGGGCGCAGAACAGGCCGTCACGCTCGGGTTTGAACGTGCGGTAGTTGATGGTTTCCGGTTTCTTGATCTCACCATAGGACCAGCTGAGAATACGCTCGGGCGAAGCAAGAGAGATCTTGATTTCGTCAAAGGTCTTCGGCGGCTGGACCGGTGCAAACGGGTTATTCGTGATTTCGTGGTTCATGTGATGATCCTGATCTCGATTTCCTGAAGAGGGGGCGGCGGGCGCCCTCACTCGACCTCCGCGTCCAGCAGCTCGATATTCAGACCGAGCGAGCGGATTTCCTTGATGAGAACATTGAACGATTCCGGCACGCCGGCTTCGAAATTGTCCTCGCCCTTGACGATGCTTTCATAGACCTTGGTGCGGCCTGCAACGTCGTCGGACTTGACGGTAAGCATCTCTTGCAGGGTGTAGGCGGCGCCATAGGCCTCGAGTGCCCAGACCTCCATTTCCCCGAAGCGCTGGCCACCGAACTGCGCCTTGCCACCCAGCGGCTGCTGAGTCACCAGGCTGTAAGGCCCGGTCGAACGCGCGTGGATCTTTTCATCCACCAGGTGGTGCAGCTTCAGCAGATACTTCATGCCAACCGTGACCGGACGGGCGAACTGCTCGCCGGTGCGGCCGTCAAAGACGATCGACTGCCCCGAGGTTTCGAACCCGGCCCGCTTGAGCGCATCGTTGATGTCGCTCTCCTTGGCGCCGTCGAACACCGGCGTGGCGATCGGAACACCGTTGGTGATATTGCCGGCAGCCTCGAGGAACTGTTCCTCGGGCATGTCGGTAAACGCCTCGGTGTAGAAATCCTCGCCATAGGCGTTCTTCATGGCCTCGCGAACGGGGGTCATGTCGCCCGAGCGGCGATATTCCTGCAACGCCTCGTCAACCGCCTTGCCAAGACCGCGCGCGGCCCAGCCCATATGGGTTTCGAGGATCTGCCCGACATTCATCCGGCTTGGCACGCCAAGCGGGTTGAGAACAAAATCGACCGGCGTGCCGTCGGCAAGGAAGGGCATGTCTTCTTCGGGCACGACGCGCGAGATGACACCCTTGTTGCCGTGACGGCCGGCCATCTTGTCGCCCGGCTGCAGCTTGCGTTTCACGGCGATGAAGACCTTGACCATCTTCATCACGCCCGGCATCAGATCGTCGCCGCGACGGACCTTTTCGACCTTGTCCTCGAAACGGGCCTCGATGGCCTTTTTCTGCGCCTCGTATTGCGCATTCAGGGCCTCGACAGCGGCGGCATCCTTGTCGTCGCCCAAGGCCAGCTGCCACCACTGCCCGCGGGACAGGGTTTCCAGCAGTTCTTCGGTGATCTCCGACTTGGGCTTGACGCCTTTCGGCCCCTTCACGGCAACCTTGCCAAGCAGCATGGTCTTGAGACGGGCATAGATGTTGCGATCGAGAATCGCCAGTTCGTCATCGCGGTCGCGTGCCAGCTGTTCGATCTGCTCGCGCTCGATCTGCAGGGCACGTTCGTCCTTTTCGACGCCGTGACGGTTGAACACGCGCACCTCGACAACGGTGCCGTAATCCCCCGGTGGCAGGCGCAAGCTGGTGTCACGTACATCCGAGGCCTTTTCGCCAAAGATCGCGCGCAGCAGCTTTTCTTCCGGTGTCATGGGGCTTTCGCCCTTGGGCGTGATCTTGCCCACCAGAATGTCGCCCGGGCCGACCTCGGCGCCGATATAGACAATACCTGCCTCGTCGAGATTGCGCAGGGCTTCCTCGCCCACATTGGGGATATCGCGGGTGATTTCCTCGGGGCCGAGCTTGGTATCGCGGGCGGCGACTTCGAATTCCTCGATATGAACGCTCGTGAACACGT
>WFQE01000299.1 GCA_015487165.1 Paracoccaceae bacterium | reverse complement strand
GTGATCTTGCCGGCCTGGGTGATGTCGTACACCCCAAGCACCGACACAAGCGAGCTGTCCTTGATCATGGCAATGAAGTCATTGCCCAGAGGGGGCATGATCGTGCGGATAGCCTGTGGAAAGACGATATGGCGAAAGCGTTGCCAGCCGCTCAGCCCCAGCGCCTTGGCGGCCTCAATCTGGCCGGGGTCGATCGACTGAAGACCGGCACGAAACACCTCGGCGATAAAGGCGGAATAGCCAATCGTCAGCGCAATGATGGCCCGCCACATCAGCGAAAAATCCCTTGTACGCGCGGGATCCAGCCCGAGTGGGCCGGTCAGCCAGTTCCACGCAGCCACCATTGCCGGGGCAAGAACGAACGCCACATAAAGCAGCAGCACCATCATGGGCACGCCGCGGATGATCTCGATATAAAAGCGGGCCAGTTGCCGCAGCAAGGTAAAGCGCGACATCGACCCCAGCGCCAGCAACAACCCCGCGCCGGTCGCCATGGCAAAGGCGACAAGGGTGACAAAGATCGTAACCCATATGCCCTTGGACAGGGTGATCAGGATGCGGGAATACAGATCGTCGGCAACCACCCGATACATCAGATATGCCGCAATGCCGGCCGCCATCAGCAGCCACCACGGGAACTCTCTGCCCTGTTGTGGTGAAGGGTTCATTGTTCACCCCTGAATGTGCCCGTCACGGCATGTGTGACCGGCCCCACCCGAGGGCCGGTCAGAGGGCGATCAGCCGCCCATCTTGTAGTCGAGGAACCATTTCTTGTTCAGCGCATCCAGCGTGCCATCGGCCTTGAGCGCCGCGATCGCCGCGTTGATCGGCGCAACCAGATCCGAACCTTTCGGGAAGATGAAACCGAAATCCTCGGTCCCCAGTGGCTGGCCGACAATCTTGAGGCTGCCATTGGAGGCAGCAACATACCCCTTGCCGGCGGTGCCGTCTGTCAGGACAAGATCGACATCCCCGGTTTTCAGCGCCTGAACGCCGGCACCAAAGGTTTCGAACAGCTTGATGCGGGGGTTGGCCTCGTTGCCGTCCAGAACGTCATAGACGCCGACGTAAAACGGCGTGGTGCCAGGCTGTGCGGCCATCAGCAGATCCTTGTTGGCGGCAAAGCTTCTCGCGTCATTGAAACGGGTTTCATCCCCGCGCACCAGCATCACCATCTCGGAACGCATGTAGGGATCCGAGAAATCGACCTTCTCCTTGCGGTCGTCGCGGATGGTAATCCCCGTCATGCCCATGTCGTACTGGCCCTGGGAAACGGCGGCAATCATCGCATCCCAGCTGATGTTTTCGTATCTGATCTTTGCGTTCAGCCGCTTGGCGATCTCGGCCATGGCGTCGTATTCCCAGCCAATGGCCTTGCCGGATGCCGGATCCACGAACTGGAGCGGCGGATAGGCGTTTTCGGTCACGACAACAATTTCGCGCCCGCCAAGATCGGGCAGACCGCCTGCAAGGCTGGCGGTGGCGGTCAGCCCGACCACGGCTGCCGTGGCAAGAGCTGCAATTCTGGAAATGAAATTCATGGATATCTCCCGTCAAGTATCATGTGCCCCTGACATTAGTCAGGTCGGCGCACCGCGTGCAAGGGTTGAACGCATGTCGCACAAATTCCCTGCGCGCTTGATCCGCATTGCGGGCTGAAAAGGCGGGCCCGATCAGTCCAGCGCAGCCAGCGCTCGGCGATTTCGGTCGGCTGGATAGACGCCCAGAATCTTTACATGCGAGGTAAAGTAATCCAGTTCTTCCAGCGCCAGCCTGACATTGGGATCGTCGGGGTGGCCCTCGATATCGGCATAGAACTGCGTGGCCGAAAACGACCCGCCAACCATATAGCTTTCAAGCTTGGTCATGTTCACGCCGTTTGTGGCAAACCCGCCCATCGCCTTGTAAAGGGCGGCCGGAATGTTGCGCACGCGAAAGACAAAGCTGGTCATCATGTCGTCGGACCGGCGTGTGAAATCGGGTTCGCGCGCCATGATCAGGAAACGCGTGGTGTTGTTCTGATAATCCTCGATATGGCGGGCCAGCACGTTCAGGCCATAGATCTCGCCCGCCAGCTCGCTGGCCAATGCCCCAAGCGAGGGGTCGCCCGCCTCGGCAACATGCTTGGCCGATCCTGCCGTGTCGGCACCGGTTACCGGCCTGATCTTGTGCTTGCCAAGAAAATCACGGCATTGGCCCAGCAAAACGGTGTGGCTCATGGCCGATCTGACATCCTCCAGCCGGGCCCCCGCGACGCCCAACAGGTTGATATGCACACGCACAAATGCCTCGCCCACGATATGCAGGCCGGATTCGGGCAACAGGTGGTGAATGTCGGCAACCCTCCCATAGGTCGAGTTTTCGACCGGGATCATCGCCAGATCGGTGCGCCCGCTGCGCAGGGCGTCCATCGTATCCTCGAATGTCGGGCAGGGGACCGCCTCGTAATCGGGCATCGCCTCGCGGCAGGCCTGATGAGAATAGGCGCCCGGCTCTCCCTGAAAGGATATTCTGGTCATCTCGGCCCTCCTTGCGACGTCTCGCATGCACCATGTTTCGTTTCGTCGCGGCTTCTACACCTTGCAAGTGACAAGGGGAAGCGTTTAGAAAGGCGACGATTTTCACGTCTGGCGGAATTGCTCCGCCCTCGCAAGGTAGGAAAGCCATGTTTGATTCCATGACTCTCACCAAGATCTTCGGCTCATTTTTCGGTGCGCTGCTGGTCTTTCTGCTGCTCAACTGGGTAGGAAACATCATCTATTATCCGGGCGAAGGTCACGGCAAGGAAGCCGAAGCCGTCTATCCGGCCCCGGTCGAGGCAAAGACAACCGAAACAGCCGCAGCCGGCACTGAAAGCGCCGGACCGACGGTTGCGGAAATCCTTGCAGCTGGCGATGCGGACAAGGGCGCCAAGGTGTTTTCCAAGTGCAAGGCCTGTCACACGACCGATCCGGGCGTGAACAAGGTCGGCCCCTCGCTGCACGGCGTCGTTGGCAGGGCTATCGCCTCGGCCGAGGGTTTCAAATACTCGAACGCCCTCAAGAACCTTGGCGGCAACTGGACCGAAGAGCGCCTGTTTGAGTTCCTGAAAAAGCCCGGCGCCTATGCCAAAGGCACGAAAATGAGCTTTGCCGGCCTCAAGAAGGACAAGGACCGCGCGAATATCATCGCCTTCCTCAAGACACAGGCCAACTGATCAACCGAACGGTTTTTCCCGAACAACGGCCGCCCAGCAAAAGGGGCGGCCGTTTTTTCTTGCCCAGGCGTCGCGCCTGAAACCCTCTGCCGACCCGGCTGATCGCCGCCAAGTGAAGAGCCGAGGGGCGATCACATCTTGCAATGCGCCCCCTCGCGCCATTACCCTGAGTCGGCCCATCGCGGCCCACCGATCAGGGAGAATGAAAGTGCAGTCACGCCAACCTCGCGCCCTTGTCCTGTCGCGCCCGCATCCCTACAGCCGGCTACGGCAACTGCTGTTCATGTTCGGCCTTCTGGCCGCGACCATCCTGCTGCTGGCCCCACCGGTGCCGGCGCAGGAAAAGATCATCAAGGCACACGGGATTTCCACCTTTGGCGATCTCAAATACGGCCCCGACTTCAAGCACTTTGATTATGTAAACCCCAACGCGCCCAAGGGTGGCGAGTTTTCCACCTGGGCCTTTGGCACATTCGACAGCCTGACGCCCTATATCCTCAAGGGGCAGGCGGCCTCGCTTTCGACGATCTTTTTCGATTCGCTCATGGTCGGCACCGCGGATGAACCCGACGCCATGTATGGGCTGGTTGCCAAAAGCATCGAATACCCTGAAAACCGCCAATGGGTGATCTTCAACATGCGTCCCGAGGCGCGGTTTTCCGATGGCTCGCCCCTGACGGCCGAAGATGTGGTCTTTTCCTTTCATGTCCTGTTCGACAAGGGGCGGCCTACCTACAAGGTCATCCTTTCCGATGTCGAAAAGGTCGAGGCGCTTGGCAAATACAAGGTCAAGTTCACCTTCAGGAAGGGGGCCAATACCCGCGAGCTGCCCATGACGGTTGCCGGCCTGCCGATCTTTTCAAAGGCCTATTACAAGGACCGCGACTTTGCCCGCTCGACCCTCGAACCGCCTCTGGGGTCGGGGCCCTACATGCTGGAAAAGGTCTCGCCCGGGAAAACCGTCGTCTACAAGCGGCGCGATGATTACTGGGCCTCGGGGCTGCCGGTCAATGTGGGGCAGAACAATTACGACCGCATCCGCATCGAATATTACGCCGACTACACGGCCGCCTTCGAGGGGTTCAAGGGCGGCGACTACAATTACCGCGAGGAATACCTGTCCAAACTGTGGGGCACAGCTTACAACTTTCCGGCGGTCAAAAAAGGTTGGGTAAAGGTCGAGCAGATCCCCGACCGCAACCCCTCGGGCACGCAGGGCTTCTGGTTCAACCTGCGCCGCGACAAGTTCAAGGATATTCGCGTGCGCGAAGCCCTTGGCATGGTGTTCAATTTCGAATGGTCCAACAAGGCGCTGTTCTATGGCATCTACAAGCGCACCGACAGTTTCTGGGAAAACTCGGACCTACAGGCAACCGGCATGCCCTCGCCCGAGGAACTGGCCCTGCTGGAGCCGCTGCGCAAATACCTGCCGGAAAGCGTGTTCACCAAACCCGCCTACAGCCCACCGGTTTCGAAACCGACCAAGCTCGACCGGCGCATCCTGCGCAAGGCGGGCAAGCTGCTTGATGCGGCGGGCTGGAAAATTGTCAACGGTGTGCGCACAAATGCAAAGGGTGAAAAGCTGACGGTCGAATTCCTCAACGACAGCCCCGCATTCGAGCGCATCATGAACCCCTATATCGAAAACCTGAAAAGGCTTGGCGTGGTGGCAACCCTGCGCAATATCGACAATGCCCAGCAGATCGAGCGGGAAAAGAACTTTGACTTCGACATCGTGGTGCGCCGCTATACCATGTCGCTGACACCGGGGATCGAACTGCGCGGGATGTTCTCCAGCAAGACGGCCAACCTGCCCGGTTCCAACAATATCGCCGGGATCGCCAATCCGGCAATCGACGCGCTGATCGAAAAGATCGAGCAGGCCAAATCGCGCAAGGAACTGAACACCGCCGTAAAGGCGCTGGATCGTTCCCTGCGGGCGCTGCATATCTGGGTGCCGCAATGGTACAACCCGTATCACAACATCGCCTATCTCGACGTGTTCTCGCGCCCGTCCAAGCCTGCGCCCTTTGCCGTTGGAGAACTGGGTTTCTGGTGGTATGACAAGGCCAAGGCAGACCGCCTCAGGGCCGCGGGGGCCTTCTAGGCGACTGGCAGGGCAGCAGAACAAGGGAAAATCCCGCATATGGGCGCTTACATCATCCGGCGGATTCTGCTGATGATCCCGACCTTGCTTGGGATCATGATCATCAACTTTGCCCTTGTGCAATTCGTGCCGGGGGGGCCGGTCGAACAGGTGTTGGCCCAGCTTGACCAACAAGGCAGCGCAACCGACCGCATCGCGGGATCCGCCGCCGAGGTGGGAACAAGTGGCGGGCTGGCCAGCGACTATCAGGGCGCCAAGGGCCTTCCGCCCGATTTCATCGAGGATCTGAAAAAGCAGTTCGGTTTCGACAAGCCGCCGCTGGAACGGTTCGTTCAGATGATGAAGAACTATCTGCGCTTTGATTTCGGCGAAAGCTATTTCCGCAGCATCAGCGTGATTGATCTGGTTCTGGAAAAGATGCCCGTCAGCATATCGCTGGGGCTGTGGACAACCCTTCTGGCCTATCTGATTTCCATCCCGATGGGCATTCGCAAGGCGGTGCATGACGGCTCGCGCTTTGACACGATCACGTCGGCCATCATCATCGTGGCCTACGCCATCCCCGGTTTCCTGTTTGCCATCCTGCTGCTGGTGGTATTTGCGGGCGGTTCCTATTTCAAATGGTTCCCGCTGCGGGGGCTGACCTCGGACAATTTCGACCAGCTGTCGCTGTTCGGCCAGATCAAGGATTACCTCTGGCATATCGTGCTGCCGGTCACCGCCAACACAATCGCCGCCTTTGCCACGCTGACGCTGTTGACCAAGAACAGCTTTCTCGACGAGATCAAGAAGCAATATGTCATCACCGCCCGCGCCAAGGGCCTGTCGGAACGCGGCGTGTTCTATGGCCATGTGTTTCGCAATGCGATGCTGATCGTGATCGCGGGCTTTCCGGGGGCGTTCATCTCGATCTTTTTCACCGGCTCGCTCATCATCGAGATCGTGTTCTCGCTTGATGGCATGGGCCGGCTGGGTTTCGAGGCCGCCGTCAACCGCGACTATCCGGTGCTGTTCGGCACGCTTTACATGTTCGGCCTGCTGGGCCTGTTCATCAACCTGCTGTCCGACCTCACCTATGTGCTGGTCGATCCCCGCATCGATTTCGAGAGCCGCGAGACATGATTTCCCTGCGCCCCCGTCCCGGATCTCTGGCAGAACGCCGGTGGCATAACTTCCGCGCCAACCGCCGCGCCTGGTGGTCACTGTGGATATTCGCGGTGCTCTTCACACTGTGCCTGTTTGCCGAATTCATTGCCAACGACAAGCCGCTGGTCGTTTCCTACAAGGGACAGCTGTATTTCCCGGCCTTTCATTTCTATTCCGAAACCACCTTTGGCGGCGAATTCGAGACCGAGGCCGAATACCCCGCACCCGAGGTGCAATGCCTGATCGTCACCGGCGGGCTGGACGCCTGTTTCGACACGCCCGAAAAGCTGATGCAAGATGCCCAGGACGGCCTGATCGACGGCAAGAAGATCAGCAAGGGCTGGCTGCTGTGGCCCCCTGTCCCCTACAGCTTCAACACGATCAATTACGACGTGCAGCCCGCACCCGGCGCGCCGGATGCAAAACACTGGCTGGGCACCGACGACCAGACCCGCGATGTTGTGGCCCGCATCATCTATGGCTTTAGGATTTCCACGCTGTTCGCCCTGTTCGTGGTCACGGTTTCGTCGCTTATCGGCATCGCGGCGGGTGCGGCCATGGGCTATTTCGGGGGCTGGGTCGATCTGATCTTTCAGCGCGTGGTCGAGATCTGGGGCAACATTCCCAGCCTGTATATAATCATCATCGTCTCGGCCTTCTTTGCCATGAACTTTACCACGCTGGCGGTGCTGATTGCGCTGTTCAGCTGGACGGCGCTTGTGGGCGTGGTCAGGGCCGAATTCCTGCGCGCGCGCAATTTCGAATATGTGCGCGCGGCCAAGGCGCTGGGGCTGGATGACGCGCATATCATGTTCCGCCATATCCTGCCCAACGCGATGGTCGCCACATTGACGATGATGCCGTTCCTGATCACCGGCGCCATCGGCACGCTTGCCAGCCTCGACTTTCTGGGTTTCGGACTGCCCGCATCATATCCCAGCCTCGGCGAGCTGGCCCTTCAGGCCAAGCAGAACCTTCAGGCCCCGTGGCTGGCCTTTGCCGCCTTCACCACATTTGCCGTGATGCTGTCGCTGCTGGTCTTCATCTTCGAGGGCGTGCGCGACGCCTTTGACCCGAGAAAGACCTTCAGATGAGTGCCGCCGAAATCATTCTTCAGGTGCGCAACCTGAATGTGCGCTTCGGCGACAATCATGCGGTGCGCGATGTGTCGTTCGACATTCGGGCGGGTGAAACCGTGGCGCTGGTGGGCGAAAGCGGGTCGGGCAAGTCGGTCACGGCGCTGTCAACGGTCAAGCTGCTGCCCGACAGCGCGCAGGTCAGCGGCTCGGTGATCTATCGGGGTGCCGAACTGATGAACGCCGCCGAGCGCGAACTGCGCCGCGTGCGCGGCAACAATATCAGCTTTGTCTTTCAGGAACCGATGACCTCGCTGAACCCGCTGCACACGCTGGAAAAGCAGATCGGCGAAAGCCTGGCCCTGCATCAGGGGCTGACGGGCGAGGCCGCGCGTGCGCGCATCATCGAACTGCTTGAAAAAGTCGGCATCAACGACCCTGCCAGCCGGCTGGGCAATTACCCGCACCAGTTTTCCGGCGGGCAGCGCCAGCGCATCATGATCGCGATGGCGCTGGCCAACGGGCCCGACCTGCTGATCGCCGACGAACCCACAACCGCCGTTGACGTGACCATTCAGGCGCAGATCCTCGACCTGCTGGCCGAGTTGCAGAAATCCGAAGGCATGGGCCTGCTGTTCATCACCCATGACCTGGGCATCGTGCGCAAGATTGCCGACCGCGTGAACGTGATGAAGGATGGCGAGATCGTCGAAAGCGGAATGGCCGCGCGCATCTTTGCCGACCCCAGACATGCCTATACCCGCAAATTGCTGGCCGCCGAACCCTCGGGGCGCCCCGATCCGGTGCCCCATGATGCAAAGGAAATCCTGCATACCGAACATCTGCGGGTGTGGTTTCCGATCAAGCGCGGTGTGCTGCGCCGGGTGGTCGGCCACATCAAGGCCGTGAATGACGCAAGTTTCAGCATACGCGAGCAGGAAACCGTGGGCATCGTCGGCGAATCCGGTTCAGGCAAGACAACGCTGGCGCTGGCCGTCATGCGGCTGGTTTCCTCGCAGGGGCCGGTGGTCTTTTTGGGGCAGAACATCCAGGGCCTTAAGGGCGCGCAGATACGCCCGCTGCGCCGGCATATGCAGATGGTGTTCCAGGATCCCTATGGTTCACTTTCGCCGCGCATGACGGTCGAACAGATCGTCGCCGAGGGGTTGCAGATACACGACATCGGCCATGATCGCGACCGGCATGACATGGTGGCCGACATCCTGCATGAGGTTGGCCTTTCGCCCGACATGATGAGCCGCTACCCCCATGAATTTTCAGGCGGTCAGCGCCAGCGCATCGCCATTGCACGCGCCATGATCCTGCGCCCGCGTCTGGTGGTGCTGGACGAACCCACATCCGCGCTGGACATGACGGTTCAGGTGCAGATCGTCGAACTGCTGCGCGAATTGCAGCGCAAGCACCGGCTGGCCTATCTGTTCATCAGCCATGACCTCAAGGTCGTGCGTGCGCTGTCGCACAAGGTCATCGTGATGAAGCTGGGCGATATCGTAGAGCAAGGCGAAGGCGACGCTGTATTCGATGCCCCCGCAACCGATTATACCCGCACATTGATGAAGGCGGCATTCGATCTGGCCAGTGTCGATGCGCCGGCGATCGGCGACTGACCGGCCATCAGGCGATCACGAATTTCGGGTATCGCGCGCCTGAAGCGCCTGCCGATAGTCGCGCAGGCAATCGAGCCTCTTGCGGGCAAGGGTCAGGCTTTCCCTGTCCAGTATGCAGGAATGTATTGCCTCGGCCTTTCCCGCATTCGAGCGCTCTGCCCCATCCGGGCCGATGACACGGCTTGTGCCGCACAGCTGGGCACCGTTGCGGTCGGTTTTCTCGGCCCAGTTTGCACAGATGACATGGGCCCCGTTTTCATGCGCCCGCGCCCGGCACAAGATATCGAGCAGGAAAGAATCATCTTGCGTCGTGGCAGTCGGAACGATCAGCAGCTCGGCCCCAGCAAGAGCCGCCTGCCTGGCCAGCTCGGGGAAAACCACATCCTGCCCCACAAGCACCGCCAGCTTCCAGCCATCCACCTCGTGCACGGTTACACCGGATCCGGCGGCAAAGGCGTTTTCGCCGTCAGGGTCGGGGATGTGGTTCTTGCGGTGGCGGCCGATGATCTCTCCGCTGGCAGAGGCCAGAACGACCGTGTTGTAAAGCCTGCGCCCCACGGCCTCGGGATAGCCGAACAGGATGGCGATATCGTGCAGGAAGGCGATTTCCGCCACACGCTCGTCATACTCGCCGCCTCGGGGCTGGGCCAGTTCGCCAAGACGCGCGTGCCCTCGCGGCCCGGTCAGAGAAAGTTCCGGGCAGACAACAAGCCTGTCACCATTGGCGGCCGCGCGCTCGGCAGCCATGTCCAGCCAGCTCAGCCGCGCCTGGGGTGTTTCGTCGCGCAGAACCGACTGGAATATCGAGAGTTGAAAGTCTTCCATGGCGCCATAATGGATGCCCCCGGCAGCTTGTCAAACCCATTCGGCGCCATTGCATCGGCCGGGTTTCAGATCGCCAGGCTGTGCCCGTTTCCATCCATGCTGTAGGCGTCAAACTCGCGCGCGATCATGCGGGTCAGCGGCTGTCCTTCCGTAGTGATTTCCAGAACCGCGCCCTCGTGGCGGGTGAATGGCGCGAATTTCTGATGTACGCGCGCCAGTTCAAGCCGCAGATCCACAGGAGGCACATCGAATTCGGCCTCGACTGCCTCGAGGTCCACGCGAAAGGTGCACATCAGCTCTTCGATCACGCGGGCGCGCAACAGATCATCGCCGGCAAAGGCGTGCCCGCGGGCGGATGCAAGCTTGCCCTCGCGGATCTGCGCCAGATAGCTGGCCGTCGCGCTGACATTCTGCACATAGCCCTGCGGAAAGCGCGAAATCGCCGAGGCCCCAAGCCCGATCAGGGTATCGCTGGTGTCATCGGTATAGCCCTGAAAATTCCGCCGCAGACGCCCCTCGCGCAGCGCGGTATCCAGCCCGTCGCCTGGCAGCGCGAAATGGTCGATTCCGATTTCCCGATACCCGGCCGCAAGGAACAGTTCGCGGGCATGATCGAACAGTGCCAGCCGGGCAACCGAATCCGGCAGGTGCTGCTCGGGGATCATGGTCTGGCGCTTGGCCATCCACGGCACATGCGCATAGCCATAAAGGGCAACGCGATCGGGTTTCAGGCTCAGCAGCTTTTTGGTCGTGTCCGCGATGCTGGCCTTGTCCTGATGCGGCAGCCCGTAAAGGATGTCAGCATTCAGGCTGTGGATCCCGCGTTCCCTCAGCTTGCCGGCAATCTCGGCGGTGATTTCGAAACTTTGCTCTCGCCCGATGGTTTCCTGGATTTTCGGGTCGAAATCCTGGATGCCGATACTGGCGCGGTTCATGCCGGCAGCCGCCAGCGCATCAAGACGCGCGTCGTCCACCTCGTTCGGGTCGATCTCGACCGAGAACTCGGCGTCGGTCGCGAAAGGCAGCCGCGAGGTGATGGTCTGGGCAAGTGATTCGATCATGTCCGGCTGCAACAGGGTGGGTGTTCCCCCGCCCCAGTGCAGGCGCGACAATTGGACGCCCGCGGGCAGGGTATCGGCAACAAGGCGGATTTCCTGCTCGAGCGTCTTCAGATACGACCTGACCGGATCGTCATTACGCACCCCCTGCGTGCGGCAGGCGCAGAACCAGCACAGGCGCCTGCAAAAGGGGACATGGATATAAAGCGATACCCTGCCGCCCTCGGGGACAGCCTGCAGCCAGCTTGCGAATTGCGCGGTCTGGACGCCGGTCGTGAAGTGCGGGGCCGTCGGATAGCTGGTGTATCGCGGCACCTTGGCGTCAAACAGTCCGAGTTTGGCGAGTTGCGTATTCTGGGTCATTGGCCTAGTTATGGAAAACACCGGCCATCTTGCTTTGATCAAGATCAAATACGGGAAGATAAATGAACACAGCCCCCAAAACCCTTGCTCATTCGGATTGCGGCGACTGCCCGATCCGCTATCGGGCGGTGTGTTCACGTTGCGAGCCCGACGAACTGGCTGTCCTTGACCAGTTGAAAACCTACAAGACCTACGAGGCCGGGCAGATGATCTGCTGGGCGGGCGATCAGCTGCAATTCGTCGGATCTGTCGTGGATGGGGTTGCCGCGCTTTCCCAGACAATGGAAGACGGGCGGCGCCAGATGGTGGGGCTGCTTCTGCCCAGCGATTTTGTCGGACGTCCCGGGCGCGAAACGGCCCCTTTTGACGTGATCGCCGCGACCGATGTCACGCTGTGCCTGTTTCGCAAGGCCCCGTTCGAGGAACTGATAAACAGCACGCCGTCAATCGCGACGCGCCTGCTGGAAATGACGCTGGACGAACTGGACGCTGCGCGCGAATGGATGCTGCTGCTGGGGCGCAAGACCGCGCGCGAGAAAATCGCCAGTTTTCTGGCAATCCTTGCGCGGCGCGAAACCGCACTTTCGGCCGGGCAGACCATGGGAAAGGTCGAATTCACGCTGCCACTGTCGCGCGAGGCCATGGCCGACTATCTGGGCCTCACCCTTGAAACCGTCAGCAGACAGGTTTCTGCACTCAAGCGTGCCGGCCTGATCGAATTGCAGGGCAAGCGCAAGATCACCATCCCCGATTTTGCGTCACTGCTGAACGAAACCGGCGACGACACCGACGGTGGCATGCCCGCCTGACGGGTTGGACACCCAGCCTTGCGTCAACAAGATCAGTGGCCCATCAGCACCGGGATTTCCACATCCTCCAGCATGTCGCGTGTTGCGCCGCCAAGGATGGATTCCCGGAATCGCGAATGGCCATAGGCCCCCATCACGATGAGATCCGCCCCGAAATCCCGCGCCAGAATCTGAATCTGCTCGGCGGTTCGCGTGACCGTGCGGGGAACAAGGTTGACCGTGACATTTGCGCCGTGACGGGCCAGCATTCTTGACAGCTCGACACCCGGATCAGCGCGATCGCCTTCATGCTCGGGCGGGTCGATGATCGCGATCTCGACCGCTTCCGAGTTGCGGATGAGAGGCAATGCCCCGCGAATTGCTGCAAGCGCCTCGGCGCTCTGGTTCCAGGCGATCAGGATGCGATGACCCGGCAGGTCGGCCGGCTTGACCTCGTATTCCGGAGGGCACACCAGAACCGGGGCGCGGCCATCAAACAATGCCGCCTCGAGCACAAGGCCCGCCTCTTCGCCAAGGCCGGTTCCGTAAGGTCGCGGCAGAATGACCAGATCATTATAGCGCGCGGCCGTGCCTACCGAAAACGCGATCCCGCTGATCTGCACGACCATGGTCTGCAAAGACCAGTTGAAATCGGCGCCCTCCAGCATTTTTCTGGCTTCTTCCTCGGCGGTTCTGGCCGCCTGCTGGGCTGCCTGGATGCCGTCGGCAAGAATGGCAGGACTCGCCCCCGCGTAATAGAGGCCCGGCTGTATGCGGTCGATCCCCAGACACAGCACATTCAGGTGCCCCTCGCCAGCCTCGGTAAACCGAGCCGCCAGATCAAAGGCGGGCCGACCGGAGTCGCCGCCATACCAGACCGTCATGATCGATTTGTAGTCCATCTTGCGACCCTCCTCATGCATGCATGATCCGAACCGGATTCGAACCTTGTTGCTGCAAGGCTAACCCGACATCGGCCTGTTCGCCATGACTTTGATCAAACGCTGGAAGATGTGTGTATCATCAGAAACATGCCCGCAGGAGGAACGTTGTCTTCCTCCGACAGTTGCGAATGATTCCACCCTCGGGCGAAAACTTGACGTGTGTCAACAGCTTGGCCTTTGCCGGTCATCCAGGCGATACCATGCGGCCAATATGTGATATTGGTGAAAACGGGACAAAATCGCACAGTCCCGCCAAGTGAAATTTGACATGGATCAAGGAAACCACCCCTCTCGAACAGGCAGGTGGTAATTGTGGAACAGGACCGAACCGCGCCGATTCTGCGTGCGCGGAAGAACGGAAGGGACTCTCGATGTCGAACTACATAAAACTGATCGTGTTGGCCGTGCTGACACTGCTGGCAGCGATGGCCGCCAACTTTGCGCGTGACTTGCCCTATGCAATTCACATGATCATCTTTGCCCTGTCGGGCGCAGCGGCGTTCATCTATGTGCTGCGTCACACCAACGACCCGGCTGCACCTGCCCCGACCGGCTATAATGACGGGGTCATAAGGGCCGGGGTCATCGCCACCGCCCTATGGGGCGTTGTCGGGTTTCTTGTGGGCGTGTTCATCGCGTTTCAGCTTGCCTACCCGCATCTCAACATCCCGCTGGGTGACGGCTATCTGAACTTTGGCCGCCTGCGTCCGCTGCACACATCTGCGGTCATCTTTGCCTTTGGCGGCAACGCGCTGATTGCATCTTCGTTCTATATCGTGCAACGCACCAGCGCGACACGCCTCTGGGGGGGCGGTCTGCCATGGTTCGTGTTCTGGGGATACCAGCTTTTCATCGTTCTGGCCGCCACCGGCTATGTGCTGGGCGTCACGCAGTCCAAGGAATATGCCGAACCCGAATGGTATGTCGACATCTGGCTGACGATCGTCTGGGTCGCCTATCTGGCGGTGTTCTTTGGCACCATCGTCAAGCGGAAAGAGCCGCACATCTATGTGGCCAACTGGTTCTTCCTCAGCTTCATCGTGACCATCGCGATGCTGCACGTCATCAACAACCTGGCGGTTCCTGTTTCCATCTTCGGTTCGAAATCGGTCCAGCTGTTTGCCGGGGTGCAGGACGCCCTGACCCAGTGGTGGTATGGGCATAACGCGGTGGGCTTTTTCCTGACGGCGGGCTTCCTGGGGATGATGTACTATTTCGTTCCCAAGCAGGCCGAGCGCCCGGTCTATTCCTACAAGCTGTCGATCATCCACTTCTGGGCACTGATCTTCCTGTATATCTGGGCTGGCCCGCACCACCTGCACTACACCGCCCTGCCCGACTGGGCGCAGACGCTGGGCATGGTGTTCTCGGTCATGCTGTGGATGCCCTCTTGGGGCGGCATGATCAACGGCCTGATGACGCTGTCGGGCGCCTGGGACAAGCTGCGCACCGACCCGGTGCTGCGGATGCTGGTGATTTCCGTCGCCTTCTACGGCATGTCCACCTTCGAGGGTCCGGTCATGTCGATCCGCGCCGTCAACTCGTTGTCGCACTACACCGACTGGACCATTGGCCATGTTCATTCCGGCGCACTTGGCTGGAACGGCATGATCACCTTTGGCGCGCTCTACTTCCTGGTGCCGCGTCTGTGGAACAAGGATCGGCTTTACAGCCTGTCGATGGTTTCCTGGCACTTCTGGCTGGCAACGATCGGCATCGTTCTGTACGCCAGCTCGATGTGGGTCAGCGGCATCATGGAAGGCCTGATGTGGCGTGAAGTCGATGCGCAGGGCTTCCTGGTGAACTCGTTTGCCGACACCGTGGCCGCCAAGCATCCGATGTATGTGGTGCGTGCCCTGGGTGGAACCCTGTTCCTGACCGGCGCAGTCATCATGTGCTACAATCTCTGGAAAACCGTGACCAGCGTCGAGGACAAGACAAGCCCCGACGCCGCCGCGGCTGTTCCGGCTGAATGAGAGGGACAGGAAACATGTCGATACTTTCCAAACACAAGATCATCGAAACCAACGCCACCCTTCTGCTGGTTCTCAGCTTCCTTGTTGTGACCATCGGTGGCCTGGTCGAGATCGTGCCCCTTTTCTTCATCCAGAACACCATCGAGAAGGTGGAGGGCATGCGGCCCTACACCCCTCTCGAACTGGCGGGGCGCAACATCTATATCCGCGAGGGCTGCTATGTCTGTCACAGCCAGATGATCCGTCCGCTGCGTGATGAGGTGGAACGTTACGGCCCTTATTCGCTGGCGGCCGAGTCGATGTATGACCACCCGTTCCAGTGGGGGTCCAAGCGTACCGGGCCTGACCTGGCCCGCGTAGGAGGCCGCTATTCGAATGAATGGCATGTGCATCACCTGACCGACCCGCGCGCGGTTGTGCCTGAATCGGTCATGCCGACCTATGGTTTCCTGCTGGAAAACAAGATCGACGGGAAATACATCGCGGACATGCTGAAAACCAACCGGATTGTCGGCGTCCCCTATACGGACGAAATGATCGCCAAGGCCCGTGAGGACTTCAAGGCGCAGGCTGATCCCGACGCCGATACCGACGGCCTGATCGAGCGCTATCCCGGCGCCAAGGTCGCCAATTTCGATGGGCAGCCGCAGCTGACCGAAATGGATGCGCTGATTGCGTATCTTCAGGTTCTCGGGACAATGGTCGACTTCTCGACCTTCATTCCCGATGCCAGCCGCTAGGAGGTGACACCATGGATACCTACAGTTTCCTGAGACATTTCGCCGACAGCTGGGGCCTCTTTGCGATGTTCCTCATCTTTATCGGGGTAACGATCTTCGCCCTGCGGCCGGGCAGCAAAACCGTCCACGAGGCCAGCGCAAACATACCTCTGCGCGCAGGCGACAACCTGGAAGACGATCTGGCGGCCATCGAGAAGACCCGGCAAAGCCTGTCGAAAAAGGAGGCCCGGAAATGAGTGACAAGAAAATGAACGATCAAGACCCCAACACGACGGGCCATTCCTGGGACGGGATCGAGGAATTCGACAACCCGCTTCCCCGCTGGTGGCTGTGGACATTCTATGCGTCCATTCTGTTCGCCATCGTCTGGACAATCCTTTATCCGGCATGGCCCATCTCGACCAAGGGGGCAACACCCGGCCTGCTGGGCTATAGCTCGCGCGCAGCGGTTGCTGCCGACATCGAGCGCTACAAGAAGGCCAACGCGGCGGTGGACAAAAAGCTGACCACCGTGCCGGTGGACCAGATCGAAAAGGATCCCGAGCTGCTGAACTATGCGCTCAACGGCGGTGCCGCGGTGTTCCGCACCTGGTGCGCCCAGTGCCACGGTGCCGGTGCAAGCGGGGCCAAGGGCTATCCCAACCTGATCGACGACGACTGGCTTTGGGGGGGCACGATCGACGACATCTATACGACGGTCAGCCACGGCATCCGCTATGCATCGGATGAGGACACGCGGGATTCCCAGATGCCGGTGTTCGGTGAAATACTGGAGCCCGCTGAAATCCAGCAACTGGTGCAGTATGTGCGGTCGATCTCGGGCCAGGAACACAACGCCGCAGCGGCCGCAGCCGGTAAGACCCTGTTTGCCGACAACTGCGCAGCCTGTCATGGTGAAGATGGCAAGGGCGGCCGTGAATTCGGCGCCCCCAACCTGACTGACCAGATCTGGCTGTATGGCGGCGACGTTGCCACACTTACCGAGACAATCACCAACTCTCGCCATGGCGTCATGCCTGCCTGGGCCGGTCGTCTGACGGAATCGCAGATCCGCCAGGTTGCCGTCTGGGTCCACCAACAGGGCGGCGGCGAGTAATTCGAGAATTTCCCGGGCGCTCCCTCTTGCGCCCGGGGATGCGGGCACCGGCCTCCCAGTCCTGTTCACATTTTCAGGAGGCCGGTGCTTTTTCAGTTTCCGAATCCCATTTCCGTGAGTGATGGCAGTCAAGCGGCCCCTGAAACCGGCCCGGCCCCCTCTGGCAAGGAAAGACCCGTAACATGAGCTCAACCGGCCAAGAACACGAAGCACCCCAACTCTACGCACCAAGGGAACCGATTTTCCCCCGTCGGGTCCATGGGTTCTACAGGAACCTGAAATGGGCCATCATGGTGGTGACCCTTGGCATCTATTACCTGACCCCGTGGATCCGCTGGGACCGTGGCCCGAACCTGCCGGATCAGGCGGTGCTTGTCGATCTTGCCAACCGGCGCTTTTTCTTTTTCTGGATCGAGATCTGGCCTCAGGAATTCTATCTTGTCGCCGGGTTGCTGATCATGGCCGGGCTCGGGCTGTTCCTGTTCACATCCGCGCTTGGGCGGGTCTGGTGCGGTTATGCGTGTCCACAAACCGTCTGGACCGACCTGTTCATTCTGGTCGAACGCTGGATCGAGGGCGACCGCAATGCCCGCCTGCGCCTGCACCGCGCCAAATGGGATCTGCGCAAGCTGCGGCTGCGCCTGACCAAGTGGATTGTGTGGCTGCTGATCGGGCTGGCCACGGGGGGCGCCTGGGTATTCTATTTTGCTGATGCGCCAACGCTGGCAAAGCAGCTTGTCGAAGGGCAGGCCCCTCTGATCGCCTACGCCTTCATAGCCAGCCTGACCTTCACAACCTTCCTGTTCGGCGGGTTTGCCCGTGAACAGATCTGCATCTACATGTGCCCATGGCCGCGCATCCAGGCGGCGATGATGGACGAAGACACCCTGACAGTCGCCTACAAGCCGTGGCGGGGCGAGCCGCGCGGCAAGCACCGCAAATCGGCCGATGCCGACAAGCTGGGCGATTGCATCGACTGCATGGCCTGCGTCAATGTCTGCCCCATGGGGATCGATATTCGGGACGGCCAGCAGATGGAATGCATTACCTGTGCGTTATGTATCGATGCCTGCGACACCATGATGGCCAAGATCGGCAAGCCACGCGGCCTGATCGATTATATGGCGCTGACCGATGAAGAGCTGGAGCGCGAAGGCAAGCCCCCCAAACCGATCTGGAAGCACATCTTCCGTGTACGCACCATGGTCTATACGGTTCTGTGGACCGGGATCGGCGCGCTGATCGTGTTCGCCCTGTTCATGCGCTCGGATATCGATCTGAACGTTTCCCCGCTGCGCAATCCGGTTTACGTCACCCTCTCTGACGGATCCATCCGCAACACTTACAAGCTGCGGATCAGGAACATGACCAACGGGGCACATCCTTTCGAAATCTCGGTCACGCCCAAGGGGATGTTCAAGCTCAAGCTGCAGGGGGTAGAGTCTACCACCGTCACGGTGCCTGCCGATGAAACCGGCACCCACAAGCTGTTCATCATCGCGCCGCCGGACTCGCCTGCGGCCAAGGCGGAACTCACTGAAATCAGGATCTGGGCCGAGGACAAGGCGACAGATAAAAGGACATTTGCCGAAACCGTTTTCACCGGCAAGGGAAGGGGTAACTAGAATGGCAAGAGAATTTACCGGACGCATGGCGCTGATGACATTTGGCGGCTTTTTCGTCGTCATCATCGGCGTGAATGTCGCCATGAGCTATTTCGCCATCAACACATTCCCGGGGCTGGAAGTCCACAATACCTATGTTGCCAGCCAGCAGTTCAACGGGCGCCTCAAGCAACAGCTTGAACTGGGCTGGAACAGCAACCTGCGCTATGATGGCAAGGTTCTCAAACTCGAACTGTTCGACAGGAACGGCCAGCCGGCACCGGTTGACAAGATCTTTGCCACCATCGGAAGGGCAACCACCGACCGGTTCGACAAGAAACTTGCCCTCAAATCCGACGGCAAGGTGTTTTCCCAGAAAATCGACCTGCCCCCCGGCAAATGGGAGGTGCGCTTTGTCGCCATGGCGGCCGATGGAACAGAATTCCACCAACGCAAGCATGTAATCGTGAAACCCTGACAGATGTCACCCCAGGCCCTGCCCCGACCGGCGGTATGCCCCGCCTGCACAATCCCCGCCCCGGAGGTTACCCCCTCTGACGCCGAAAGGCCGGGCGACATCATCCTGTCGCTGCCGACAATCCATTGTGCTGGCTGCATCTCGACGGTCGAGAAAGGTCTTGCCCAGGTCAAGGGCGTGCGGGACGCGCGGGTCAACCTGTCACTCAAACGGGTCAGCATATCGGCCGACCCCGGCATCTCGGCCGAGCAGCTGGTCAAGGCTGTCGAGGCGCTGGGATACGAGGCGCATGAGCTTGACCCTGCCCTGCTGGCGGAAAGCAAGGGCGACAAGGTCGGGCGCAACCTGCTGATGCGCCTTGCCGTGGCCGGCTTTGCGGTGATGAACGTCATGCTGCTGTCGGTCGCGGTCTGGTCCGGCGCCGAGGCGGCAACCCGCGACCTGCTGCACTGGTTCTCGGCCATGATCGCCTTGCCTGCCATCGCGTTTTCGGCACAACCCTTCTTTGCCAATGCATGGTCGGCACTGAAAGCGCGCAAGCTGAACATGGATGTGCCCATTTCGCTTGCAATCCTGCTGGCCGCAGGCATGTCCCTGTATGAAACGACCCAAAGCGGCGAACACGCCTATTTCGATGCCGCGCTGTCGCTGACCTTCTTTCTGCTGGCCGGCCGCTATCTGGACTATCGCACCCGTGCAAGCGCGCGCTCGGCGGCACAAGAACTTGCCGCGCTCGAGGTCCCGCGCGCCATCAAGCTGGTGGCAGGCAACGAAACCATGGTGCCGGTCAGCGAGTTGATGCCCGGAGACATCGTTGTCGTCAAACCGGGCACCCGCGTGCCGGTGGACGGCCAGGTACTGACCGGCGAAAGCGAGATCGATCGCGCATTCCTGACGGGTGAAAGCCTGCCTGCATATGTCGGCCCCGATGCCGAGTTGCGGGCTGGCGAAGTCAACCTTACAGGTCCGCTGACCATGCGCGTCACGGCACAGGCCAAGGATTCGACCCTGCAAAAGGTCGCCAATCTCGTGGCGCTGGCCGAAACCTCGCGCAACCGATACACGTCGTTGGCCGACCGGGCTGCGGCCATCTATGCGCCGGGGGTTCATCTGCTGGCCCTGCTGGCCTTTGTCGGATGGTACTGGTTTGGCGGCGATCTGCGTCTGGCCCTGAATATCGCCATCTCCGTCCTGATCATCACCTGCCCCTGCGCGCTGGGGCTGGCTGTCCCGGCGGTCACCACCGCGGCAAGCGGGCGGCTGTATCGCCGTGGGATCTTGCTGAAAAGTGGCACCGCGCTGGAACGTCTGGCCGAGGCTGACACGGTAATTTTCGACAAGACCGGAACGCTTACGCAGGGACGGCCCAGGCTTGATGACGCGCAGCTGATCCCCGCCGACCGGTTGCTGATTGCGGCTGCGCTGGCCAGAACCAGCAATCACCCTCTGGCAAAGGCCCTGGTCGAGGCGGCTGGCGACAAGCTCGACAGCGGCGACTTGCCCGGACTGACAGATATACGCGAGGTTCCCGGCTATGGGATCGAGGCCACACTGGACGGAAAGCCCGTTCGCCTGGGGCGCCCCGAATGGGTAGGGATCGAAGCACCCGACACCACCGCAACCTGCCTGAAGATCGGGAAACAGGAACCAACCGTGTTCCGCTTTACCGACGCGCTGCGCCCCGGCGCCGCGCCGCTGGTTGCGCGGCTCAAGGAAATGGGTTTCGACATTCATCTTGTAACCGGCGACAGCCCCAAAGCCACCGAACAGGTCGCCCGGGAACTCGGGATCGACAATGTCATTGCCGGGGCCATCCCCGAAGACAAGATCGCGGCAGTCGACAAGCTGGCCGCTCAGGGGCGCAAGGTGCTGATGATTGGCGACGGGCTGAATGATACCGCCGCGCTTGCCAGGGCGCATGTGTCCATATCTCCGGCCTCGGCCCTGGATGTGGCGCGCGTGGCCGCGGATATCATCATACTGGGGCAGGATTTTGCCGTGATCTCCGAAGCGGTCGAAACCGCGCGATCTGCCCGCAGCCGGATCAAGGAAAATTTCGCGCTCGCAGCCATCTACAACATGATCGCGGTGCCAATCGCACTGGCCGGGCTTGCCACACCCCTGCTGGCGGCCCTTGCCATGTCGGCCTCATCCATTACGGTAACCCTGAACTCCTGGAGGCTGCGCTGAATCATGAACGTCATCGCCTATCTCATACCGATTTCGATTTTCATGGGGGGCGTCGGTCTGGCGGGGTTCTTCTGGATGCTCAGGAACGGGCAGTTCGACGACCCCGAAGGCGATGCCAACCGCATTCTGAGAACAGACTACGACGATCACCCCAAGGAATGATCCCGCGACCCTTCGGGGCTATCCCGTCGGCCCGATGACCTGGCATGTCTTGCGCCATATCAACAGGCGCGAGCACGCCCGTTTTGCGCGCCCCTCGGTCAGGCCCACAAATTGTGCCTGGAACCGTCCCCTGCGCAGCACAACCTTGCGCAGCGCACCATCCAGCGAGGATAGGTCCTCGAGTGCGGTGCGCAGCAGCACCTTTTCGGCCTGTGTGCGCGTGGGATAAGCCCCCATGAAGATCGACCATTCCCGCCCCCCCGAAGAGGACATCCGCGTGACGACCCGTTGGCCATCATCCCTGATCGCAAATCGAGGCGTTGGCGCGGGCTGCGCAATCCTTTGCCGCCGCGATTCGGTTTCAGACGATGCCACCGCTACCGAGACCGCCCGATTGATCGCGCGTTTCATCGGGTCTGTCTGAACCGTCATGACCGGGCGAATCTGCTGGCGCACCGGTCGCGGCATGGGGCGCGGGCTGCTTTTGACGGCCGATGCCACCAGCACCTTTTTGGGTGCGCCGTAAACCGGCAGTGGAGGGGGAATGATGGGCGCCCTGGCCGGCGCGCGGCGGAATCCCAGATCCAGAAGTCTGGCCATCTTCTTGTTGCGCTGCGCAACCGAACGCCCACCGAATTCGGCTGCGATGATCCGTTTCTGCCCGCGCCTTGCGGACGCCACCAGATTGAACCCGGCCGCCTGGGTGTATCCCGTCTTGATTCCGTCCGCCCCCCTGTAGGCGGCAAGAAATTTGCGGTTCGTGTTGTGGAATGTCTTGCCCACGGCGGTTTCCTTGCGGCGCGAAAACAGGCCGTAATACTGGCGGTAATGATAGAACAGGGCGCGCCCCAGGATCGCCATGTCATGGGCGGTCGAGCGATGCCCCGCCTGGGTCAGGCCATTGGCGTTTCTGAAGGTCGTACGGGTCATTCCCAAGGCGCGCGCAGTTCGGTTCATGCGCCGTGCAAATGCGGCCTCGGAACCGGAAATTGCCTCGCCTATCGCTGTGGCTGCGTCATTGGCCGACTTGATTGCCGCCGCCCGGATAAGATCGCGCAACCGCACCTTCTGCCCGGCATGCAGCCCCAGATGCGATGGCGGCTCGGCCGCTGCATTGCGAGAGATGGACACCTTGGTATCAAGGGTGATCTCGCCATTCTTTATCGCCTCGAAGGCGATATACAGCGTCATCATCTTGGTCAATGACGCGGGATGCAGGCGCGTATCGGCGTTCTTGGAATACAGAACCTTACCGTCGCGCATGTCCATGACAAAGGCGGCATAAGGCGCAGCGCCAGCGCTCGCTGCCGTCAAAAGAACGGCGCACGCAAGGAAGACCCCGCTCAATACCTGCCTCAACATCGGTAGCTCCGACGATATTACTGCCTCGGTGGCCGCGTTTTCGCGGTCTCGTGATTAGCCCCAAGCCTAGCATGTGATTGGGGCCGCGAAAAACCCTTTTTTTCAACCATCTGAACAAAGTACAAACAATCCTTGCCGCCAGGGGGTGCAGCTGTCAGATGGGGGCGGGCTGGCAATCACGAGCTGACCCGGCCAGAACGGCCTTGTGGTCAAAAATGCGCAATTCACATTCGACAAACACTGACGTATATTCAAATACCAAAAAGACGACTCTGATGGAGGCGCGCGGTGGATCCGCTGGCGATCACATGCTCGGGCGACAAGAATGACGAAGGCGATACCGCCGTCGTCACCAAGACTCGTACGAAAACCAAGCGCCCGCCGATGTACAAGGTGCTGTTGCTGAACGACGACTATACCCCGATGGAATTTGTCGTTTACGTTCTGGAGCGATTCTTTGGCATCTCGCATCAGCAGGCCGTCGACATCATGCTGACCGTCCATAACAAGGGCGTTGCGGTGGTTGGCGTCTATTCCTACGAGGTTGCCGAAACCAAGGTTGCACAGGTGATGGAACTTTCCCGCCGCAACCAGCACCCGCTGCAATGCACCATGGAAAAGGAATAGGCCCTTTCCGGCCTCGATCATGGCTCTTTCCCGTCTTGATATTGCGCTTGGCCAGCAGGGCCTGGATTTGCCGGTGGCCGGGGAAATCGGCGTCCTGCGGGCAGATGAAACCCAGGACTATTCTGCCCTCCCCGCCGACCGGCTGTGGCTTTTCAACAGTTTTCGGCCAGGTTTCGATGCCCTGCAAGCCCGGGGTTACAGGGTGGCGGCGCAGCCGGAAGGGAAATTCGCTGCCATGATGGTGCATGTGACACGTTCCAAGGCTGAGACGCTGGGCCTTGTCGCCAGCGCGCTGTCGCTTTGTCAGGCGGGGGGAACAGTCATTGTCGATGGCCCCCGCAAGGACGGCATCGATTCCGTTCTCAAGCATTGCCGCAAGTTTCTGGAAATCGATCAGGTCGTGGTCAAGAACCATGGCCGGATGTTCTGGATGACTCGCCCCGAAACCCTGCCCGACGAAATACTCGACTGGAAATGCGGGCTTGAACTGTCACGCAACAGTGACGGGTTCCTGACCGCCCCGGGAATGTTTTCCAGCGCGCACATAGATGCCGGATCGGCCCTGCTGGCCGAACATTTCGACGACCGCCTTGCCGGCCATATTGCCGATCTGGGGGCTGGCTGGGGCTGGCTGAGCCTGCAGGCGCTTGAGGCAGGCAAAGACGGAATCACGCAGATCGACCTGTATGAGGCAGAAGCGCGTGCACTTGACGCCGCAAAAGCAAATATCAGCGACGAACGCGCACAGTTTTTCTGGAGCGATGTCACCAAACTGACCCCTGCGGCCCGATATGATGCGGTCATTTGCAACCCGCCATTTCATCAGGGCCGCGCGGCAACGCCCTCGCTGGGGCTTGAATTCATCACCATGGCGCGAAAGCTCCTGAAACCAGGCGGATCCCTCTGGCTGGTGGCCAACCGGCAGCTTCCTTATGAAAACACGCTGGCCGCATCATTTGCCCGTCTGACACCGCTGGCAGAAAATGCGCAGTTCAAGGTGGTTCTGGCCTCGAAGCCGATTGCCGGAACCACACGACCCGAACAGCGGACAAGCAGATCAGTCCGCAGGAACCGATAGAAAGAGGGAACGACCATGTCCTTTTCACTTGTGGGCAAATGCGCAATCGTGACCGGCGCTGCCAATGGCGTCGGGCTGGCCATTGCCCGCCATTTTGTCAGCCAGGGCGCCAAGGTCATGTTCACCGACATGGACGAGGACCGGCTGGCTATCGAAGTCGAGGCCATCAGCGGGGACAAGGGTGAGGCACGCTTTTTCGCAGGCGATCTGCGCGAGCGGCTGACGCTGACCAACCTGTTGTCGGCCACCATCGACGAATTCGACCGTGTGGACATTCTGGTAAACGCGGCCCGTCAGGTCATGCAGTCCGACCCCCTGAACCCGGATGACGACGCCTTCGAGACCATGCTCGAACAGAATGTCATGACGTCTCTGCGGCTTAGCCAGATCATCGCCAAGCGCATGATCAAGCAGGCCCGCGATGAGGGGCAAGGCGAAGGCACCATCGGCGCGATCATCAATCTCAGCGCCATCGCCGCCCGTCGCACCCACCCCGCGCTCATGTCCTATTCGGTAGCATCTGCCGCGCTGGATCAGCTGACCCGCTCGCTGGCGGTCGCCCTTGCCGAATACCGGATCAGGGTCAATGCGGTCGCCATCGGCAGCGTGATGAGCGCAAGTTTACGCAACACGCTGAAAAGCCACGCAGATCTGCGCAACCGCCTGATCGACGCGACCCCCCTGGGCCGTATTGGCGAAGCCGACGAAGTTGCCGAAGCCGTCCAGTATCTGGCCTCGGAAAGTTCATCCTTTGTAACCGGGCAGATCCTTACCGTCGATGGCGGGCGCACCCTGATTGACCCCGTAGACCTGGCGGTTCACTGAGAACATGAAAAAGCCCGGGCCTGGCACCCGGGCTTTTGCAACACGGTATTCACGGCCCTTCAGCCCTGTTCGTCGTCGTCCTGATCTTCGTTGGGCAGGTTGAACAGGCTGTCCGCATCCAGATGCTCGGCCTTTTCCTTGGCCTCTTCTTCCTGGGTGAGGCTGAAATTTTCCAGCCCCGCCATGCTTGCCGGCATCTTGGGTTCGGCTTCCATCTGCAGGGACTGTTCGGTCGAAACCAGTTTGCGGCGCTCTTCGTCGGTCATCACCTCGCCGGCCTTGGCCTTTTTCGCGGCAGCCTTGCGCACGGCCTCGTCCAGCTCGGTCTGTTTGCACATGCCAAGCGCCACGGGATCGACCGGCTTGATATTGGCCATGTTCCAGTGGGTGCGCTCGCGGATCGACTGGATGGTTGGTTTGGTGGTGCCAACCAGCTTGGAAATCTGGCTGTCGGTCAGCTCGGGATGGAACTTGACCAGCCAGGCAATCGCGCTGGGGCGATCCTGGCGTTTGGACAGGGGCGTATAGCGCGGGCCCTTGCGCTTTTTCTCGCCCTCGGCGGCCGGGTTGTATTTCAGTTTCAGCTTGTAGGCCGGGTCTTTTTCGGCGCGCTCGATTTCGGCGCGATCAAGCTGGTTGTTGGCGATCGGATCGAAACCCTTGATGCCGACAGCCACCTCGCCATCGGCGATGCCCTGAACCTCGAGCTCGTGCAGGCCACAGAAATCGGCGATCTGCTTGAAGGTCAGGGTGGTGTTGTCCACAAGCCAGACAGCGGTGGCTTTCGCCATGATGGGCAGGGCCATGAGAATTCCTCCGATAGAACACAACTTCCCCGATCGGTGAAACCGGTTGCGGCAGCGCCGCATCTTTCCGTTTTCGTGGGGGGATTGGGCCGTATATAGTCGGCTGTCAGGGAAAAGGGAAGAGGATAATGACGCAATGCCCGCTGATCATCGGGTCTCTTGTCGGGTTGGTCCTCGCACTGTTGCAGTCGGCGGCGACTTCGGCCGGCGGCAGGGCGGGAAAGTTCGATTATTACGTTCTGGCACTGTCATGGTCGCCGGGCTGGTGTGCACTGACGGGTGATGCGCGCAATGCGCCCGAATGCCGGGCAGGTGCGGGGCGCGGGCTTGTGCTGCATGGGCTGTGGCCCGAATACGAATCCGGCGGCTGGCCCGAATATTGCCAGACCCGCCTGCCCCCGCCCCCGCGCGATCTGACCGAAGGAATGGCTGACATCATGCCATCAACTGCGTTGGCGCGGTATCAATGGGCCAAGCATGGTGTCTGTTCCAGCTTGCCCGCGCCAGAATATTTCGCCGCTGCGCGACAAGCATTCGAGCGGATCAAGCTGCCAGATGCGTTGAAACCGGGCCGGCTGCCGGCGCGCATGACGGTGCGGGGGCTGAAATCGGCCTTTCTGCGTGCCAATGCCGGGCTGACATCCAGGGCAATCGCGGTGGTCTGCACAAGGGGGATCCTGCGAGAGCTGCGCATCTGCCTGACCCGCAACCTGGAACCGCGCGCCTGTGGAACAGGGGTCAGAGACAATTGCGGCGACAGCGTGACGATTACGCCAAGGCGCTGAGGCCGCGCAGTGGGGGCCGGCGGTTCGGCCTCAGATGATCGAAAGCACGATCTTGCCGATATGGCCGGCGCTTTCCAGTTGCTCATGAGCTGCCGTTGCCTGTTCCAGCGGGAAGGTCGAATCCATCACCGGGGCGATGGTGCCGGCATCAAGCAGTGGCCAGACCTCGCTACGCAGCTGTTCGGCAATACGGGCCTTGGCAAGGTCGCTTTGCGGGCGCAGGGTCGAGCCGGTGACCGTCAGGCGGCGCGCCATGATCTGGGCAAAGTTCAGCTCGGCCTTGGGACCGCCGAGAAAGGCAATCATGATCAGCCGGCCATCATTGGCCAGGGCGCGGATATTGCGGGGGATATAGTCACCCCCCACCATGTCGAGGATCAGATCGACGCCGCGCCCGTCGGTTGCGTTACGCACGACCTCGACAAAATCGGCCTCGCGGTAATTGATGGCGAGTTCGGCCCCCAGATCGCGGCAGGTTGCGCATTTTTCATCGGAGCCGGCGGTGGTGAACACGCGCACGCCCTTTGCGCGGGCGAGCTGGATGGCTGTTGTGCCGATCCCCGAGCTGCCCCCGTGAACGAGGAAGGTCTCGCCAGCACGCAGCCCGCCACGCATGAAGACGTTGCTCCAGACGGTGAAATAGGTTTCGCACAGGGCGGCCGCGCGGGTCATGTCCATGCCCTCGGGCAGGCGCAGGGCGTGGTCCTGATGGGTCACGGCATATTCGGCGTAACCGCCACCGGGCAGCAAGGCACACACGGCTTGGCCCTCGTGCCAGCGGGTCACGCCGGGCCCCGTCGCCGCAACGATGCCGGCGCCTTCGAGGCCGGGCAGGTCGCTGGCACCGGGGGGTGGCGCATAGGCACCCGCGCGTTGCAGCGCATCGGGCCGGTTGACGCCCGCGGCATGCAGGCGGATCAGGATCTGGCCGGGGCCGGGGGTGGGAACCGGGCGTTCGACAGGCGTCAGCACCTCGGGGCCACCGGGTTCGGCGATCTCGACGGCACGCATCACCTCAGGAAGTTTCGTCATTTTCAGGCTCGTCTTGCTGTGGTTTCACATATCCGGGCAGGTCTTCGCGGGGGCTGGCCGAAGGGGCCTGGATCCGGTCAAGCCACTTTCCCGGCCCGCGCATCAACCCCTGAAACAACGGGTTTGCACGCGCCTTGCCCTTGAACTTTTCGAACTGCATGACATCCCCGATGCGGCGATCGAGAAAGGCCCATGTATCGGCATTGCCCTCGGACTGGTCGCCCAGCCAGAACAGAAGGGTCGAGGAATAGACCGCCGACAGGATCGCGCGCTTGGAATACCAGTTCAGATCACGAGAGGTATCGCCCAGGGTTTTCCACATCAGATCGGCCGTGCTCCAGATCAGACGGGCACCTTCGGCGGCGTGGGCGGGCATTGCAAAAAAGGTGGTCGAGCGGCGCGCGACCTCGCGATCATCGATTGCCTCGATCCGCCAGCGCACCAGCGCCGCGACGCGCTGGCTGTAGCGCATGGATGACAGGTTTTCCCGCCCTGCGCGTTCCACCATCGCACGGTCGCCGCGGCGGTGATATTCGATCGCAAGGTCCAGTGCGCCACGGGGGCAGGCAAGGCGGGCCAGCGCCTGATCCAGCCCCGAATCATTCAGCGCGGCGCGAAATGTGGTGTCGCTCCAGCCGTCAAAGGGCACGTGGGCCAGCGCCGCATCAAGCAGCAGGCAGCGGGTTCTGGAAAGATGATCCTCTTCGGTCTTTTGCGCGTTTTCGGGCATCAACCCCTCCATCCAATGATCCGGCTGTGGACAAGCGTGGATCGCCTTGCTATATCGCCACTTCCTGCAATATCCGGAAACTCTTGCTTAGAAAGGTGGTGACACCACATGCAGGTACAGGTTCGTGACAACAATGTCGATCAGGCGCTGCGTGCGCTCAAGAAAAAACTGCAGCGCGAAGGCGTGTTTCGTGAAATGAAGCTTCGGCAGCATTACGAAAAGCCTTCCGTCCGGCGGGCCCGCGAAAAGGCCGAGGCCATTCGCCGTGCGCGCAAGCTGGCCCGTAAAAAGGCCCAGCGCGAAGGGCTGCTGTAAGGCGGTTTTTCTGCGACAGTCGAACCGGCGGGTCACCCCGCCAAATGTTGACCCCCGAGGCCCGGCCCCGGGGGTTTTTACATATGTAGCAGGAGGAAACCCGAGGTCGCGCGGCCCGCAACCCGTCAGTCGTTTTCGTAGATCGTTCTTGTCTCGACGCCGGGGAGCTTGGCAAAATTCTTCATGGTTTTCTTGGGGGACAAGCTGACCGGGATGCTTTCAAAGCCGGGCAGTTTCCTGAGGATCGTAGTCACGCTGTTGGCGCAGAAACCGCCCGGAACAGGCCCGTAATTCTTGGCCAGATCATAGGCCTTTTGCGCGACTTCGCGGGAAACGATCTTTTTCTGCAGCACGACATGCCATTCTTTTCTGGCATGAAATCCGTAATAGGCGCGCAACACGGCGGGGTTCATCCCATAGACGAAATCGTTGCGTTCCGGCGCGTACTGGTATTTGAAATTGCCGGCGGGGTCGAAAGCGACGCGCTGTTCGGCATTGATCACCAAAGCCGAATGGCCGCCAGCACCCGTGGTATTGTTGATGACGGTCACCAGCGTGATTGATGGCGGGCCGTTATCGACATAGGCGGCACGCGAGATTGCCTCGTCGGGGGCCCATACGCGCTCGGCACATCCGGCAACCGAAAAAAGCAGGAAAATTGCACCGATAATGCGCAGAACAGACATGTAACCCCCTGAAATACCCTATGACAGCGCAGAGTGCGCTGGACAATATCGGTCATAACCGGGCGTGATTCTCAACCCCTGATCAAAGCGGCCGGCCAACCCTGTTGCCGAAGGGGCTCAGCTGTTGAAAATGGCCAGAAAGATCAGGATTGCGATCGAGATACCCGCACCCCATTCAACGGCCTTGATGAAACCGTGAAAGGTTTTTTCATGGGTTTCGATATCCATGACGTCATTGTTGTTGTCCGACATTTCTTCCCTCCGTTATTTTTTTGTTGACGTCTTTTTTACCCGAACATCCGGCTCGGGCAACTGCGTCCGAGCGTCCCTATGCCTCAGAATCGCGACCAGCGCAACATTTTCGCGGCTTACACCCGCTGCCACAGCCAGGCGCCATCGTCGCGCCGTTCGCGCCGAACCTGCCCCGACTGATACAGATGGTTGAGATGGGCCATGGATTCGACCAGCGCCAGCCCGTATTCGCCATCGCCGATGGAACGCTTGAACAGAACCGGAAAGCATTCCGCCGCCGTGCGTGGCGTTTCCAGATACTCCACAAGCCGTGCAAGCGCGCCGTGGTGGTTGTCGATCAGCTGCCGCATGCGGGCCGGCAGGCCGGTAAAGGGCAGCTTGTGGCCGGGCAGCACGAGGTGATCCTCGCGCGCAAATTGCGAAAGGCGCTCGCAGCTTTCCAGCCATTCGGCCAGGGGGTCGGCCTCGGGTTCGGTGGCATAGACGCCGATATTGGGCGAAATCGACGAAAGGATCTGGTCGCCGGCGATCAACAGGGCCTCGTCGCGGCACCAGAGCGTCGCGTGTTCGGGCGCGTGACCGTGGCCGATGCGCACGTCCCAGCGGCGGTTGCCGATGGTCAGCACGTCGCCTTCCTGAATCCGCCTGAAACCCAGCGGCATGGGCGCCACCACATCGGCGAAATTGAAGGGGCGTTCCTTCAGCCGCTTTTCATAGATCCCGGCATCCATCCCGGCGGCGCGCCAATAGGCAAGGGTTTCCTCCTTTTGCACCGAATGTTCATCCAGCGTCAGCATGCGAGCAAACAGCCATGCCGTGCGGGTCGTGACCAGCTCAGTGCCGAATTCGGTCTGGAACCAGCCGGCAAGGCCGATATGGTCGGGGTGGTGGTGGGTCACGATCAGGCGCCGGATGGGCAGCCCCTGCAAAGGCCCCTCGATCAGCGCGCGCCACAGCCGGGCCGAGGTTTTCGTGGCAAAGCCCGTATCCACCACCGCCCAGCCATCGCCATCGCGCAAGGCATAGACATTGACGTGATCCAGCTT
>WFQE01000298.1 GCA_015487165.1 Paracoccaceae bacterium | reverse complement strand
TCGTGGCAGAGCTATCCAGCGTCACATTCGAGGCGGAGGTCACGCTCTGGTTTGCACCGGCATTCGCTGTTGGTGCCGTATTGGCGCGCGGGTTCACCGTTACCGTGGTGGTGGCCGCGGTGGATTGCGCGCCCCACTGGTCGGTCGCCGTCAGGCTGAAGGTCAGCGTGACGGGCGAGGCCGTCGGGTTTACCGCCGGTGCGGTAAAGGTCGGGCTGACCACTGCCGTGTCACTGATGTAAACCAACGGGCCGGACGTCTGTGCCCATGTGTAATGAACGATCGCATCGCCGTCCGGGTCAGTCGTTCCCGAGCCATCCAGCGTGACCGTCGCGCCCGAGGCCACGCTCTGGTTGGCACCTGCATTCGCTGTTGGTGCCGTATTGCTGCGCGGGTTCACCGTCACCGTCGTAGTGGCCGCGGTGGAACTTGCTCCGTTCTGGTCTGTTACGGTCAGGCTGAAGGTCAGTGTCTGCGCTGTTGCGGTCGGGTTCACTGCCGGGGCCGTGAAGGTCGGCTTGGCCGCAGTCGCGTCGCTCAGCGTCACATTGGGGCCGGCCGTCTGTGTCCAGGCATAGCTCAGCGTGTCACCGGGATCCGGGTCGCTGGAGGCCGAGCCGTCAAGCGTTACCGTCGCGCCCGAAGCTACGCTCTGGTTGGTACCCGCATTGGCGGTCGGGGGCTGGTTGAGGGGAGTGTAGGTGATTTCTGAATATTTGTAATATATAAAATTTACGCCACTATCGGGATAGTACTGGAATCTGAGATATACGGTAACAGTAAAGTTTTTCGAGCCATCGTTGAAAACCGCCTCCACGCGACACAACGACGCCCCATCGGTCAGATAGATTCCGGGATGGGTGTTGCCGCTATTATCCTTGATGTACGTGTATGCGCCGCAATAGGGCGTGATCACGACGCTGGATACGGGGCTGAGGGCGCCACCGACATATTGCTTGAAAACAACCGCTGCCGTCCCGGCAGGTGCGGTAGGATTGTTCGCCGCCACCATTGCCGGCATCATGAGATCCATCTCGGCATACCAGTTTACGGCATTCAAGCTTGCGGCCTTGATAAAGCATGTGCCGTCCGCCCCATAGTACACCTGCTTGTGTCGTGCGTAGGTGTGCCATTCGACATAGCTGGAAACAGGCGGACAGGTTGTCGTGTTCGCCGCTGCCCGGTGCGGCGCCACGACGACCATAACCGACAGCAACAGCGCGAATACCAGGGCAACGTGCGTTGAAAACGCCCTTACGGGCACCACTTCGCGCAACGATGCGATTTTGTTGAAAATGATGTTGAAAAACACACGGGCAGGCAACAGGCCCGCGCCTGCGAGCCTTTCCAGAAATGTTGCAAGGTTCACCGTTATTCTCCCTGAGGTAGTGATTGGCCTTGATGATTTGATGGGGTGAGGGGTGCTGATTGTGCCCAATGCCAAGGCATTGACGCGCTGGTTGGTCACGGGGCTGTCTCGGTCCTCCCATCTCGGATTTTCCCGGCAATGGGGTTGACCATCGTGCCAACGCCTATTTCCGCGAATAATGACTTTGCGAGAAGGAATTCCCCAAATCCGCGCGCCGCGCTATGCATGGATCCATACATTTTCGGGCTGGCCATATGGTTCTAGACTGGGGGTGTTGCAGCCGGAACACAGTCAGATCCGGGCCGGGCACGTTGAAAGGGAAGCTCATGGCAGGCAGGCAGCACAGCGTGCTGATCGTCGAAGATCACGACCACACCGCCCGCGGGCTGGTGGACAGGGTGCGCAACAACCCCCTGTTGAAGGTCTGCGGGCTGGCAACGACCCTGGAAACCGGGCTTGCCCTGCTGCGGCAGCACCGCCCGAGGATCCTGTTGACGGATCTGGGGCTACCCGATGGCAGCGGGCTGGACCTGATCGATGCGGCGATCCAGGCCGACTGGCAGTGCGACCCGCTGGTGATCAGCGTCTTTGGCGATGAAAAGCGCGTCACAGCCGCAATCCGGCACGGTGCCCGCGGTTATGTCCTGAAAAACAGCGGCGACGACGACATCGCGCGCCGGATTCTTGATGTCATTGACGGGGGCAACCCGATTAGCCCCAAGATTGCCCGGCATTTTCTTGCCCTGGCCGCAAAGGCCCCGGCGACGGGTGAAACGGAGAGCGCGGTAGAGACGCTGACTGCGCGAGAGCTGCAAGTCCTTACCCTGCTCGCACGGGGGTTCAAGCGTGCGGAAATTGCTGATAACCTTTCGATATCGATCGGAACGGTGGGCAATCACATCCACAGCATCTACAGGAAACTGAATGTCGGATCCAATATCGAGGCCGTGGCAAAGGCCAGCAAGACGGGGATGATGTGACAGGTCGCTACCTGCGGAGCCTCGCCGCGGTCACCATGATAATTGCCGCGATGTCGGCTGCGCTGATCATGGTGTCTCGCAGGCCGATCACACCCATTGAAGGTGCTGTCCTCGTCACACAGGGCCGATTGTGCAACCCGTCGGGGACGGCGCGGGATGCAATCCCGGGCACGGATTGTTCAAGCGGCAGACCACTGGTTCTGCCCGCCGAAATGCTGCAAGAGGATGTTCCCGACAACCCTGTCCTGCATGGGCAATTCCGGGTCGCGACCATCGGGCCGACTGACGAGATGCAGGCGATCTATCTGCCAAAAATCGCCCAGGGCGCACAGGTTTTCATCAATGGAACGCTGGTCGAGGATATGGGGGCGCCGGGCACCTCGCCACTCTTGCACTGGGGTAGCCCGGTTCTGGTGCGTGTTCCGCCTGACCTGATGAAAAAAGAAAACGTCATCGATGTGGTCGTGACCGGCTTCCGGCAGGACGGCGCCCGGCTCTCGCCCTTCTTCCTTGGCCCTTTTCAGGTTTTGCAGCCCAGATATGACCTGCGGTGGTGGTTCACCGCGGGCGGCGGGATTGCCGGGTTGGCGTTCGCGGTGGCCTCTACGCTCTTCTTTGCGGGGCTGGCCTTGGTCAGGCCGGGAAATGGCGAATTTGCCTGGATGGCCCTGGCGGCCGCCCTGTCGATCATCTTTGCCAGCCACTATACCTTTATGAAGATGCCGCTGCCCTTCCGGTGGTGGGCCGTGCTGTGGAACCTTGCCGTTCATGTCTATGTCATCGCGATCTACAAGTTCGTCAACCTGTACCTGAATGTCGGGCGCCAGCGTTATGAACATCTGCTTTGGCCCTGGCTGGCGCTGATAACCGTAATTGCGGTCATGGTTCCGGTGGAATACCAGAGACATTTCTTCTTCTTCCTGCATGTGGGAAGCGTCGGAATCGCGCTGATCATCCTGGCCAATCTGCTGTATCACAGGCTCAATTCGCCAGGCGTCGATCTGTATATCCTGTTCCCCCTGCTGTCTCTGATCCTGACAATCGATCTTAGGGACATGTTGTTTCACTTGTGGCGCCCGCAGCCCTTCAACATGCAGATCGGGCAGCTGAGTTTCATCGTCCTGCTTGGCATCGCGACCTATCTGGCGGTTTCAGAGCTTCTTGGATCACTGACGCGGCTTGAGAACCTGACCCATACGCTTGAAGACCGTATCGCGGCATCGACGCAGGAGTTGAGAGAAACCCATGCCGAGGCGGTCAGGGCCGAACGTGACGCCGCGCTGGCCGCCGAACGACAGCGCATCATGCTCGACCTGCATGACGGCGTCGGCGGCGATCTCGTGAATACCCTGGCCTATATGCGCGCCAACGCCTTTGACGACCCGGTGATCAAGTCCGCGCTCGAAACCTCGCTTCTTGATCTGGCTCTTGTCATGGACAGCCTGGAAGGGATGGACACCATCACAACGCCCCTCGCGATGCTTCGTGAAAGGATGGAGCCGCTGCTGCACGCGTCCAACCTCGATTTCGCATGGAATGTTCAGGAAGAGCCGGAATTTGTAGAGATGACGCCGGCAAACATCCTGAACATCCTGCGTATCGCACAGGAGGCCATCACCAATGCCGTGAAACATTCCAGGGCGAGAACCATCAAGGTCACCACGACACGAGACACCATCGTGATTGGCGATGACGGGATCGGCTGGGACACCGGCAAACCGAAGGAGCAACAAGCCGGCGGCCGTGGGCTTGCCAGCATGCGCAAGCGAGCGGCAGAAGCAGGGTTGGCCCTTGAAATCGAAGCCGATGCGACAGGCACGCGCATTATCCTGCATCGTGGCGACATTCACGGATAGTGATGACGTCAAGGCCGGCTTGGACCTGTACTGTTTTCGTGCCGCTCCAGTTTCTCACTCAAGCCGCGTTCCTCTCAAAATCCAAGGGGCTTTGCCGCGTCAGGCATTCATGAACCTGGCCTCTGCCTGCCGGTTGATGTGGGGCGGTCACATCATCAAAGCCTTCGCCGGGGTCAAAGCGTCGCGCCGGAGGCGCGCTTCCAGCGCGACGGCACATACGCCGCAGCCGAGGCTGGCGGAATGCCGACCACGGACAGAAGCACGGACCTGCTCGATGGACACTTGACGAAACCCGCCCTATCACAGAAGGGGTCAATCTTGCATGCCGGTTCACAATCTGGCCAACGAACGACGCCGGTTCGGCTACAGGCGCCTGCCGTCATGCGAAAGCTCCTCGAACTGGCAAACGCATTGGTCCGAGACGACAGAAAATGGGCGCAGAAAAACGCTTGTTAAAGACGGATACTTGCACTTCAGGTAATCGTGTACGATTTGATCAGAGATTCCGAAATGGTTCTCTCAAGGCTTGTCGTGCTCGCTTGATCTTGCAGAAGCGAGAGGGCGGGCGAAGACGCCGCCGCACCTGATTGCCCGTATATATCATCAAGTACGAGAAATTTGCGAATGACGGTTTCCAGATTTTCAGGCCGGGAAAGATTGGAAAAATGTCTCGAACCAAGGAGAGACGTGAACTTGTCCTTCAACGTTTCGACTTGTCTGTTCAGCGGAAGGCCGGCGAACTCGATCGGCAGGTTAAACGCCTGTTCAACGACCTTGCGCAATGGGGGCGAACCAAGGATTGTATACCAGCCGGTATTGTCCGACACTTTCCTGTTCGCGAGATCGGTGATCTCTCTCCGGAAATTGAGAGCCAGCCTCATGGAATTGTTTGATTTTCCCATCTCAATTTCAAATTGACGAATCTTGTATGCTTCAATGATCCTGTCGGCAAACCCTGGTTGTGAGGTTTTCGCCCCGCCTCCATCTCCAAAACCGAATGCTGCTGCCATACGCCTGTACCTTACGTCGGCCAGACGGTTAGCCAGTGCCTTGGGGCTTTTCGATCCGTCAGTAAGAATCTTGCGGATGAAAAACCTTTTCTCAAGATCTTCATCGAGCCCGAATGCCCCCAAGGTGACTTTCAACAGATTTCGGTCGGCGACCAGATCTTCTGCGTTCTTGATCGACCCTATCCGTGAACGGAAGTGATCAACAAGCCTCGATATCTCTGGCGACTTTACGAATTCGGCGCGTTGCCGCGGTTCAGTTCTCTTGACAAAATTCCAACCTGCAACACCGCCGATAGGGGCCACTGGGCTGAAGCTCATCTTGGTAAAGCCTCCAACAAGCGTTGCTCACGGGACAGAAGCGATCTGAGAGCCTTAAGAGCCTTGTAGTGATGGTTTTCAAGGACCGCCCCAGTTGCGGTTTCCAGTAATTTTCGGCTGTCGTGGTCGATAAATACCTGAGAAAGCTGTTCAATTCCCTTCAACAGCTGACTGCGCGCTTCATTGGGTGGAATGTCTCCGGATAATACCAACTGGACGTTATAACAAACCCGTTTCACCGGGGTGTTCACTTCGTCCGGGTGAATGGCGTCTTTTAGGCGCAGGATATTTGCGTTGGGGGTCATGACGTTAAAACGGCAACGTCTGTCACCATTTTCAATAACGACCCCATTGATCAATACCCGTTCTTTCGGGCCAAGCTTCAGAACAAGGCCGATCATGTTTCTTTACCCTTTATGGGGAGCAAACCTCGCATGACAGCGCGGTTTATCTCGATAAGAACTTGGTGGTTTCCTTCACCGGACAGGATTTTCCCGGTTTCCACCTCGACGAACTGGGCCAGTTGGTAAAGGTTGTTGCGCAACTCGTCCGGAAGAGCATTTTCTGTACTGGCGATATCTTCTCGGAAAATCCGCCACAATCTACGGTTCCTGTGCAGGGCTCCGACGAAAGTGCTGTAGCTGCCCTCTACGTTTGCGGTCTGGATCAACTCATGTGTGATACGCGACAGGATTTCATATTCAATATCCCGATAGGACTTCGTACTTGTTCTGGGCGCCGAATAGGCCGAACGGGCCATTTTTGTTAAGGCGTTCATATGGTCTGCTCCGAATGGGTTTCAGACAGCTGGAATTGAGGCTTGCGCGATGGAGCGACGATCAGCCACCCCATCGCGAGTCCCGTCATCTGAACAGCGACACGATATTCTGGGGTGCACGGTTCGCGATCGAAAGGGATTGAACGCCGAGTTGCTGTTGAACCTGAAGAGCCTTCAATCGGGCCGATGCCTCTTCCATGTCTGCGTCCACAAGAGAACCAATACCGGTTTTCATGGAATCGGTCAGCTTCATCACGAAGTCGGACTGAATCTTGAGCCTGTTCTGTGCTGCACCAAATGCCGCAGATGCATCGACCGCCGTCTGGATGACGTTTTCGATCTTCGACAGAGCGCTCTGTGCGCCACTCAGGGTCGAGATGTCCATGCTTGCCAGATCGGAAAGCCCACCAGTGCCGCGGGATGCCGAAAACGAATAAGACACCCCGGTATTGGTCAGGTTGGAGATTTTGAGTTTCCCGGCTACAGAAACGTCCAGGGTGAACTTGCTCGTATCAATACCCGCGGAAATGAGGGCGTTTTTCATACCCCCCGCGATCGCGGATGCGGTATCGCCTGCTTTCACGACATACTTTGCCTTGACTGAACCGATCGTCATTGTCAGCTGATCGCCAGCCATCAAGCCGCTGTTCAGCGTTGGAACAAGCCCGGCCGTATTGCCCTTGAGTGCGGAGGTTCCAGCCGCAGCGCCGGCGTTATCCAGAAATGCAAATGTATCCAGAATGATATTGTCGTTGGTGCCACCATCGGCGGCATCAATAACATTCAGCACGCCCCCGTCGACACCCACTGCGGCCGCGGTTGCTGCAAGAGGGGTGCCCGCGGAAAGCGACAGGTTCTGCGCATCTACACCTACCGAAGCGGCAGCAACATTGCCCGATGCATCACGATCGAGCGATGCGAGAACATCGACGCCGGTATTGCCGTTAACGTTGGTCCCTGTTGTTGACCCATCCAGAAGGTTCAAGCCGTTGAATTGGGCGGCACCAACAACCAATTTGATCTGTTCCCGCAGGGCGGAAAGTTCGTTCTGCAGTTTTGTGCGATCAACGTTCGATCCCTGGGCTGCGACGATCTTGGTCTTGATGTCGGTCACCAGAGAAGTGACGGTCTCTGCCGATTGGCGGGCAACAGCCACGGTTGATTCGCCAAGTGCCAGCGAGCTGGAAATCGTCTTGAAACCGCTGACGTCGGATTCCATGACCTTGGAGATGGCCCATACGGATGAACCGTCTGCTGCAGTTGCAATGGATTTGCCCGACGATATTTCATTTTGGGTTTTGTCCAGGTTGTTGGCAATGCTCCGCAAGGTCTGCAAGGCAACAAGGGCACTGGAATTGGTGAGGATGCTTGTCATGGTCGTTTCTCCAGACGAAGGGCTTTTCAGCCGGTTTTCGGAAAGCCGCTCTTCGGCGGTGGATTCGTCCTTCTGAACTCTTGCGGAAGTCTCTGCAGAATCTCCGCGCCACCCTCTTTTGGGTGCGGGAATCAAGATCAGCGCGAAAGTTTAAGGTTGAGATAACAGGAAAAAGATTGTTGTCCGTTGGGATTACGCAACCTGCTGTCTGGAAATTGGGATTTGGGCTGATCAGGCATCCTGGCATTCCCATTTGATACTGGTGCCGAAAACTGGGCCGTCATCGCCTCGCTCATCGAGACCTGCAAGCTCAACGCCGTCGAACCCCACGCATGGTTGACCGAAACCCTTACGGCAATCGCGACTGGCCACAAACAGGCACAGATCGAACAACTCCTGCCCTGGAATTACAAAGCCGACGTGTGATCGAGGCAACGCTTACGTTGAAATGCACTTGCGGATCAAAGGGCGGGTCGCCTTCCGCGCGGTCCTGCGAGGCATCAATATATGTGCGCGGACGCGCCGCCGTCTCGATCGGCGTCGCGTCGATGATTGCCGCTTCGGCCGTCCGCAGCTTCAAGCCATGCGCCTCGATCTGGCGGCAAACCTCCGCCAGAAGGTCGTCGAAAACCCCGGCTTTCGTCAGCGCATTGCGGAACCGGCAATGGGTGGTCTGTCGGGCACCGCCCCATGCAGATCGAGACCGCAAAACAGAATGAAATCAAGCCGAACCTTCAAGGCATGCTCCAGCCGGGGGGCGCTCAGCCCGTGCCATTGGCCCATCAAGGCACGTCGCTCAAAAGTGGGAACTGGTTTTGAGATTCTCGGACATGCGAGAACGAGAAGTTGGAACGTCTCGCGTGAATACGAATGAACGCGACACGCTCCAGAAGGCACTTGAACAGAGCCAGCGGATCATAGCCCCCGGCGCAGAAGCCCCGAAAACACCCTCCAATCCAGCAGTGCATCGACCTTCGCCAGAACGTCATCCGCGCCAATCAGGGCCATTGCTTCGCGCAAGAAAAGATCCATCATTTGCCTTCGAAAAACTCGGGACAAGTCTACCAGAATGCCAAGATGCCGGGAATCCCTGATTATGCAGAGGTCTTTAGAACGGCTCAAGGTAACCAGGAAGGCGAAAGGCCTCGGCAAACTGCAAGCCACCGGCGCTTGGCCTTTCGGACGGCAGGACGAAAATTGTCGGTGTCGCATTGTCCCCTCATTTCAGTGCCAGGTTTTCCTGGCTCAGGATATCTCCATCCAAATCGGTTACCTGTTCATTTTCCGGCATTTCTGTTGGCGTGGGCCGGAAGGTTCAATGCGCCTCGATTCCGCTGGCCTCGGGCGGGGGTTTGCGCATCAGCATGGCACCCGCTGCCAGCGTAAGAAACAGCAGCGTCAGCATCGTGAAGACGTCGATATAGGTCATCACGCCGGCCTGGCGAAGGACCATGCGTTTCAGCTGGGCAAGGGCTGCGGTTTGCCCGTCAAGCCCGTGGCTGGAATAGCTGCGCGACAGCTTGTCAACCAGTCCAACGGCCTGGGCATTGGCGTAGTTCACCGTTTCTGCCAGGCGTGCATAATGGAAATCGGCGCGTTTGGTGAGCATGGTGTTGATGA
>WFQE01000297.1 GCA_015487165.1 Paracoccaceae bacterium | reverse complement strand
ATCCGGGGGTGCAGAAATTCAATGTCGCGTATTTTGGATTCAGGTGAGTGGAGCGCGCGCGTTTACCGTCTGCGCATCCTGATCACCACATCGACCTTGGTGATTTCCATGTCCTCGGGTATCGGCGGCAGACTGGCAAAGCGCAGATCCTCTTTCGGGGCATCTGTCAGTTCGCCAGTCTCCTCCCAATAGTAATGCGGGTGGTCGTCGGTGCGGGTATCGAAATATGACTTGTTGCCATCCATCGGGATCTCGGCCAGCAGCCCCGCTTCGCAAAAGGCGCGTAGCGTGTTGTAAACCGTGGCCAGCGAAACCGGGTTGCCGCTGTCGCGCGAGGCGGCGTGCAGGCTTTCAGCGGTGACATGGCGATCCTTGCCGTCCCCGACCAGAAGTTCGGCCAGCGCCAGGCGCTGGCGCGTGGGGCGCAAACCCGCGCCCTGAAGCCATTCAAGCCCGCGTTCCGAGGCATGGACGGGGGCGGTATTTCTGATGTGACGGTTCATCCCTCTTGTATTCACTGAAACGGGATGAATTTCAATGGATACCGGAATTGCCTGTCGCCATTGTTGACGGGCTTGTTACTATTGCCACAACTTCCCGCCCGGTGTTACAGGGTGACAGGAATTCTGAACCATCAGACGGAGCGGTTAACCAGACATGTCAAAATACCCGACCAGCTTTGATTTCGAAGGGCTGATGCAATGTGCCCGCGGCGAACTTTTCGGCCCCGGCAATGCCCAGCTTCCCGCGCCGCCGATGCTGATGATGGATCGCATTACCGATATTTCCGAGGATCGCGGCGAACATGGCAAGGGCCATGTGGTGGCCGAGTTCGATATCAAGCCAGATCTGTGGTTCTTCGAGTGTCATTTTCCCGGCAACCCCATCATGCCCGGCTGTCTGGGGCTTGATGCCTTGTGGCAGCTGACGGGCTTCAACCTTGGCTGGCGGGGCTGGCAGGGGCGCGGCTATGCGCTGGGCGTGGGCGAGGTCAAGCTGACCGGCATGGTGCGCCCCGATCGCAAGATGCTGACCTACTACGTCGATTTCACCAAGGCCATCCAGACCCGCCGCCTGACCATGGGTGTGGCCGATGGTCGGGTCGAGGCCGATGGCGAGGTGATCTATCTGGTCAAGGACATGAAGGTTGCGCTGTCGGAAAGTTAGTGCACGAGGCCGAAAACGGGGCCGAAAATACGGAATTCAAGTAACAGGAGAGCGCCATGCGTCGCGTCGTCATCACCGGAATCGGCATCATTTCCTCAATAGGCAACAATGTCGATGAGGTTCTGGATTCCCTGAAAGAGGGGCGTTCGGGTATCGTCTTCGCCCCCGAATATGCCGAACACGGCTTTCGCAGCCAGATCCACGGCATGCCGAAAATCAACCCGGCCGAACATATCGACAAGCGGCAGATGCGGTTCATGGGGCCGGGCGCGGCATACAACTTTCTGGCCATGCAGCAGGCGATTGCCGACAGCGGGCTTGAGGAAAACGAGGTTTCCAACGAACGCACCGGCCTGATCGTCGGCTCGGGCGGCCCCTCGACCAGCAATTTCTTCAACGCGCATCAGATCGTCATCGAAAAGGGCGCGCCCAAGCGGATGGGCCCCTTCATGGTGACGCGCTGCATGTCGTCCACCAACTCGGCCTGCCTAGCAACGCCGTTCAAGATCAAGGGCGTGAACTATTCGATCACCTCGGCGTGTTCGACCAGCGCGCATTGCATCGGCAATGGCACCGAGCTGATCCAGATGGGCAAGCAGGACGTCGTGTTTGCCGGCGGCGGTGAGGAACTGGACTGGACGCTGTCCTGCCTGTTCGACGCAATGGGCGCGATGTCATCGAAATACAACGACACCCCGGAACGGGCCAGCCGCGCCTTTGACGCCAACCGCGACGGTTTCGTGATTGCCGGCGGTGGTGGCGTCGTGGTGCTGGAAGAACTGGAACATGCCAAGGCGCGCGGGGCGAAAATCTATGCCGAAGTCACCGGCTATGGCGCCACTTCCGATGGGCACGACATGGTGGCCCCCTCGGGCGAGGGTGGCGAGCGCAGCATGAAGTTGGCCATTTCCACCATCGGCGACCGCAAGGTGGATTACATCAACGCGCATGGCACCTCGACGCCGGCGGGCGACGTGACCGAGGTCGAGGCCGTCCGCCGCGTCTTTGGCGAGGGTAGTGTGCCCCCGATCAGCTCGACCAAATCGCTGACGGGCCACAGCCTGGGTGCGACGGGCGTGCAGGAAACCATCTATTGCCTGCTGATGATGCAACACAACTTCATCGCCGCGTCCGCCAATGTCGAGGAACTCGACCCGGCGCTGAAGCCCGAGGAAATCGTGACCGAGCGGCGTGACAATGTCGAACTGGATACCGTGATCTCGAACAGCTTTGGCTTTGGCGGCACCAATGCTACGCTGGCGCTGAGCAAATATCACGGGTAAAACCGGCCGAACGCGCAAACAACAAACAGGGGCAGGACATGGCGGATCTGATGAAGGGCAAGCGCGGGCTGGTCATGGGCGTGGCCAATGACCGCTCTATCGCGTGGGGCATTGCAAAGGCGCTGGCCGATGAGGGTGCCGAGCTGGCCTTTACCTATCAGGGCGAGGCGTTTGGCAAGCGCGTGCAGCCTCTGGCCGAAAGCGTCGGGTCAAACCTTGTGCTGCCCGCCGATGTGCAGGACGAGGCCTCGCTTGACGCGGTGTTCGACCGGCTGGCGCAAGAATGGGGTCGGCTTGATTTCGTGATCCACGCCATCGCCTATTCCGACAAGGAAGAACTGACCGGCCGGTTTATCAAGACCAGCCGGCGCAATTTCCTGAACTCACTGGATATCTCTTGCTACAGCTTTATCGACATCGCCCGCCGGGCCGAGCCCCTGATGACCGAGGGCGGCAGCCTGATCACCCTGACCTATATGGGCAGCCAGCGGGTGCAGCCCAATTACAACGTCATGGGCGTGGCCAAGGCGGCACTGGAAAGCGCCGTGCGCTATCTGGCCAATGATCTGGGGCGGCAGGGGATCCGGGTCAACGCCATATCGCCGGGCCCGATGAAAACGCTGGCAGGTGCCGCCATTGGTGGCGCGCGCAAGGTTTACCGCGTGATCGGCGAAAACGCGCCGCTTGGCAGCAACGCCACACTCGAGGCCGTGGGCGGCACTGCCGTCTATCTGGCATCCGATCAGGGCGCCTGCACCACCGGCGAGATCATCCATGTTGATGGCGGCTTTCACATCATGGGCATGCTGCAAAGCGACAAGTGATGGCGGCGACCTTGGCATCGCCCCTTTGCTTCACCCTTGCGTGACGTGACGGCACAGCCTCTGTAATTCTGCTGCCCTTGGTGCCAGACTTGCCCCGAGCGCAACAGAACAAGGATGTGGCCATGGCGATCACCACCTGCATATTCGACGCATACGGAACCCTGTTCGATGTTTCCGCCGCCGCCCGTGAATGCGCGGCCGAGCCGGGTCGCGAGGCGCTGGCCGAAAAATGGCAGGATCTGGCAAATATCTGGCGCCTCAAGCAGCTGCAATATACTTGGTTGCGGGCACTAGCCGATGCGCACACCGATTTCTGGAGCGTGACACAAGAGGGGCTGGATTATGCGCTGGAGGCCACGGGGCTGGATGGTGATGCCGAACTGCGCGAACGTCTGCTGGCACTGTATTGGGAACTGTCCGCCTATCCCGAGGTGCCCGCGATGCTGGCCGCGCTGCGGGATATGGGGATGAATACCGCGATCCTGTCGAACGGCTCGCCCGACATGCTGGAAGGCGCGGTGAAATCGGCGGGCATTGGCGACGTTCTGGATGATGTATTGAGTGTCGAGGCGGTGGGCGTTTTCAAGCCCCATAAATCCGTTTACGACATGGTGATGGAACGCTTTGTCTGTTCCCCTGCCGAGGTGCTGTTTGTTTCGTCCAACTGCTGGGATGCCTGTGCGGCGGCCGGCAACGGTTTTTACACGGCCTGGGCCAACCGCACGAATGACCCCGTTGACCGCCTTCCCTGGCAGCCACAGGTGATCGTGGGCGACCTGACCACCATTCCTGAAATTGCAAAAGGTGTGAAATGAAACGATTTACCACGTCTGATGGCCTGTCCCTTGCCTATGAGGATGACGGCGAAGGGCAAGCCGTGCTGTGCCTTGCCGGGCTGACCCGAACGCACCGCGATTTTGATGACATGCTGCCCTATATCAAGGGCGCGCGGCTGATCCGCATGGATTACCGCGGGCGCGGCGAATCCGACTGGGATCCGAACCCGCAGAACTATACCGTGCCCATCGAGGCGCGCGATGCGATCGAGTTGCTCGATCACCTGGGCATTGAAAAGGCCGCGATCATCGGTTCGTCCCGTGGCGGGATCATCGGCATGTTTCTGGCCGCAACCGCCAAGGAACGGATCACCGGTGTGCTGCTGAACGATGTGGGCCCGGAACTTGACCGCAGCGATCTATCGCGCATCGCAAGCTATGTGGGCCGCAATCCGCCCTGGCGCGACTATCTGGAAGCCGCCGCCAAGCTGCCGGACGAGATGCCCGGTTTCGACGACATCATCCCCGAGCGCTGGGCCATCGAGGCTGTGCGCCAGTGGCGCCAGACGCCCGACGGCCTGGTCAACCGCTATGACCCGGCGCTGCGTATCACGACCGAGGCCACATTGAACGGCCCCGAGGTGGATATGTGGCCGCTGTTCGATGCCATGAATGGCTTGCCGGTTGCCCTGCTGCGGGGCGAGAATTCGAAACTCTTGTCCGAGGCGGCGGTCGAACGCATGATGGAGCGCCGGCCCGACATCATCTTTGCCGAGGTCATGGATCGCGGGCATATTCCGTTGCTTGACGAATATGAAAGCCTGCTGGTGATCGACGAGTTTCTGGCAAGCACCGCATGACCGACATCACCATGATCGAGGCGGCGGCGCAGCGTGCGCAGGGTATCGTGCGTCAAACACCGTTGCTGTCGTCGCCCTTTCTGGACGAGATCGCCGGCCGGCGGGTGTTCGTAAAGGCGGAGTGCCTGCAACATACCGGCAGTTTCAAGTTTCGCGGGGCATGGTCGGCGCTGTCGGGAATGGCGGCTGATGCGCGTGCCCGCGGGGTGATCGCCTATTCATCGGGCAACCACGCACAGGGCGTGGCGCTGGCGGCCCGGATGCACGGGGTGCGGGCGGTGATCCTGATGCCCTCGGATGCGCCACGCGTAAAGATCGATAACACCCGCGCGCTGGGGGCCGAGGTCGTGCTGCATGACCGTGAAACCGAGGACCGGGACGAGATCGGCACCCGGTTGGCGGCGGAACGTGGCCTGACGCTGGTCAAGCCGTTCGACAACCCGCTGGTGGTTGCCGGGCAGGGGACGGCAGGCCTGGAAATCGCGGCACAGGCTGGTGAGGCAGGGGTCGAGCGCGCGCAGGTTCTGGTCCCCTGCGGCGGCGGCGGGCTGACCTCGGGCATCGCGCTGGCGCTTGAGGCACGCGCACCCGATATGGTCGTGCGCCCGTGCGAACCCGAAGGGTTCGACGATACCATCCGTTCTCTGCGTTCTGGCCGGCGCGAGGTGAATCCGCGACGCGGCGGGTCGATCTGCGACGCCATCATAACGCCCAGCCCCGGCGAAGTGACACTCCCCATCATGCAGCGTCTGTGCCGGCCGGGATTTGCGGTCAGCGAGGGCGATGTGCTGCGGGCGATGGCGCTGGCATTCGAGCGGCTGCGCATCGTGGTCGAACCCGGTGGCGCGGTGGCGCTGGCAGCGGCGTTGTTTCATGCAGAGGCGTTGCCCGAGGGCGATGTGGTTGCGGTGGTTTCCGGCGGCAATGTAGACCAGGCCGTGTTTGCGCGGGCTTTGGGCGTGGTGAACTGAACGGCGCCGCTTGCGCGGCACCGTGCCTCCGGCGGGAGTATTGGGGCAAAGAAGAAGGCGCGTTCAGCTGTCTTTTCTGATGCGCTCGTTCTTGGGGTCGTGGGGCGAATCCACTGTGATTTCAGCATCCCAGAGCTGGTCGAACATCCTGACCTTGAGCTTTTGCCCCGGCGTTGCTAGCTCGGGCCTGACATAGCCCATGCCGATGGATTTGCCGAACGCCACCGAATATCCGCCCGAGGTCAGGCGGCCAACCATGTTGTCGCCGTCATACAGCGCCTCGCGGCCCCAGGGGTCGGCATCATCGGGGCCGTCGATCAGCAACGTCACGCAGCGCGCGCGGATGCCGGTATCCAGCATCGCCTGCTTGCCGTGGAAATCCTTGTCGAGATCGACAAAACGGTCGAGCCCGGCCTCGAGCGGGGTGGCGTCACGGCCCAGCTCGGTGCCGAAGGCGCGATAGCTTTTTTCCTGGCGCAGCCAGTTTTGTGCGCGTGCGCCGACGGGTTTCAGGCCATGTGCCGCGCCTGCCTCGAACAGCTTGTCCCACAGATAGTTCTGCATCTCGATGGGGTGGTGCAGTTCCCAGCCCAGCTCGCCCGTATAGGCAACGCGCACGGCGCGCACGGGGCACATGCCAAGCTCGATGTCGCGCAGGCTCAGCCAGGGGAAGCGCTTGTTTGACAGCACGGTTTCCGGCTCGGCGTCGCGGATCAGGTCGTTCAAGACGTCGCGGGTTTTCGGCCCGGCAATGGCGAACACGCCCCACTGGTTGGTGACATCAAAGATATCGACCCAGGCGCCGCCATCGGCCATGAAATCGGCCGCCGCCTTGTGCAGGTAGTCGCTGTCATATTCCTGCCAGGCGCCGGCGCTGATCAGGGTGTATTCATCCTCGGCCGTGCGCAGGATGGTGTATTCGGTGCGCACGGTGCCCGCCGATGTCAGCGCATAGGTCAGGTTGATGCGCCCTACACGCGGCAGCCTGTTGCAGGTGAACCAGTCGAGAAAGGCGGTCGCGCCGGGGCCGCGCACCAGATGCTTGGCGAATGCGGTGGCGTCGATCAGGCCGACACCTTCGCGGATGGCGCGGGCCTCGTCTACGGCATATTGCCACCAGCCACCGCGGCGAAAGCTGCGTGCCGCCACGTCGTCAAAACCCATCCTGGCGTAATAGTTCGGGCGTTCCCAGCCATTGACCTGACCGAACTGCGCGCCAAGGGCCTTTTGGCGGTCATAGGCAGGTGATGTGCGCAGGGGCCGTGCGGCAGGGCGTTCCTCGTCGGGATGGTGCAGGACATAGACGTGGGAATAGCATTCCTCGTTCTTGGTGACGGCATATTCGGTGGTCATCCATTTGCCGTATCGCTTGGGATCAAGGCTGGCCATGTCGATCTCGGCTTCGCCCTCGACCATCATCTGCGCCAGGTAATAGCCGGTGCCGCCGGCGGCCGTGATGCCAAAGCTGAAGCCCTCGGCCAGCCACATGTTTCGCAGCCCCGGCGCCGGGCCGACCAGCGGGTTGCCGTCGGGGGTATAGCAGATCGGGCCGTTGAAATCGTCCTTGAGGCCCACGGTTTCGGCGCTGGGCACGCGGTGGATCATGCCCATATATTCCTGTTCCAGCCGGTCGAGATCGAGCTGGAACAGATCGGCGCGGAAACTGTCGGGCACGCCAAAGCGAAAACGCGCAGGCGCGCCGCGTTCGTAAAAGCCGGCGATCCAGCCGCCGCGTTCCTCGCGGATATAGTTCTTGGCGTCAGCGTCGCGCATCACCGGGTGTTCGGGGTTGGATTTACGCCACTCCACAAGCGCCGGGTCGGGTTCGGTCACGATATAGGTGTGTTCGACCGGGATCGCAGGGATCTTGATGCCCAGCAGGCGGGCCGTGCGCTGGGCGTGGTTGCCGGTCGCCGTGACGACGTGTTCGGCGTGGATTTCAAAGGTCTCCTCGGTTTCGACCAGCGAGTTGCCGCGTTCGGCCATCACGCAGCCGCGGATGATCCATTCGCTGCCGGTCCATTCATAGGAATTGACCTGCCGCCTGCGGATGATTTCAACACCCCTCTGGCGCGCGCCCTTTGCCATGGCCTGGGTTACATCGGCCGGATTGATGTAACCGTCGGTCGGGTGATACAGCGCGCCGACCAGATCATCGGTGCGAAACAGCGGCCAGCGTTCGGCAATCTCGCTGGGCGAGATCCACTCGTAAGGGATGCCCAGCGTTTCGGCCGTTGTGGCATATAGCTGAAACTCGTCCATGCGCGCGCGGGTTTGCGCCATGCGCAGATTGCCCACCACCTTGAAGCCGACGTCGAGGCCGGTTTCCGCCTGCAGCGTCTTGTAGAATTTTACCGAATAGTCATGGATATGGCCCGCCGCATAACCCATGTTGAACAGCGGCAGCAGACCAGCGGCGTGCCAGGTCGAGCCTGAGGTCAGTTCGTCACGTTCCAGCAGGATGACGTCTTTCCAGCCGGCCTTGGCCAGATGGTAGGCGATCGAGGTTCCAACCACGCCGCCACCGACGACGCAGGCTTTTACATGGGTTTTCATTTCGCGGGTCTCCAAATGCATGCATCCCTGGACAGGTTGCAGAAAAATCCGCGAATTGGCTATGAAGAGTCGACCTGGGAATGCGAGAAAACGACATTCATTACGGCCTCTTGCGTTCAGTCACGCAATTCGTCGGGCCGCACGCCCCAGATTTCGGTTTTCAGAACCCAGCCACTTTCGCCACCGGCGCGCACGCGACACCATTCCGGCAGGCATTTTCCAAGAAAGGCGATGACACCCTGTTCGGCATAGGCATTCGGGTCTGCGCCCACGGCCGGGGTGATGCGCAGGGGCGTGTAATCCTTTAGAATGATGACCGTTCTGACCCCTGACAGAAGTGAATAATGCATCCATCCGCCAGCGCCATCCATGTCGCGCACCCGCCGCCAGTTTCCGTATTCTGCCGTGATTTCAAGGGGCATGTGCTTGTGGGTAAAGACCCAGTCAACCCGATGGCTGAGCCCGGGGCCGCGCCGCACATTGCCCTTGTCGGCCTTCATGGAAACGAATCGCGGCAGCGGAAGGTTGGTGACCGGGCCGCGTTTCGTGCCCGGTGCCGGTTTCGAAACATCTGCAAAGGATGACGCCGAAAAAACCGCCGTCGCGGCCATGAGCAACACGACAGCGACCGCCCTTGAAAAACTATTCATTGCTGCGCCTGCCCGATTTTTGGAATTGTTGTTGACCGAGGGTCCTGCGGCGTCTTTCACCTTGCCCCCTTGGGGGTGATTTTGCCACTATGGCGGCGAAAAATCCAGTAGGAGATATTCAACCCATGCCCGCACCGAAACTGAGTGTCGTCGTTACCCGCCGCCTGCCAGAGGTCGTCGAAACGCGCCTGAAGGAATTGTTCGATGTCGAGCTGAACGAAACCGACGAACCCTTTACCCGAGGGCAGCTTGCCGCTGCCATGCAGCGGGCCGATGTTCTGGTTCCGACCCTGACCGATGTCATCGACGCTGCCCTGCTGGCGCAGGCGGGTGACAAGCTCAAACTGATCGCGAATTACGGTGCCGGATTCGACCACATCGACGTGCAGACGGCGCGGCAGCGCGGGATTCTGGTGTCAAACACCCCCGGTGTGCTGACGGATGATACCGCCGACATGACCATGGCGCTGATTCTGGCGGTCATGCGCGGTTTCAAGAAAGGGCTGCACATCATGGAATCGGGCGAGTGGGGCGGTTGGTCGCCGACCGCCTTTCTTGGCAGCCGGGTCGGGGGCAAGCGTCTGGGTATCCTTGGCATGGGCCGGATCGGACAGGCGGTTGCACGTCGTGCCAAGGCATTCGGCCTGCAAATCCACTATCACAACCGCAAGCGGGTTCATCCCGATATCGAGGCCGAGCTTGAGGCGACCTATTGGGAAAGCCTGGACCAGATGCTCAGCCGGGTGGACATCTTGTCGATCAACTGCCCGCATACCCCGGCCACCTATCATCTGCTGAACGCGCGGCGGCTGAAGCTGATGAAAAAGACCGCCTATATCGTCAACACGTCACGCGGCGAGGTGATCGACGAAAACGCCTTTACCCGCATGTTGCGCGCGGGCGAGCTGGCCGGCGCCGGGCTGGATGTGTTCGAAAAGGGCCCCGATGTGAACCCCCGCCTGCGAGAGCTGGAAAACACGGTGCTGCTGCCGCATATGGGCTCGGCCACCGAAGAAGGCCGGATCGAGATGGGTGAAAAGGTCATCATTAACATCAAGACCTTTGCCGACGGACACCGCCCGCCCGACCAAGTCGTTCCCTCGATGCTGTAAGGGCGCCCCTCTGCAGCGCAGTTGACAGGCATGTCTGGCCGACCGACACTTGCCCCCTTGCCGGAGATTTTCCGGAAAATGGGGGGTGAAGATGACGGACACGGACAAACCGCAGCAGGTTGCATCCAACAAGCGGATGTTGGCGGGCTGGATCGCAACAGGCTGGGCCAGCTTCTTTCTGGTCCTGTTGGTTACATGGCAGCTGTTGCCCGCAGACACGACCCTTGGCATCGGCACTGTTCCGGCGCGGCTTGTGTTCGCATTGGCGCATGTCTTTGCTGCAAGTCTGTTGTTGTTTCTGGGTTTTCTGGCAGTTGGCGCAACGCGTTGGCAGATCGAGACGGCAGACCCTTCGGCCAACCCTGCCGCCGCAGGCGAAGGGATTGCGAAAACCAACCTCCACAACCGGGTTCATACCCAGTTCCTGAGCAACACAACCGAACAGTTTGTCATGTTTTCCGCGGCTCTGATGGCTGCCATGCCATTTCTGACCGAACCCTGGTTGAGGCTGGTGACAGTGATGACAATCCTGTGGGTGTTCGGACGCCTGTTTTTCTGGGGCGGTTACTGGTACACGGTCGTGCATGGATTGCCGACATATCCGCGTGCAATCGGCCTGGGCATGGGGTTGCTGTGCACGCTGACCCTTGCCGGGGTCGCTGCAACCGGGATCAGCCTGCACTTTCCGACCTTTGCCGGGTTGGCCGAAGGGTTTTCGGGGGCTGGCGGCACGGTATTGATTCAGCCCGACCCAATGCAGACGGGAAGCAACCTGTTGCCGGTCAGCCTGTTCAGCCTTGTCGCCCTCGCCATGGCCGCGCTGGCGGTTTTCCCGAAACTGGCGCCGCCGGTGATTCCGATGGCGGTGATCGCCGTGTCCGGCTGGGTCTATCTGCTGGTTTCAGGCAGCATTCCCATACGATGATCGACATCGCGGGGGCGCTGAACGTCATCTTATCCGGGGTGCACCCTATCAATCGCGGCTTTTTTCGTGATCGAACCGCAGGCGCGCAATCTTTTCGTTATGTTCGATGCGTTTCTGATCTTTCATCGCGGCCTCGACAAAACCGAGATGGCTTTCCACGGCGGCCTTTGCGGCCTGTGCGTCGCGTGCCTGAAGGGCGTCGTTGATGGCGCGGTGCTGGTCCAGAAGGGTTGCCCTTGTGTTGCGTTGCTGAAAGACCAGTTGCCGATTGTAAAACACGCCTGATCGCAGCATGTCGAACATCGACCGCATCATGTGCAGCATGATGACATTATGCGATGCCTCGATGATCGACAGGTGGAATTCCGCATCAAGGCGCGCCTCTTCGGCCGGGTTCTTGCGGGAATTTGCCGCCTCCATCTTGCGAAAGATGATGTCCACAAGCTGCAGATCGGTGTCGCTGCCCAGCCGGGCCGCGCGCTCGGCGGCAAGCCCTTCTAGGTCGCGCCGGAAAGACAGGTAATCGAACAACGCTTCGTCATGTGTCGAGAACAGCTCGATCAGCGGTTTGGAAAAGGCCGATCCCAGCACCTCGGCCACGAAAACGCCCGCCCCCGGCCGTGTCACAAGTAGATCGCGTTTTTCCAGCTCTGATATCGCTTCACGCAGAGACGGGCGTGACACCCCCATCTTTTCGGCCAGGACGCGTTCTGAGGGCAATCGCTCTCCTGGTCGTAGGACTCCCCGCAGAATCAGGCTTTCGATCTGGCGGATGACGGATGTTGCGATCTTTTCCGCGTGAACCTTCTGAAACGGCATTCTGGTGCAGTCCCCCTGCAGTTTTCCCTTTCGCGATCCTGCCATTGGTAAAAAGATTTTACCATAGCCATTGCGCTGTGGGGTCACGCGATGCCCGCCCGATTTTCACGAAACCCGGGATGCGCCTTCGCCACTGTCGCGCCGGGCTGCTTCGCGTGCCAGCAAGGCGCGCTTTACCGGCAGGCCCCAATGGTATCCTCCCAGCGCGCCCGACTTGCGCAGCACCCGGTGACAGGGAATGAGCCAGCCGACCGGATTGCGCCCCACAGCCGTGCCGACGGCCCGTATGGCGCGGGGCTTGCCGATATGACGGGCGATCTCTCCATAGGTGGTGACGCTGCCTTCGGGTATGGCTAGCAGGGCCTCCCACACCTTTATCTGAAAGGGCGAGCCGATCAGATGCAGGCGTGTTTTCCCCGCGCCCCGAATGGCGTTTTCAACCCATCGTTCCATGGGTTTCGGGTCGTGAACGAACTCTGCCCGCGGCCAGCGTTCGCGCATGTCGGCAACTGCCCTGTCACGCCCTGTTTCCGAGGCAAGGGCGATGCCGCAGATCCCCT
>WFQE01000296.1 GCA_015487165.1 Paracoccaceae bacterium | reverse complement strand
CAGGTTTGGCCCCCGCACCTCAAGCACCCCGATTTCACCCTGGGGCAGCGGGGCACCGCTGTCATCGCAAACCCTGATCTCGACCCCCGGCAAGGCAAATCCCACGGTGCCGGGGCGGCGCTCGCCCTTATAGGGGTTCGAGGTGGTCATGTTGGTTTCGGTCATGCCATAGCGTTCGAGGATGGCGTGCCCGGTAGTTGCCTGCCAGCGGCGGTGGGTTTCATCCAGCAGCGGGGCCGAGCCCGAGATGAACAGCCGCATGTTGCGCGCCGCCTGCGCAAGGTCGGGATGTTCCAGCAGGCGGGTATAGAATGTCGGCACACCCATCATGGCCGTAGCGCGGGGCATTTCACGGATGATCGTATCAGTGTCGAATTTCGGCAGAAAGATCAGGCTGCCGCCGGCCATCATGGTAATGTTGGTGGCAACGAACAGGCCGTGGGTGTGAAAGATGGGCAAGGCGTGGATCAGCACGTCATCGGCGGTGAAACGCCACAGCTCGCGCAGGGTTTGCGAGTTTGATTCCAGCGCCCGGTGGGGCAGCATCGCGCCTTTCGAGCGCCCGGTCGTGCCCGAGGTATAAAGGATCGCCGCGAGATCCTCGGGGCCGCGTTCGACGGCCTGAAAACCGGGCGCATATGTATCGCGCCGGTCGGTGAGGCCGCCTTTTCCGCCGGCGCCAAGGGTCCATCGATGGCTGGTTCCGGCAGCACGCGCGACGGGCGCCAGATCATCGGCGCGGGCAGGATCGCAGACAAACACGCGCGGGGCGGCATCGTTCAGGAAATAGCTGACCTCATCCGTGGTGTATGCCGGGTTCAGCGGCAGGAAGACACCGCCGGCAAGGACCGTGCCGACATAAAGTTCAAGCATCGCAACCGTCTTGGCTGCCTGCACCGCAACCCTGTCACCGGGTTGCAGGCCAGCGTCGATCAGGGCGGCGGCCATGCGCTCGGCATTGGCGAAGAATTGTCCGTAGGAAAGGGTTTCGCCGTTGGGGTGATGGATAAAGGGGGCGTCCTCGCGCCCCAGGCTGGCCTTTCGAAGGCTTTGCGCCAGATGGTTGCCCTGATAGTCGTTCATTCCGTGAAAGCCCCGATAGTCGGTTGTCATTGGCAAGCTAGCGCTTGCCGAAGTTAGGGGCAACACGGGCTGCAGGGCCTGCGATTATTCCTGCGCATGGTTGATTTTCCATAACGCAGGAAAAACAGATTTCGGAAAAGCGGAAATCGTATGGCGAAATTCCGGCAGAACGGCCCCATTTCGTCGCGGATATCCGGATATTACCTCAGATTCAGATAGAATTTTTTACAGATTGCAATGACTTTCACAGGTTCCGAGATAGCTGTTCGAGCCGCCATATTGGCCCCTGCCGGGCGTTTTAATCGCCGAAATGTGGCCCGAATTTCATCGTATCATGCCCTCTGCCAGGGCCATTCCGCAACTGGATACGCGCGGGGGTTGCGATCAGTAATGGCAAATGGCGCACTGTTTGGGACTGATACTGAAAATGTGAAAGGAGATATCATGTTCAGCAAATCAATCAGTCGGACTACACGGCGCTTCCTTTCTGATGAAGAGGGCGCTGTAACCGTGGATTGGGTGGTCTTGACGGCCGCCGTCGTCGGGCTTGGGGTTGCGGTTCTTGGAGTCGTGTCCGGGGGGACGCAGAATCTTTCCAGCGATATCGCTGCCCAACTGTCCGGTCAGGGAACAAATGTACCGGGTTGGAGCGGTAACGGCACCTCTACGACATCCGGTGGCAAGACTGGCAGCACTGCCACCAAGGTAACGGGTGCCAGCAGCACAAGCGGCAGCACATCGTCCAGCGGCAACAAGAAGCCCAAGGTTATTACGGGCAGTACGACTGCAATAAACATTCAGTTCAACGATTTCTGAACGGAAAAACGTTTGTTTGGGCGTTTGGGGCCGGAGCAAGGAGGTCATTGACGCCAATTCTAGTTCCAGCGCCCTATTTCGGGGTCACATCCACATTTGCCGCGCGCGCTGTTATTTCCACATGATCCTTGCAGGTGGTCATGCAGCGGTCGCGAAACAGCGGGTATTCGATCCTGGGCCGGTCGTCGTTGCGAAACGAGGGTTGGTTCGGAAGTGTGATCGACGTGAAATTCTCGCGCGATAGTGTGAACCCCTCGTCGTCAACGATGTCGTTCATATACAGAAGATAGGCCAGAATGGCGTAGGTCTCGTCAGCGCCAAGGGTGGCGGCATCGCCATAGGGCATGGAGCGCTGGATATAGTCGAAGGCCGTTGACAGATAAGGCCAGTAGGAACCGATCGTCTTGATGGGGCGTTCATCGGTCAGGGTATCCTGCCCCCCGGCCAGCACCGGCCAGCGGTCAACGCCCTCGCCGAAATCACCGTGGCAGGCGGCGCAGCGTTCAAGATAGATCTCTTCGCCCTGGGCGACGCTGCCCTGTCCGGCGGGGAGGCCTTGGCCGTCAGGGCGAACATCCTTGTCCCACGCCGCGATTTCCTCTGGCAGGGCCGGGCGACCGAGGCCCAGCTTGCCGGCCAGCACGGGGAGCGGCAGGAATACCAAAACGGCGGCCAGGATGTTAAGAAACCTCGACATTTTCCACCTCGCCATTTTCCCGCACATGCCATGTCTGGATGCCGTTGTTGTGATAGACGGAATTTTCACCCCGGATCGCCTTGAGCGCCTTCATCGTAGGCTGCACATATCCGGTTTCATCCATCGCCCGCGATTGCAGCAGCATCGGCCGGCCGTCCCAGTCGATTTCAAGGTAAAAGCGATGCAGCGATTTCGGCAGGCGGGGGCCGTCTATGCGCGCCTCGGTCCAGTTGCGCCCGCCGTCCAGTGTGACATCGACCTTGGAGATGATCCCGTGGCCCGACCAGGCCAGCCCGGTAATGACAAGCGGCCCCTTGCCGTGGGTGATCGGGGCCTGCGGGCTGGGGCTCGTAATGACGGATTTGGCATCCATCACCCAGGTGAACTGGCGCGCGGTGCCGTCGGGCATCAGGTCGGTGTATTTCGAGGTTTCCTCGCGTTGCATCCAGGGCTTGTCGCCCAGCTCTAGCCGGCGCAGCCATTTGATCCACATGTTGCCTTCCCAGCCCGGAACCAGCAGGCGCAGTGGATAGCCGTTTTCGGGGCGCAGGGCCTCGCCATTCTGGGCAAAGGCGACCATGCAATCGTCAAGCGCCTTTTCCAGCGGGATCGAGCGGGTCATGGCCGCCGCATCGCCCCCTTCGGCCAGAAGCCATTTCGCGCTGGCCTTGATGCCGGCCTCTTGCAGGATCAACCGCAGCGGCACGCCGGTATACATGACGTTATGAATCATGCCGTGGGTGAACTGGACGCCGTTCATCTGGGGGCCATGCCATTCCATGCCCGTATTGGCGGTGCATTCCATGAAATAGATGCGGTTTTCGCGCGGGAACCGCCTGATATCCTCAAGCGTGAAGACGAGTGGCTGCTCGACCAGCCCGTTGATCATCAGGCGATGTCGGCTGGGGTCGATTTCGGCAACCCCGCTATGGTGGCGCTCGAAACACAGCCCGTTGGGGGTGATGATGCCGTCGATCTGGTGCAGTGGTGTGAAATTGATGGAGCTGCGCGTATCGGCTGTCAGCCAGGGCACGTTGCGGCGCCGCACCTGCGCCTCGAACGGGCTGGGCAGGCCATAGGGGGATGCGTCCACGCCGGGGCCAAGATGGCGCCGCCATGGCTGGACCTCGGTAATCGCGGGATCGGGTTTTTCGCCCGAAAGGGCAGGGGTGGCGGCAGCCCCGCCGAGGGCTGCCAGTGATGTCGTCAGAAATCGTCTGCGGGTTCTGTCTGTCTTTTCGCGTTCCGACATTTCCAGACCTCGCTTTCTGATATGTCAGGCCCCCACGACCTTGACACTTTTGTTCGGGTCGACGCTGACGGTGCCCTTGCGTCTGATATAGCTTTCTACCACATCCCAGATCGCCGGCCCCTTGGTGCCCTGGTTGACCGAGGCCCATCCGGCCACGACATAGGTCTTGTTGGGGTCGATTGCCTCGCCCGTTTTCAGCAGGGTCATGTTCGACAGGCGCGAGCCGATCGGCTTGTTGATGTCGATGGTATAGCCCATGCCGCCAACACGAACCATGTCGCCGCCCTGCTGGTAGTAGGGATCGGGGTTGAACAGGTTGTCGGCAACGTCCTCGAGGATCAGCTTCAGCGTCTTGCCGGTCATTTCCGAACGATAGGCGGCCGGATAGTTCATGCTGACCGCGTTGAACAGGTCTTCGCGGGTGATGTCCTGGCCCGGTATCAGGCTTGGCCCCCAGCGGAAACCCGGTGACAAGGCGATATCGGCCTCGCGTTCGTCGATCAGGGCGTTGCAGATCAGATCATCCCAGGTGCCGTTGAAATTGCCACGGCGGTAAAGCAGGCTGTCGGTGCGGCCGATCACCTCGGAAAGCTGGTCCATATAGGGCGCGCGCTGTTCGTCGATCAGGGCGGTCATGTCCTTGTCGGCCTCGATCACGTCGGCAAAGATCGGGATCAGCTTGTGGCGGAAACCCATCATCTTGCCGCCCCGCACATCCAGATCTACGCGGCTGACAAACTTGCCGTTCGAGCCCGAGGCGATGATGATGGTTTCGCCCACAAGAACGGGCTCTGGCAGGGCGTCATGGGTGTGGCCCGACAGGATCACGTCGATGCCCTTGACGCGGCCGGCCATCTTCTTGTCGACGTCAAAGCCGTTATGCGACAGCAAAACGACCAGCTCGGCCCCCTTGGCGCGGACCTCGTCCACGGTTTCCTGCATGTGCTCTTCGCGGATACCAAAGCTGTATTCGGGGAACATCCACCCCGGATTGGCAATCGGCATATAGGGGAAGGCCTGCCCGATCACGGCGATCTTCACGCCGCCGCTTTCGAACATCTTGTAGGGCGCAAAACTTTCGGCGGGCTCATCCCATTCCTTGTCGAATATGTTCTGGCCAAGGGCCGCAAAGGGCAGGCCGTCAACGATTTCCTGCACCCTTTCACTGCCCAGTGTGAATTCCCAGTGAAAGGTCATCGCATCAGGTTTCAACGCGTTCATCACGTTGACCATGTCCTGCCCAGCGGTCTGATGGCAGGTATAGGATCCGTGCCATGTGTCGCCGCCATCCAGCAGCAGCGCATCGGGCCGTTCGGCGCGGATGGCGTTGACCACGGTTGCGACACGATCAAGGCCGCCCATGCGCCCGTAGGTCTTGGCGAGCGAGGCGAAATCGTCATAAGTCAGCGCATAGGCCTCGGGGCTGCCATCGGCAATTCCGTAAAGCTTGCGGAACGCTGCGCCGGTGATGTGGGGAACATGGCCCTTGTTCTTGCCGACCCCGATGTTGATTTCCGGCTCTCGGAAATAGATCGGTTTGAGCTGGCCGTGGATGTCGGTGATATGAATCAGGGATACATTTCCGAATGTATCAAATTTCAGCAGTTCTTCCTGTGTCAGACGCTGCCGGGCCGCCAACCGGGCCCAGTTTCCAAAGCCCGAAGCGCCGACAATGGCAGAGGCAGCCATCGAGGCTTGCAGAAAATCGCGTCTGGAAATCATGTGAAGATACTCCTGTCAGGTTTCTTGCGGCACATGATACATGGTGCCTGATTGAAAAGGCCCTCCCCACAGCTGAGGGGAGGGCCGTGTTTCACGCCCATAAGGGCAGAGGTCAGTTGCGAACCGAGGGGGCCTCGACCGACAGGCCGTTGCCACGGGATGCAACATACAGTTCAAGCGCCCTGAATTCATCAGACCCGACCTTGTAAGGCTTGGCCCGGATGTTCTTCATGCAACCCTTGAAGCGCGCATGCACCGAATTCAGCTTGGCATTTTTCAGGCGATAGGCCGGAAAACCGTTGATCTGACCTTGGGACAGGTGGTCGGCGCGGATATACTTGCCGTAATTGTCCTCGTGGCAGTTCGAACAGGCCATGTCGAGCTGGCCGACGCGGGTGTAATAGATCTTTTTCCCAAGCTCCCACATCTTTTTTGCAGGACCGTCGGTCTTGACGTTGACCGGCATGCCGCGCGACTGCAACGAGATCAGCGCCACCATCGAGGTCAACTGACCACCGCCGTATTTCCACGGCTTGGCGCCCATATGCTCTACCCGGCTCCAGTTGATATAGTCTTCAAGCGTCATCAGCTTGCCCTGCTTGTCGTCCCAGCGGGGCAGGACTGCACGCAGGCCTTTCATGCTGCTGGGTTCGCCATGGCAGTCGGCGCAGGATTTGCCGGCCTTGCCGTCAGGCGTGTTCCAGGTTTCCCATGCCTGTTCGACAAAGATCATGCCGGGGTTGTCAAAGTCGTCGGCTTCAAGAGCCCGCGTTTCCTTGGAACGGAAAACCCAGCCCGAGAACAGTTCGGGCAGCGGAGATCCGGCCGGCGGATTCTTGACGTGGGTGATGATCTTGACCGGACCATCTTCGCCGTTGATGACAAGGCTGTCCTTGGTTCCTTCCGCCTGCGCCGCAAAGCCAAGCGACGCGGCGACGAGACCGCCTATCATTGCTGAAGTCATTATTCTTTTCATGGCTTTAAACTCCCTGAATATGTTGTTGTTTTCAGCCAATCTTGATTGATTTCGCAGTCTCATAGACAGAACCATCGTCATCAACCCACTTGAATGCAAGCTTGCCCGCCTCTTCGACTTTCATCGAGAACTGAAAGAAGGGGTTGCTTGAAACCGCCGGCTGGATATCAACCGAGAACACCGGCTTGCCGTTAAAGGTGGCTTCGAAATAGTTGATGATCTTGCGCGGGATCTTCTTGCCGGTTTTCTTGTCCTTGCGCTGACCTGATTCCATCTTGTGATTGATCAGGGTCTTGACCGTGAAATATTCACCCGCCGCAACGGACTTCGGAACTTTCACGCGAGGTTTGATTTTTGCCATTTGTAAATTCTCCGTTGTAGGGGTCAGCCGCCGCAGCCGCCGATTGTCACTTTCACCGAGCGCGAGGTCTGGGTGAATGATCCGTCGGCCATCTTTGCCACGGCAATGACGTTCTGTGTGCCGGCAAGACGAATCCGGGTGGCGGCGCTTGGTTCAGCCATGTCGCTGAAGTGGAACGTCGCGACGCCGGGGTTCGGGTTGCCGTCCGCCAGAATCATGATGCTGACCGCGCCTGGTGCCGATACCGAGATCGGCACGGTATTGCCGTTTTCAGCGATTTCGGGTGTGGTCAGTTCGATCCCGCCTTCGGCGACGGAAGCCCCGCCCGTAAAGGTCTTGATGTCGGCCATTGTTGCGTCGGATGCAGCTTTGGCGAAATCGATCGGGATGAGGCTGACAGTGACAACAGCACCGCCCAATGCAAGTGCTTGTCTTCTTGACAGGTTCATGGATGTCTCCTGGTTATTTGAGTGTCATGAGGTAGGCCAGCACATCCTCGACCTCCTGGGCGGTCAGGATTGTCTTGCCCTGGAACTTTTTCATGGTCCGTGCACCGTTTTCGAGACGGTAGAAGGACGGCATGATCGAACCCTCGAAGGTTTTCTTCGAGTTGACCAGAATTCCGCGAAGATGTGCTTCGTCATAGCGTTCGGCCACGCCATCAAGCTCGGGCCCGATTTCGCCGTGGAACTGCTGTTCGGAAAGGTCCGAGTTCTTGTGGCAGGCCAGGCAGTTACCCTTCTTGCGATGGGCAAAGACCTTGCGACCGTTTGCTGGATCACCGGGCACGCCTGTCAATGACTGCGAGACGGCGCCGTCGGACTCGAACACGACATCATTCGGGGCGACCACGCCGGCCGAAGCCATCGTTGCCATCACCATGAATGCTGCCGGGATGAGTGCCAGTTTATATGGCTTCATTAGTTTCCTCCCTGTTTGATACTTGTTCAACTCTATGTGAGAATCAGTGTGAACACAACTTCAAATTCGAAGATTTGCATACGTTGGCGGGCCGACAACGCAGCCTGACGGCCGGAATTATTGCTTGGCCGCCCGCCGCTCGGCGATCTTTCTGGCGTGATATTTCTGGAAGTGTTCGTCCCCTTCATAGCCTTTTTCAAGGATCCAGGTCATCATGTCGAGGGTGGTTCCGATGCCGAATGCGCCAGGCATGGTTGCCACTGCGGCCTGTGCCGCGGTACCCGTGTCCGGCGCCTTTTCCGGCAGGAACATGATGGTCGGCGTGAACACGATTCCCCACCGGCGCGCCATGGCCTTTTCGGGCAACACGGTTCCGTCAAAATCGGTGACCTCTTCGTCGCCAAACAGGTTCATCTGAACGAAAAAGAATTTTTCGCGCAGCAATGCGTTGATCTTGGGATCGGGAAACACCTTTTCATGCATTCTTGTGCAGTAGATGCAGCCGCGTTGTTCGAATATGATCGCCAGACGTTTTCCCTGGGCGTTGGCGTCGGCAAGATCTTCGCGAAGATCCTTGAAGGTGACATGCAGCCAGGTCGGCTTGTGCAGGCCGTCATCGCCAATCGGGATGTCGGCTGCCTGAACAGGTACTGAAAGCAGCATCAGAAAACCGGTCAGAATTGCAATCAGGCGCATGGTGTCCTCCTTGGTTTTCGGTCAGCCTATGGATAGCAGGCCGGGGAAATAATCTATCAGAAACTGCGAGATACGCGAAACCGAGTTGGTTGCGATAAGAACAGCGAACAGGATCAGCAATCCACCCATTATCTTTTCGACATGGCCCAGATATTTTCGCTTGCTCTGCATCCAGTTCAGGAAGGGGCGGGCAAAGAACGACCCGATCACGAAAGGCAACGTCATCGACAGCCCGTAAACCAGCAGCAGCATCCCACCCTTGAACAGGCTGTCCTGTGCGCTGGCGATCATCAGGATCGCCGCCAGTGCCGGCCCGACGCAGGGCGTCCAGCCAAAGCCGAAGGCAAGGCCCATGAGATAGGCACCGATAACGGTGGATGGCGCCGCTGTGGATTCTATCTTTGCCTGTCGATACAGCAACGGGATCCTGACCAGCCCGATGAAGTGCAGCCCGAACACAAGCAGCAGCGCCGCAGCCACATATGAAAGCGGTTGCATCCAGCTGCGAAAGGCCTGCCCCAGCGCGGTGGCGCCAAGACCCATGAGGACAAAGATCGTCGTGACCCCCAGTGCAAAGAACACTGCCGAGATCACCAGGCGGCGCTGCGCGCCCGGCGCGATGCCTTCGTCCCGCAGTTCCGACATGGATATTCCGGCCATATAGCCAAAATAGAACGGCACCAGCGGCAGGACGCAGGGCGAAAAGAATGACAATATGCCGGCAAGTGCCGCGCCGCCGAACGAGATATCAAAAAACATCGTGCTTCCTTGCGTTGTTCACACAATCATATTAGAATTTGACGATGTAAACAACAAAATCCCGGAGCCTGGTTGAAATGCGACTTGCCTTTGTGCTGCTGGCCCTTGTCCTTTTTCTGCCCGTGCAATCGCCCGCCGCGGAATCGGGCCTGCGTCTTGTGATGTTCCAGGAAGACGGCTGCATGTGGTGCGAGCGCTGGCGCAAAGAGGTCGGTGTCATCTATTCCAAGACCGAAGAAGGGCAGAAGGCCCCGCTGATGGTTCTGGATATTTCCGATCCCATCCCGACGGGTTTTCAGATCACGACCGATGCCCAGTTCACCCCGACATTCGTGCTGCTAAAGGATGGTGTCGAGCAAGGCAGGATCATCGGTTATCCCGGCGAAGATTTCTTTTGGGGGTTGCTTGACCGGATGTTGAAACAGGTCGCAGACGGCAAGGCGGGCTCGTAAGGCGAAACCCCATATCAGGCTTGTAATTGTTGAACTTCACATCATCGTGTGGCAGTGATGGGTCAATCGTATCGATCCTCCGCGATGGCCCGTTGTCCATCTGGGGGTGGCAGCAACAATAACATGCCTCTTGAGCAGCGCAGGCGAGGCCGAAAATGTCCCTTCCAGACTATGACAAAGGGCTGAGCGACGAGCAGATGGCCCGGATGATCAAGAATGCGGACAGGGCAGCCGATTTTCTCAAGGCTGTCGCCCATGAAGGCCGCCTGCTGATCCTCTGTCATCTGACCTCGGGCGAAAAATCCGTAACCGATCTCGAAAACCTGTTGCATTCGCGGCAAGCGGCGGTTTCCCAGCAGCTGGCCCGGTTGCGTCTTGAAGGGCTGGTAAAATATCGTCGTGAGGGGAAAACGATTTACTATTCCCTCAATGACGAAAAAGCCCGTAGGGTGATCGAGATGGTATATGAACTTTTCTGCTGTCCGGACGAGAAGGACCAGCCTGAACGGTCCGTAGCCGGCTGAGGGGGGGCGGAATGGAACAACTTTCTGCAGGTTTGCTGGCGGCTTTGGTCGGTCTGGGAGGGGGGCTCGTTCTGGGACTGGCAGCGCGGCTTGGAGATTTCTGCACGCTGGGTGCGCTTGAGGCCGCAATATATGGCCATAACCAGACAAGGCTGCGCATGTGGGGCGTGGCGCTGGGGGTTGCCATCATCGGCACCTTTTCCCTTGCACAGCTGGGCATACTGGATTTCAAGGCGACCTTTTATTATGCGCTCGACTGGAACCCCCTTGCCAGTATCGTCGGTGGGCTGATGTTTGGCTATGGCATGGCCTATTCTGGAAACTGCGCCTTTTCCAGCCTGGCGCGCATCGGTGGGGGCGATTTGCGGGCATTGGTGGCGGTGATCGTCATCGGCATCTTCAGCTACATGACGCTGGGCGGCCCTCTGGCCCCCTTGCGAATCTTTCTGTTTCCCGAACATCAGGCCGAATCCATGCAGGGCATCGCGCATCTGATTTCGGCCTGGACATCGATTCCGGTTTTCGCGGTGGCCCTTGTCATTGGCCTCGCCTTTCTGGTCTGGGGGCTGGCATACAAGGGGTTGCGCATGTCCGGCGGCTCGATCTTCTGGGCCGTCATGGTCGGGTTTGCCATCATCAGCGGCTGGCTTGGCACCAGTCTTGTGAATGAGGCCAGCCTGGGCGCCGTCGATGTGCAAAGCCATTCCTACACCGCGCCCCTGGGGCGGTCGCTGATCTTTTTGATGACTTCGACGGCGGGGGGGATAAATTTCTCGGTCGGTTCGGTCGCCGGGGTCATTCTTGGCGGGTTTCTCGGGTCACTTATCAAGGGGCATTTCCGCTGGGAAGCCTGCGAAGATCCGCAGGAGCTGGGGCGCCAGATGTTTGGCGCGGCGCTGATGGGCGTTGGCGGCGTGGTGGCGCTTGGCTGCACGGTGGGGCAGGGGCTGAGCGCCTTTTCGACACTGACCTTTTCGGCCCCGGTCGTGATGATCTCGATCACGATAGGGGCGATCTTCGGCTTGCGGCGGCTGGTTTCCGGGTTTCAGCCCGATTGACGCTGCGCCATCCGGCCTTGGGCGGGTTGTCGCCCGTCGCGTGATTTGTCTTACTGTCCGTGATTGGGTTCAAATGCCATGAGGAACAGTATGAAAGCCGCTGTCTGTCGAGAATTCGGAAAACCCCTTGTCATCGAAGACGTCAAGCTGCGACCGCCAGGGCCGGGCGAGGTCGAGGTCAAGCTCGAGGCCTGCGCCATCTGCCATTCGGACATTTCCTATGCCGAGGGCGCATGGGGCGGGAGCTTGCCCGCAGTTTATGGCCACGAAGCAGCAGGCAGGGTCAGCGCGGTGGGTGACGGGGTAAGCGGACTTTCGCCCGGCGATACCGTCATCGTGACACTTTTGCGTGCCTGCGGTCATTGCCCAAGCTGCAGTGGCGGGCAGCCCGCGCGTTGCGAAACCGGTGTGGATCCGGCGAACAGCCCGTTGTCCCTGCCAGATGGCAGCCCCTTGGCGCAGGGGCTCGAGACCGGCGCATTCGCGGAACGCGTGGTCGTGGATCAAAGCCAGCTGGCGCCGATCCCGGATGACATCCCGATGGATTCAGCCAGCCTGCTTTCCTGCGGGGTCATCACGGGTGTCGGTGCCGTGTTCAACGCGGCCAGGGTTCCTGCCGGGTCATCTGTGGTGGTGATCGGTGCCGGGGGGGTCGGGCTCAACGCGATTCAGGGGGCGGCTATTGCGGGGGCCGTGCGCATTATCGCGGTAGATCTGTCGCGCGAAAAACTTGATGCCGCGATGGAATTTGGGGCGACCCACGGTGTTCTGGCCGACAGCGAGAAACCGCACCGGGCCGTGAAACAGATAAATGGCGGCCGGGGTGTGGATTATGTGTTCGTGACCGTTGGCTCGGCCGAGGCCTATCAGACAGCCCCCCGTTATCTGTGCGTTGGCGGAATGATGGTCATGGTCGGAATGCCGCCATCGGGTGCCAAGGTAAGCTATGAGCCGGTGATCGTGGCGTCGAGCAGCCAGACCATGAAGGGCACATTCATGGGCGACACATTGCTGTCGCGCGATATTCCGCGGCTGGTGGAATTCTATCGCCAGGGCCGCCTGAAGCTGGACGAGCTGATCACGCGCCGCTACAGGCTGGACCAGATCAACGAGGCGATCGCCGATACCAAGGCAGGGAATGCCCGGCGAAACGTGATTCTGTTCGACTGACCGCGGGGCGGAAAAGAAAAAGGCCCGCCGGTTCTGGCGGGCCTTTCCGGTTTCTTGTGTCAGGTGATCATTGGGGAATCTTGCCCTCGATGCCTTCGACATAGAAATTCATGCCGGCCAGCGTGCCGTCATCAGCCACTTCGCCAGCCTTCAGCCAGGGCGTGCCGTCCTGCTTGTTGATCGGGCCTGTGAACGGATGGAGCTTGCCTGATTCGATACCGTCGATGATGGCTTGTGCCGATTTCTTGACGTCGTCAGGAATCTTGTCGGAAAACTCGCCGATCTTGACCATGCCGGCCTTGATGCCGTCCCATGTGTCGTGGCTTTTCCAGGTGCCATCCATGACAGCCTTGACCTCTTGCACGTAATAGGGTGCCCAGTTGTCGATGATCGAGGTCAGGCGCGCATTCGGGCCAAACTTCTTCATGTCCGAGGCCTGGCCAAAGGCATAGATGCCTTTCTTTTCGGCAATCGTCATGGCTGCCGGGCTGTCAGTGTGCTGCATGATCACGTCAACACCCTGTTCGATCAGCGCATTGGCGGCGTCCGCCTCTTTTGCGGGATCAAACCAGGTGAACACCCAGACGATCTTGAACTGGACGTCCGGGTTGACCTTCTTGGCCGCCAGATATGCGGCGTTGATGCCGCGGATGACCTCGGGGATCGGGAAAGATGCGATATAGCCGATCTTGTTGGTCTTGGTCATCTTGCCGGCGATATGCCCGATGACGGCCCGGCCTTCATAGAAACGGGCCGAGTAGGTCGAGACATTGGGCGCACGCTTGTAACCCGTGGCGTGCTCGAACTTCACGTTGGGGAATTTCTTGGCCACGTTCTGAACAGCGTCCATATAGCCGAACGAGGTTGCAAAAATCAGCTTGGCGCCCGACAGGGCCATTTGCGTCATCACGCGCTCGGCGTCTGCCCCTTCGGGAACGCTTTCGACATAGGTGGTTTCAACCTTGTCGCCATAGGCCTTTTCGATCGCCTTGCGGCCCTGGTCATGCTGGTAGGTCCAGCCAAGGTCGCCCACCGGGCCGACATAGATGAAGCCAACCTTCAGCGGGTCACCGGCATGTGCCGCTCCGCTCAGGCCGAGGGCGAGTGCAAGACCCGCCGCGATTGTTTTCAGAGATTTCATAAGGTTTTTCCCTCCTGTTGGGGGCTGGCAGAACAGCCCTGATGTGGTTTTGCCCCTAGTTCGAGGCATGGAACACGCGGCCAAGAGAGGCCGGAGCACTGGTGCGATCGCCCGACATTATGACAAGCACGACGATTGTCACGATATAAGGGGCCATCGACAGATAGGCGACAGGTATATTCACACCCACCGCCTGAAGATTCAACTGAAGGATCGAGACGCCACCAAAGATGTAGGCACCAAGAACCACGCGCCAAGGCTTCCATGATGCGAATACCACAAGGGCCAGCGCGATCCAGCCGGCCCCGGCGGTCATGCCCTGCGTCCATTGCGGGACCTGTATCAGCGACAGATATGCACCACCAAGGCCGGCACAAGCGCCGCCGAACATGACTGCCAGAAGGCGGATGCGTGTGACGTTATAGCCAATGGCATGCGCTGCGTCATGGTTTTCCCCAACCGCGCGCAGGATCAGCCCGGAACGGGTGTATTTCAGGTAGTACCAGACGACAAAGACCAGCAGAATTGACAGATAAACCAGGTAATCATGGCTGAGAAACGCGCGCCCCCAGAACGGGATGTCGTTCAACGCCGCAATGTTGAGGTGCGGAAATGCCGGCGGCTTGATCCCCGTATAGCCCTGCCCGACAAGGGCTGAAAAGCCGAGGCCGAACAGCGTCAGGGCAAGGCCTGTTGCCACCTGGTTTGACAGGAAATACTGCGTCAGCACCGCAAATATCAGCGACAGTATCGCGCCACCGGCCATTGCCGCAAGCAGGCCCAGCCAGGGCGAGCCGGTTTCGACGGTGGCGGCAAAGCCGAAAATCGCGCCGGTAATCATCATGCCTTCGACGCCAAGATTCAGAACCCCGGCCTTTTCGACCACCAGTTCGCCGATCGCTGCCAGCAAAATCGGTGTCGAGGCTGCGATAAGGGCGGCGATCAGCGCCGCCGGACTGATTGCGGACAGGTCCATCAGCTGTGCTCCCTTCTGACAAGGCGAATGCGGTAGGCGGAAATCAGGTCGAACGCCAGCAGGAAGAACAGCAGCATTCCCTGAAACGCCTGGATGGCGGCGGCGGGCAGGCCGGCCTGTTGCTGCACAAGGTTGCCCCCAACATAGGTCAGCGCCATCAGCAGCCCCCCCAGCATGATGCCAATTGGATGCAGGCGACCGAGAAAGGCCACGATGATCGCCGTAAACCCATAGCCGGATGCAAAATCGATCGTGATCTGCCCTGCGGGGCCCGACACCTCGAACAAGCCGGCCAATCCGGCAAGCGCGCCCGACAGGCCCAGCGTGAAGGTCACAACCTTTTGGGGGATGACGCCTGCAAAGGTGGCTGCGCGCGGAGACTCGCCCATCAGGCGGACGTTGAAGCCGGTGATGTGGCGGCTCATAAAGATCCAGGCCACGATCACGGCAACAAAGGCTGCGACAACGCCCCAATGGATGCCGGTTCCGGCGATCAGCTCGGGGTTCGAGGCGCTGGCATATTGTTGGAGGTTTCGCGACCCCGGAAAGCCCATGCCCTCGGGGTTGCGCAACAGCCCCAGAGACATCGACGACAGCAGATGCTGTGCCACATAGACCAGCATTAGCGACACCAGAATTTCATTGGTGCCAAATCGGTTTCGCAACAGGGCCGGGATCATCCCCCAGGCCCATCCGCCCAGCCCACCGGCGATGACCATCAGGGGGAAGATGTACCACGCTTGAACCGGATAGGCCGCCAGCGCAACACTGGCACCGCAGATGGCGCCGATGATGT